>NZ_CP042906.1:5465000-5765000 GCF_008728855.1 Hypericibacter terrae | reverse complement strand
GCCTTCGAAGGGAAAAAGGGCTGTGCTTGGGCAGGGTGCCGATCGGACCGGTTGGCGGCGAGCAAGGGCGCAACGGGCCGCGCGGTTTATTGGTTGACGGACAAGCCAACCACGTCGAGATGAATTGTCTTTTTCCTGTTGCGGTTGCGGGTTAGGTTGAAGCGCAAAGGCGAGGGGGATCGGATATCGCATGACGAATGCCGCCTTCTATCTTGAAGCCACGGCCTTGCGTTCGCCCGATGCGACCGCCGTCATTTTCCGCGACCGCCCCTACAGCTACAGCCAGATCCATCGCTGGGCGACGAAGGCCGCGGCGGGCCTGACGGCGCAGGGTTACGGTCCCGGCGACCGCATCGCGCTCTGCTGCAACAACCGCCCGTCCTTCCTGATCGCCTATTTCGGCATCCTGATGACGGGCGCCACCGTCGTGAATCTGCTCTGGACCTCGACCGAGCAGGACTTCGCCTTCATGCTCGAGGATTCCGAGGTCGACGCATTTCTCTGCTTCGACAATTACGGCGACGACCCGGTCGCGCCGCGCGCGATCGCCGCGATGCGCCGCGTGTCGTGCGTCAAGCAGCTCTGGATCCTGCCGGTCGATCCCGAAGGCGCCTCGACCGTCATAGGATTTCCGTCCCTCGCCGACCTGATGAAGGACCAGCCCGAGCGCTTCCCGATCCATCATTTCGAGCGCGAGGATGCGGCCCTCGTCGTCTATACCTCCGGCTCGACCGGCAAGCAGAAGGGCCTCGAGATCTCGGCCGGCGCCGTCGCCGAGGTGGTCAACCTCACCGTGCCGCTGTTCGAGATCGACCATTGCCGCGTGCGGCTTTCCATCTTCACGATGGAATGCATGATGTCGCAGCTGTTCTTGATCCTGCAGCCGGTCTTCCTCGGCCAGAGCGTCATCTATCTCGAATGCGAGAACCCCGAGACCCTGATCGACAAGAAGAATCCGGGCGCGGTCTGGCAGAACATCATCGATCATGGCGCGACCTTCATCGTCGCGGTGCCGAGCTTCTATCGCTGGCTCCTGGATCATGCCGACGGCGTGCGGAAGGAACAGGTGCCGCTCAAGCTCTGCATCAGCGGCGGTGCCGCCCTGCCGGCCGCCTGGGAGCGGGAGTTCCGCGAGCGGCTCGGCGTCCAGCTGCGGGCCGGCTATGGCGCGTCGGAGACCTGCGCGGCGCTGGCCTGGTCCTGGCCCAGCGGCGGCCAGCATGAGGGCTATACCGGCAAGATCCTGCCGGGCATCGAGGCGCGTATTGTCGATGACAACGACAACGATCTGGCGCTGACCGATCGCGGCCATCTGCTGGTGCGCTCGCCCGCGATGATGACGCGCTATATCAACCGCCCCGATCTGACCGCGACCACGATGAAGGACGGCTGGTATCACACGCGCGACATCGCGACCTTCAGCAGCGACGGCTATCTCAAGATCATCGGGCGGATGGACAGCCGCATCACGCGCGGCAACGAACATATCGTGCCCGAGGTGGTGGAGAGCCTGCTGCAGCGTCATCCGGCGGTTTCGCTGGCGGCCGTGGTGGCGGTTCCGCATCCGACTTACGGCCAAGACGGAAAGGCCTTCGTCACACTGAAGCAGAAGAAGGCGATCGACGCGCAGGCCCTGCTCGACTGGCTGCGCGGCGAGCTGCCGGTCGGCCAAGCGCCGGGACAAATCGAAATTCGTGACGCCTTGCCGATGACGAACACGGGCAAGATCGCACGTCACATGCTCAGCTGAGCCGGCGGACCCCGCTTGCCGCCGCATCCGCCTTCGCCCTTCCCCCTCGCGAGCCGCCATGCTCTGATTTCGGGCCGGCGGCGTTCGACGGAGGCCTGACATGACGGACGGAAGCGCGACCGTTCTCCCGGTGCCGCTGCTCCGTCCGGGCGAGCGCCGGATCAGCCTGATCGCGATCCTCGCCAGCGCTTTCGCCTCCACCGTGACCTTCGCCATGTCGACGCCGCTCCTTTCCATGCGGCTCGAGGCGCAAGGCGTCAGCGGCAGCATCATCGGCCTCAACACCGCGGTCGAAGCGGCGGCGATCCTGTTCTTCACGCTCGCGACACCGACGCTGGCGCGCCGCCTCGGCGCCGCCAACGCGCTCTATCTCGGCGTCGCGATCATGACGGCGGCCATCGCGCTGCTGCCGGTGTGGAACAGCATCGAAGGCTGGTTCGTGCTGCGCTTCGTGATGGGCGCCGGCATCGCGATCCATTGGGTGATCGGCGAGGTCTGGCTCAACACCGTCGCCGACGACAGCACGCGCGGGCGCGTGGTCGGGCTCTACGTCACGACCATGTCGGCCGCCTACTGCCTGGGATTCCCCGTCCTGATGATCACCGGCACCGAGGGATACCTGCCTTTCTATCTCATCACCGGCACGGTGGCGGCCTCGGCCTTACCCCTGATTTTCGCGCGCAGGTTGATTCCGTCCCTGCCCTCGGAGGCGGCCGCCCACTACGCCACCCTGCTGCGGCGCCAGCCGACCCTGATGGCGGCAGCGGTGCTGAACGGCGTGCTGATCAACTCGGTGCTGGCCTTCTTCCCGATCTTCTCCGACCGCATGGGGGTGGGCGAACGGGCCGGTTTCGGCATGCTGTTCGCCGTGGCGCTGGGCAACGTCCTCCTCCAGCTGCCGATCGGCATGATGGCCGACCGGCATGACGGGCGCGACGGGCGCAAGCTCCTGATCTTCCTGGCGATCACCAGCGCCGTCGGGTTCCTGCTGCTGCCGCTGGTGCTGGACAGCCTGGCGGCCTGGCCGCTGCTGACCATCTGGGGCGGCTCCTTCGGCGGGCTCTATACGGTCGGGCTCGCCATGGTGGGGCGGCGCTTCGGGCCGGGCGATCTGGCCGCGGCCAATGCGCTCTTCGCCTTCACCTACGAGACTGGAACCCTGGTCGGGCCGGTCTTCGTCGGGACCAGCCTCGATCTCTGGAATCCCTACGGCTTCCTCGCCGCCGGCGGCGGCGCCTGCCTGCTCTTCCTGCTCATCGCCCTGACGCGCCGCGTCTAGCCGCGGCCCGGCACGGCCCGGCGAAGGGGCTTTGCCGCTCCGCGCGGGATCGCCATATCATCGGGGAGCTGGGCACAGGAGCATTCGGCGATGAACGGCAAAACCAACGATCGCGCAACACCCGTCTCGATCCTGGGCTGGGGCCATACCCGCTTCGGCAAGCTGAGCGATCAGACCCTCGAAAGCCTGATGGGGGCCGCCGCCACGGAGGCCCTCGCCCATGCCGGGGTCGACGCCCGCGACATCGACGAGGTGGTCGTCAGCCATTTCAACCAGGGCATGGACCCGCAGGGCTTTCCCGCCTCCCTCCCGATCCAGGCCCTGCCGGATCTCCGCTACAAGCCGGCGACGCGGGTCGAGAATGCCTGCGCCAGCGGTTCGGCCGCCATCCAGCAAGGCATCAAGTCGATCGCCGCCGGCCAGGCCCGGCTGGTGCTGGTGGTGGGGGCCGAGAAGATGACCGGCAACAGCGGCCCCGACATCCAGAAGGCCCTGGCCTCGGCCAGCTATGTCGCCGAGGAAGGCGGACCCGACGCCTCCTTCGCCGACATCTTCGCTCAGATCGCGCAGCTTTATTTCCAGCGCTATGGCGACAAGTCGGATGCACTGGCACGGATCGCCGCCAAGAACCATGGCTATGGCGCGCTCAATCCCCTGGCCCATCTGCAGAAGGATCTGGGCTACGAGTTCTGCCGGCGCATCACGGCCGAGAATCCGATGGTGGCGCCGCCGCTGCGGCGCACCGATTGCTCGATGGTCTCCGATGGCGCGGCCGCGGTCGTACTGGCGGCACCGGCTGTCACTGAATCCAAAGACCGCGAGATCCAGATTCGCGCGACCGCGCATGTAAACGATGCGCTGCCCATGAGCGGGCGCGACATGACCTTTCTCGAGGGCGCCGCGCGCGCCTGGAGACATGCGTTGTCGCGCGCCGGGCTCGCGCTCGACGATCTCGATTTCGCCGAGAGCCATGACTGCTTCACCATCGCCGAACTGATGCAATATGAAGCGATGGGCCTCGCCAAGCCCGGTCATGGCGCCGAGCTCCTCGAAGAAGGCGCCACCTCGCTCGGCGGCCGGCTGCCGGTCAATCTCTCCGGCGGGCTCAAGGCCAAGGGCCATCCGATCGGCGCCACCGGCGTCTCGATGCATGTGATCGCCGCGCGCCAGCTCGCGGGCGAGCCCCTGGGCGCCAAACGCGAGGGCGCACGGCTCGGCGGCATCTTCAACATGGGCGGCGCCGGCGTGGCGAATTACTGCAGCATCCTGGAACGCGTGCGGTGACGCGGTCGCCGCGACTGGAATGCGCTCCATGATCGAAGGCCTCGTCACCTATGAACACCTCGTGCCGGGCGCGACGATCGGCAGCCTCAGCCTCGACATCATGGCCGCAGATATCGAGGATTACCGCTCGATCACGGAGGAGGCCGGCCCCGGGCTCCCACTCTCGCCGGGGCTCGCGGTGGCACTGATGATGCGGGCTTATATGCGGCTCATGCCGAAGCGCCCGCCGGGCTCGATCCATGCCTCGCAGAAGCTGCAGCTGGGCGTCCCTCTGACGGCGGGTGATCGCGTGACGGTCGAGCTGCGCTGCGCCGCGAAGGAGCGGCGCAAGGCGCGCGGCTGGGTGCGATTCGAGACGGAGATTCGCAACCAGACGAGCGCCCTGGTGCTGGCGGGCGAGCATTGGGTGGTGTGGGGATGAGCCGCGCCGATCCGCCGCCGCGCCTGGTCGAGCGCCGGCTGCAACTCACCACGGAGCGGATCCGGCGCTACGGATCGCTCACGGAAGATCCCAATCCGATCCATTACGATCCGGCCTTCGCCGCCATGACGCCCTTCGGCAAGCCGATCGCACAGGGCACCCTCACGCTGAGTGCGCTGTGGGCCGCCGTCACGGCGACCTTCGGACCGGATGGCATGGCCGGCATGGCGGCCGATCTGCGCTTCATCAAACCCGTGGTCGAGAACGACACGGTGACGGGCAAGGGCGAGCTCATCGCGACCTCGCCGCCGACCTATCGCGTCGCCGTCGTCGATTCGTCCGGCGCACCCGTCGTCGAAGGGCAATTGATCTGGCCGGATGTCGAGATCGGCAATGTCTGACGCTCAATACTTCTTTCCTCCCCTTCACGCAGTGAGGGGGAGGGCTGCGAAGAGTTAGTCGGAGCGAAGCGGAGACTTACTCGGAGCTGGGAGAGGGCGTGTGGCCAAGAGAGGACCCGCCTCTCCCAGCTTCGGCTAAGGATCGACCTCAAAGACAGTCGCTCTCCTCCCGCTACGCGGGCGGAGAGGAAAGTGGAAGCGGAGCGAACTCGTATCGACCTACGCCCCCTTCGCCGGCACCACCAGCGCGTCCAGCGCGGCGCAGCCTTGGGGTTTCACCAGCAGCGGATTGATGTCGATCTCCGCGAGATGGTCGCCGAGATCGACGGCCAGCGCCGACAGCCGAACGAGGGCGCGGGCCAGCGCCGCGATGTCGGAGGGCGGCGCGCCGCGCAGGCCCGAGAGCAGCCGGCGAACCTTGAGCTTGTCGATCATGCGCAAGGCGGCCGCTTCGTCCAGCGGCGCCAGCGCCGCCTGGACGTCGCGCATCAACTCGACCAGCGTGCCGCCGGCGCCGGCGAGGATCACCGGACCGAACTGCGGATCCAGCTTCAGCCCCAGCACCAGCTCGACCCCGCCCGGCGCGAAACGCGTGACCAGCACATGCGAGCCGATCCGCTCGTTGAGGTCGAGGAAGGCCGCTTCGACCGCGGCCTCGTCGCGCAGGTTGAGCTTGACGCCGCCGAGATCGGATTTATGCGCGATGTCGGGCATGGCGGTCTTGAGCACCACCGGATAGCCCAGGGAAGCGGCCGCCTGTTTCGCCTCCGCGAGCGTGTAGACCAGGCGATAGGGCAGGACCGGAATGTCGTAATCCGCCAGCAGCGCCAGCCCCTCGGCCTCGGACAGGACGCGGCCGCGCGCGAGCCGTTCCTTCCAGCGCTGGCTGACGGCGGCCGAAGCCGGCGCCGGCATCGCGATCGGCGGCCGCAGGCGATGGTCGCGATAGTCGAGCGCATGGCGCACCGCGCGCAGCGCGGCGACCGTGCCGTCGAGCACCGGCACGCCGGCGCGCGTCACCTCGACCGCGCGGCGCTGATGATCGAGCGAGGCCGAGTTGGTCGCGAGCACGACCGGCTTCGAGGTCCGGGCCGCCGCATCGAGGCAGGCTTGCGTGCAGGTTTCGCTGTAGAGATTGTCCTGCAGCATATCGAGGAAGAACATGCCGATCGCGGTGGCCGGGTCCTCGAGCAGCGCCTGGAAGCAGTCGCGCATGATCCCGCCATAGTCGTTGCCGGTGCCGAAGGCATCGAGCGGATTGACCGGATCGAGCCCGTAATCCAGCCGCGCGGCGAGCTTCGCCGTCGTCGCTTCGTCGATCGCGGCGAAGGGGATGCCGATCTCGGCCGCATGATCGACAACGAGCTCGCGCTCGCCGCCCGATTCATGGATCGTCGCCACGGCCCCGGGTCCGACGCGGCGCGGATGAGAGAGTAGCAGCAGGGTCGTCACCAGCTCATCGATGGTGTCGACACGGGCGACGCCGTATCGCTCGAAGAGGGCGCCATAGGCCACGTCGTTGCCGGCGAGGGCACCGGTGTGGCTCACGGCCATCTGCGCCGCCTGCTCGCTGCGCCCGACCTTCAGCACCACCACCGGCACGTCCTGCGCCTGCGCGCGCTCGAGGCTGTGCCGGAACGCCTCGGGATCGCGCACGCCCTCGAGGAAGAGGCCGATGGCGCGGGTCGATTCGAGCCCCAGCGCGTAGTCCATATAATCCGCGGTCGAGGTCGAGAGCTCGCGCCCGGTGGAGACCGCGAAATTCAGGCCGAGGCGATGGTTGTGGTTGACGACGGCGGCGAAGACGGAGCCGGACTGGCTCAGAAAGGCGACGCCGCCCGGCAGGCGCTCGATGAAGGGATAGGAGTTCACATGGATGCGGGCCTGGTAGTGACAGAACCCCATCGAGTTGCCGCCGCAGATCGGCAGCCCCGCTTCCCGTGCCATCGCGGACAGGCGATTGGCGAGACGCGGCTCCTGCGCCTCCGGCATGACACAGCTGCCGAAAATCGCGGCGGCGCGAGCGCCGGCCTTGATCGCCTTCCCGAGCTGCTCTTCGAGCTTCTCGTTCGAGACCGCCAGCACGGCCAGATCGACCGCTTCCGGCAGCGCCTCCAGCCCGGCATGGCAGGCCAAGCCCTCGATCTGCTCATAGCGGGGATTGACGGGATAGATGCCGCCGCCGAAGCCCAATGCCTTCAGCGTCCGGAGCATCGATTGTCCGGTGCTGTGTTCCCTCGGCGAGGCGCCGACGATGGCGATGGAGCGCGGCTCGAGCAGCGGCGAAAGCTTATGATCGGTCATTGACGATGACTGTCCTGGAAGCGCGGGACGATATCAATCCCTGCTTTTCCGGGGCTTCGGCTGTTTCAGCGGGGCTTGTCGGATTCTTCGGAAGGGTGGAAAATTGGCTGCAGCCTGACCATCTCCGTCCATAAAGCCGCGCTTGGCGCAGGAGATCTCGATGAGCATGCCAGCCAAAGCCATGAAGCTGCCGGGCCCCGATCACCCGATCGCGATCGAACCCAATCCGCAACGGGTCCGCATCACCTGGAACGGCAAGGTCGTGGCCGACACGACACGCGCGCTGACCTTGCGCGAAGCGGCCTATCCGCCGGTTCAATATATTCCGCGCGCCGACGTGAAGATGGCCCTGCTGAAACGGACCGACCACAGCAGCCACTGCCCCTATAAGGGCGAGGCGTCCTACTACAATATCGAGCAGGACGGTCAACGTGCCGAGAATGCGGTCTGGAGCTACGAGGCGCCCTATGACGCGATGGCCTCGATCAAAGGCTATCTCGCCTTCTATCCGAACCGTGTCTCCTCGATCGAGGAGCTCTAGGCTTGCGCGCGGACTTGATCCGCTACAGCGCCTTGCGCAGCGTCAGATTGTAGCGATAGGGACCCGTCAGCGGATCGCTGCCGGGCGCCAGCGGGTCGATGCCGTGATAGCGATGGCGCGATGGACCGCCCCAGACCACGACGTCGCCGCTTTCCAGCCGCAGCCGCGCCGGCTTCTGGCGGCGTTCCTCGCCGCCGAAGAGAAAGACCGCGGGCAGGCCGAGCGAGACCGAGACGATCGGTTGCGAGAAATCGCGCTCGTCCTTGTCCTGATGCAGCGAGAGCTTGGCGCCTGCCTCGTAGCGATTGATCAGGCAGGCATCGGGCTCGAAGCCGTCAAAACCCGCGGCCTTGGCGGCGCCCGCGGCCAGCGCGCGGAACATCGGCGGCATGGCAGGCCAGGGCCGACCGCTCTGGGGATCGGTGGCGCCATAGCGATAGCCGCCGAGATCGGTGATCCAGCCGGCCTCGCCGCAGTTCGTCATGGCGACCGACATCGCATAGCCGCCCGGTGTCACCATGCGGCGGAAGGGTGCCGCCTTGGCGACATGCTCGATCTCCTGCAGCAGCGCCGGCAAGCTCGCCTGCACGAAGCCGCGCAACAGGGCGGCGCCGGGCGCCAGGATCTTGATTCCACCGGCGCCCGGCGCGGTGCCGGCAAAGAGATCGGCGAGGGCGCCCATGTTCCGTCTCATCGCGCGTCGTGAAAGATGATGCCGAGGGTGAAGCGGTGCCCGCTCTTGAGCCGGCTCACGCCATGGCGCATCGCGCTGCGATAGACGCCGCGCTTGCCCTGCACGGGCCGGTGATTGACCGCGAAGATCACGCCTTCGCCTTGCGTCAATGACACGACCTCGCCCCGCGATTGCTGGCGAGGCCGCTGCTCCGTCAGCATGAACTCCCCTCCGGTGAAATCCTGGCCGGGCGCGCTCAACAGGATGGCGACCTGCAGCGGAAAGACCAGGTCGCCGTAAAGATCCTGATGCAGGCAATTATAATCGCCGGGCCCGTATTTCAACAGCAGCGGCGTGGGCCGGCGCTGGCCGGCTTCATGGCAGCGCCCGAGATAGGCCTCATACGCCGGCGGATAATCCGGTGCCGCTCCCAGCGCCGCCTGCCAGCGATTGGCGAGCGGCGCCAGCTGCCGATAGAGTGCGCCGCGCAGGACCGACACCGCCTCGGGCAGCGGATAGCCGAAATATTTATACTCGCCGCGCCCGAAGCCATGGCGCGCCATGACGACCTGGCTGCGAAAACGCGCCTCCTCGTCATAGCCCGCGATCAGGGCCTCGCACTCGGCCGGCATCAGGAGCGGGCCCGTCGTGGCATGGCCCTGCTCGTCGAGCGTGGCGCCCAGCCGCGCCCAGTCCAGCGCCTGGACCCGACAGGCCAGGTCTTCTTCCGCGCGGGCGCGCGGGGAGCGGCGGGTTGGGGAAGGACGGGTCATGACGGTCATCTTTGGATTGCCGTGGCTGGGCGCAGGCGTCATGGGTTTCTCCGGGTTGGCGCTGTCGCCGGGATTAAGCCTTGCCCGGCTCTTGCCCCGCGCCCCGGATCTTGCGGATGGCAGCGGCTCCAGTGGGAGGCGTCCCGCCGACCTGCCTCGCCATAACCGCCCCGCCGTGATATCCGGATGACCAGCCGTCGGCCCGTCGCAACCGCGGGCCCCAGCTTGGGGATCTGTCTTGGCGAAGCCGCCTTCCACCACCCGGCGATCCTTGCCGCTGCAGGCGATCCTGACGTTGCTGTTTGTCGCGATCATCGTGGTAACGGCGGGCGGGCTGGTGCTCTACAGCCATGAGCGGCTCTCGCGGATCGCAAAGGTCGAGGCCCGCGAGAATTTCGACCGGATCTCGGCAACGATCGCCCGGGGGATCGGCGGGGCGATCGGCTCGGCGCAGATCTTCCTCGAGACCGCCGCCCTCAGCCTCGACACGGACATGCCGCCCGAGCAGCTGGCGCCGCTCTTCGCCCGGCTCCTGCGGGAGGTGGAACGCATCAATCCGGCCGTGACGGGCCTCACTTTCGGCCGGCCGGACGGCCGTTTCTATGCCGTGTTCGATCTCAGCCGCGGAATTCCGGAAGAGGTCGCGGCCATCGCCAAGGACAAGGCCGCGTTCGCGGTCCGGATCGGCCTCCAGACCGGGCCGGGGGCCGGCGAAGGGGCGGACGAGCATTGGCAGGTGCTCGACGGCGATCTGAAGACCATCGGCACCACCCCGATCACCACCACCGATTACGATCCCCGGCTGCGGCCCTGGTACCAGGACGCCATGCGGCTCGGGGGCCTGGTGCTCACCTCGCCCTATCAGTTCAGGCCGCTGCCGGTGATGGGCGTCACCCTCGCGCAGCGTCTCGACGATTCGCCGGGCGACGTGATCTCGATCGATGTCGAGCTCGACGACCTCGACCGGCAACTGGCCGAGCTGCGCGAATCGCCGGAGATGGAGCTCTTCGTTTTCGACGACCGCGGCAATCTGATCGCCCATCCCGATGCGGCCCGGCTGCGCATGGAGATCGAGCCCGATGCGCCCGAGGCGATGACGCCGATCGCCCTGCTCGACGATCCCGAAATCGCGGCGCTCTATGCCAGCTATCGCGCCGATTCGGGTTCGGGCGACCGTGTGGTCACGATCGCAGGGCGCCCCTATCTGACGCGATTCCAGACCGTGAAGGGACCCGTGCGCGGCCTGACCACCGCGATGGCCGCCCCCTACGACCTGATCCTGGGGCCGGCCGACCGCCTGCAGACGCGCCTCCTGCTGGTCGGCCTGGCCGCGATCCTGGTCGGCGCCGTCATCGTGATGCTGGTGTCGGGCCGGGTGACGCGGCCCTTGCGCGACCTGCAGGCCGACGTTGCGCGCATCATGAAGTTCGATTTCGAGGAGCCGCCGCTGCGCCGATCGAGCATCGCCGAGATCGTCGAGCTGGGCGGTGCCGTCACCGCGATGCGGGCGGCCTTGCGGCAGTTCTCGCGCTATGTGCCGGGTCAGCTCGTGCACAACATCCTGGCCCACCGGGTGCAGCCGGAGCTGGGCGGCAAGCGGCAGACGCTGACGCTCCTTTTCAGCGACGTGGTGGGATTCACCACGCTCGCGGAGAATCTCGACCCCGAAACCCTGACCCAGGTGGCGTCGCGCTATTTCAGCGAGGTGGGTGCGGCCCTGGTCGAATCCGGCGGCACCATCGACAAATACATCGGCGACGCCGTGATGGCGTTCTGGAACGCGCCGGCGCCGCAGCCCGATCATGTCCGCCTCGCCTGCCTGGGCGCCCTCGAGGCGGCCGAACGGGTCAGGAAACTCAACGAGGCGTTCCAGGCCGAGGGCAGTCCCGTCATGCCGACGCGCTTCGGGCTCCATACCGGCGAGGTCGTGGTCGGCACGATCGGCTCGGTCGATCGCATCAACTACACGGCGCTGGGCCATGTGGTGAATCTGGCCTCGCGCATCGAGGGGCTCAACAAGCGCTACGGGACGACCATCCTGGTCAGCGACGCGGTGCGCCAGGGGGCGGGCGGGGATTTTCTGTTCCGCTTCGTCGATTCCGTGGTGCCGGTCGGCGCCACCGAGCCGATCGCGCTCTATGAGCTCATGGGCCTCGCCGAGAAGCTTCCGGACACGGGCCAACGGGTCGCGCTGTGGAACGAGGCTTGCTCCCGCTACTACGCGCGCGACTGGGACGCCGTGCTGGCGCGGCTCGACCAGATGCAGGAACGCTGGCCGGAAGACCGGCTGGCCCAGCTCTATCGCGACCGCGCCGACCGCCATCGGCGCGAACCGCCGCCCGCCGATTGGACCGGCATCGAACGCGCGAAGACGAAGTAGAAGAGCGGGCGCTCAGGCGCCCGCGGCGGCCTTGGCCTTCGGCGCCGAGCCCATCTGATCGCGAATCTCCGAGACGATCTCGAAGGAGCGCAGCCGTGCCTGGTGATCGTAGATCTGCGCGGTGATCATGATCTCGTCGGCCTCGGTCCTGGCGATGAAGGCGTCGAGCCCGCGCCGGACGGTGTCGCGCGAGCCGACGATGGCCTCCGCGAGCGACCGGTCGATGCCGGCCTGCTCCACCGCCGTCCACTGACCCTGGCCGCTCTCCAAGGGCGGCTGGAGCGGCGTCGGATGGCCGCGGCGCAGATTGACGAACTGCTGCTGCAGCGAGGTGAAGAGGCGCCGCGCCTCGGCATCGGTCTCGGCCGCGAAGACATTGAGGCCCAGCATCGCGTAGGGCTTCTCGAGGGTCGCCGAGGGCTGGAACTGGCTGCGATAGATGTCGAGCGCCTGCATCATCAGGTCGGGCGCGAAATGCGAGGCGAAGGCGAAGGGCAATCCGAGGATCGCGGAGAGCTGGGCGCTGAAGAGGCTCGAGCCCAGCAACCAGATCGGAATCTTGAGGCCCACGCCCGGCACGGCGGAGACCGTCTGGCCGGGCTCCGGCGGACCCAGCAGCTGCTGCAGCTCCATCACGTCGCGCGGGAACTGGTCGTCCGACGCGGTCATGTTGCGGCGAAGCGCCCAGGCCGTGCGCTGATCGGTGCCGGGTGCCCGGCCCAGCCCCAGATCGATGCGGCCTGGATAGAGCGACTCCAGGGTTCCGAACTGCTCCGCGATCACGAGCGGCGCATGGTTCGGCAGCATGATGCCGCCGGAGCCGACGCGGATGGTCTTGGTGGCGGCGGCCACATGGGCGATCACGATCGAGGTGGCCGCGCTGGCGATGCCCGGCATGTTGTGATGCTCGGCCAGCCAATAGCGCTTATAACCCCAGCGCTCGGCATGGCGGGCCAGATCGGCCGAGTTGCGGAAGGCGTCGGCGGCGGTGCCGCCGGCGCAGATCGGCGACAGATCCAGCACCGAAAATGGAATCATGAATGGCTCCCGTTCGTGGGCGGCATCGATAGGCCCGACCGCTTAGATCTGGCCCTTGGGCAAGGGCGCGCAACCCCTCCCCGTTTCACATCCCCACGGTCGTGAGGGACTTCGCCCCAGGATAAGCGGAACCGATCGCGCACGCCGCCCTGGAAATTGACCGCGTCAGTCGCGGGGTTATGACGGCCCGAAGCCGTGCCCCGCTGCGCGGGATCAATGGCTGGGCTTGTTCGGAAAGGGCGTGAGCTGAAGCTCGTGCGTCCAGCAGGAGCGGTCTTGCGTGTGCAGATAGTAGAACGCCTCGGCGATCTTGACCGGATTGATGAGGCTGTCGGGGTTCCGCTGCGCCTGCGGCAGGGCCCGGACCCCAGGCGAGTCGATGAGACCGTCGATCACGACATTGGCCACATGCACGCCATGCTCGGAATATTCCTCGGTGAGCACCTGTGCCAGCGCGCGCATCGTGACCCGGGGATAGTACAGCGATTCGCCCGTCTTCCGCTTGGTCCCGCGCAGCGACTTGTTGTTGTTGGAGAAGAAGAACGACCCTTCGCCTCGCTTGCGCATGGCCGGCAGCACTTCCTTGGCGATGAGAAAGGGACCGCGGCTGGCGATATGCTGCGCAGTGTCGAACAGCTCCACCGGGATATGTTCGAGCAGCTCCTTCTCCGGCGGAAGATCGCGGCCCTCCAGATAGCCCGCATTGTAGACGAGAACATGCGGATCGCCGGCCTCGCGCCGGATCCGGGCGAAGGCCGCCGCGATCGAGTCCTGCGAGACCAGATCCAGCTCGACGGTCATGCATTCGCCGCCCTGCTCCCGGATGGCCTCCGCCAATGCCGCGGCATTGGCCTCCTGGCGGGTCGTCAGCACGACGAAGAAGCCCTCTTGCGCGAACTTCTGGGCAATGGCGCCGCCGACGCTCCAGCGCATGCCGACCGGCAGGTCGCTGTCGTCCAGCGTCCTGCCATGCGCCAGCAGGGTGTTGCGGCCATCCGATTGCCATTTGGAGGTGGCGCCGACCACCACGGCGACAGGCTTGCCGTTCCGGTTCGCCTCATGATTTGGACTCATTCGAAAGGGCTCCCTTTCCGTTTGTGGAGCTCGCCCGCGCCGAGAGCAGCAGGTCGCCTGCGGGATAGGCGGTGCAGACTAAGGCACTCTCCCGCTATACTCGATGGCCAGGTCGGATGAAATCGCAGCAAGGGAAGCGCGGCATCATGGCAGCGAGCGACGCGGGACCGGCCTTCCACGCGATCGCGACGCGGGCGCTCAAGCGCGAAGGCTTTGCCGGCGATCATATATGGGTCGGCTGCCGCGAGGGCCGGCTCGACCTGATCGGCGAGAAGGGCGGCCAGATCCGGCTGACGCCCAAAGACATCCTGCGCATCCGGATCGGCTATGAAGAGACCAAATACAGCAAGATCTTTCAAACGGTGATCTGGCGGGAGGGCGCCGGCAAGCCGCTCGACCTCACGCCGCTCGGGGATCACCGCGCCCATTATGCCGCGACGGTCCGGGCCTTCGCCGCCCAGATGGCGGCGGCGGGCCTCCAGGACCGGGTCGAGCGCGGCGTGTCGAAATTCTCGGCCGTCCTGGGACCGGTGCTGATCGGGATCCTGGTCCTCGCCACCCTCGGCATATCGATCTTCGTGCTCACGGAAGAACCCTGGTGGGGCCGCCTGATCGTGCCCGCCGTTCCTACGGTTCTTCTCGGCGTCCTGGTCTGGAACATGCTGGCACGACAGATGCCGCGGCCGATCCGGGATCTGGCCGAGCTCGACAAGCAGCTGCCGTGAGCGCCGCGGCGCCTCGGCCCGCGCTCGCCGGTCGGTGACGAGATAGAGCAGGAACGAGACAAGCGCGCAGAGCCTGCCGACCCAGCCGGTGATGCCCCAGAAGACGATCGCGACCAGCACCGGCGCCGGCGCTGCGGTGACCGTCAGAGAACGGGCAAGAACATACGAAGGTCTGTAGTCTGTCGGAAAACCTACATGCTATCAGAGAGCTACGTGTCTCCGTAGCGGCTCCCTCGACGGCAGGCACCAAGTCGGGACCTCGCCGATCCGATCGGCGCGGATCACCGCTTTCGCGGGGACGACCGCGGGAGGATTGGCGAGCGAGGGCGGCGATGACCATGGAACAAACGAGCGACGATCTCTCGGTGGCGCGATCATGGCAAGCCGGACATCTTCCTCGTTGAACCCTCCGATCGCGACAATCATGAAAGCGGCACACCGTCTTCTCGGGGGAATTGGCCGCACTCATTTTCGTAACCCGCTCCCCTATCATGGACCGATTCCCTTTCACCGTCGGAAATCATCATGAGCGTTTTGTTTTCGCCGATCACCCTGCAGGGCCTGACGCTTCGCAACCGGATCGTGATCTCGCCCATGTGCCAGTACTCGGCCGATAACGGCCGCGCGACGGCCTGGCACATGATTCATCTCGGCCACATGGCGCTCTCCGGCGCCGGCTTGCTCTGCATCGAGGCGACCGCGGTCGAGCCCGAGGGTCGCATCACGCCGGGATGCCTGGGGCTGTGGGACGACGCGACCGAGGCCGCGCTGCGGCCCGTCATGGCGGCGATCCGCCAATACTCGAAGATCCCCGTCGCGATGCAGATCGCTCATGCCGGCCGCAAGGCGTCGAGCCATCTGCCCTGGGATGGCGGCCAGTTGATTCCGCCGTCCCAAGGCGGCTGGGTGCCCTTTGCGCCTTCGGCCGTGGAGCAGAAGCCGGGCGAGGCGCCGCCGCGGGCGCTCGACAAGGCGGGCATGGTCCGCATCCGCAACGCCTTCGTCGAGACCGCCAGGCGGGCCATTCGACTCGGCATCGATGTGATCGAGCTTCACGGCGCGCATGGCTATCTGATGCATGAGTTCCTCTCGCCCATCGCCAACAAGCGCACCGACGAGTATGGCGGCTCGCTCGCGAACCGCATGCGCTTCCCGCTCGAGGTGTTCGACGCCGTGCGCGCCGCTATCCCCGCGGACAAGCCCGTCGGCATCCGGGTCTCGGCGTCCGACTGGATCGAGGGCGGCTGGGACATCGCGCAGACGATCGAGTTCGCGAAGGAATTGAAGAAGCGCGGCGTCGCCTGGGTCGACGCCTCGTCCGGCGGCGTCTCGCCCTCGCAGCGCATCACCCTGGGCCCCGGCTACCAGGTGCCTTTCGCGCAGGCGATCAAAGAGGCGACCGGCATCCCGACCATCGCGGTCGGGCTGATCACCGATTTCCAGCAGGCCGAGGAGATCGTCGCCAGCGGCAAGGCCGACATAGTCGCGATGGCCCGCGCGATGCTCTATGACCCGCGCTGGCCCTGGCACGCGGCGGCCCAGCTCGGAGCCAGCGTCGAGGCGCCGCCGCAATATTGGCGCGCCCCGCCGCATGATCAGAAGACGCTGTTCGGCGACATCGTCAGTGGCGGGCGCTGAAGGCGCCCGCGACGATCAGCGCAGGATCTTGCCGAAGAGGATGCGCTTGAGCCGCTCGACGGGCTGGGGGGTTGCGATGCGCCGTCGACAGCAGGCTGGCGCCTTGCAGCGCCGGGACCGTGAAGGCCGCGATCTCGTCGCAATCGAAATTCTTCGGCAGCTCGCCGGCCGCGCCGTTATTTCCAGACTTGCTGTGCGACCCGCAGGAAGTTGCCGCCGAGCAGCTTGCGGACATCGGGTTCCGACCAGCCGCGGCCGAGCAGGCGGTCGGTGATCTCCGGCAACTGGGCGGGCGCCGCCGAATGGAGATGGTCGCTATAGCCTTCGCTGGCGGGCCAGTAACTGGGATTGAAGCCGCTCAGATCGTTGAGCGGATCGTCGGCGCCCATGGGCGGCGCGTAATCGAGACCGATGCCGACATGATCGACCCCGACCAGGTCGGCGACATAGCAGAGGCAATCGACCATGGTCTCTGTCGTCGCCCGGCGGTCCGGCAGGAACAGGCCGATGCCGTTGATGCCGACGACACCGCCGGTGCGCGCGCAGGCGCGGATCTGCTCGTCGACGATATTGCGGCCATGCGGGCGCAGCGCCTTGGGATTGGAATGGGAGAAGATGACCGGCGCCGAGGCCGCCTCGAGCACCGCCATGGTGGTGCGATAGCCGGTATGCGAGCAGTCGACCATCATCCCGACCCGGTTCATCTCCTCGATGACGCGCCGGCCGAAATCGGTCAGACCCTGGTCCTCGTCATGGCAGCCGCCGCCCGCGAGATTGTTGCGGTTGTAGGCGAACAGCATCTGGCGCACGCCGAGGCGATAGAAGAACGAGACCATATAGGCCTCGCCGTCGAGCGCGTTCATGCCCTCGAGATCGAAGGCGATCGCCATCTTGCCGTCGCGCTTGGCCGCCAGGATGTCCTCGGCGCGCCGGACCAGCGTGAAGCCGTCGGGATGCTTCTCGAACCAGGTGATGAAGGCCGCGATGTTCTTGACCGCCTGCTGCCAGGTCAGCACGTCATAGCCGACATCGATCGAGAGATAATCCACCCCGGCGGCGCGCCAGGTTTCCAGCATTTGGAGATCGACCGAGGGGTCGGGACCGAAGCCCGCGTGATTGTCCCAGACCAGCGCGTCTCGATGCAGCCGGCGCGCGGCATCCGAGACCTTCCAGGACGAGGCGGTGTCGATCGAGACGGCGGCTGCGGTCATGACGGTGCTTCTTCGCAATCGATGAGGGGTGCCGGGAGAGGCGTCGGGCGACAAGACTAGCGCCGGCGCGGCTTTCAATCGAGGTGCCTCGATGGAATGCCGCTCTCGCTCAGGACCACGCGGTGCCCGGCGCTGCAACCCAGGTCGCGGTCGCCTGGGCGATCAGCCGATCCGGACCGTCGGCCTCGGACCAGATGCGGATGTCGTAGGTGAGGAGGCTCTTGCCGGCGCGCAGCGGCACCGCCTCGGCGATCAGCGGCGGCGCAAAGGCGGGCCGCAGGAAGTTCATCAGCAGGCTGGAGGTGACCGCCGTCTCCTCATGCCGGAGGGCCAGCGTCAGCGCATAGGTCGCGACATCCGCCATGGCGAAGAGCACGGGGCCGGCGATCGACCCGCCGGGCCGCCTGATATGCTCGTTGCCGACCAGACGGACGCGACTATGTCGGGGGTCGGCGGCGACGATCTCCATGCCGAAGAGGGCGGCCAGCGGCAGATGCGTCGCGACATGCGGGAGGATGTTCTCGAGATTCCATTGCTTCCTGGTCAAGGCGGTCCCCTGCCGAATCGGTCGCGGCATTCAAGAGGAGTCCCGCCGCCATGACAATGGGAACGCCGACGGTCCGCTTGCTCGCCTAAGAATGGACCACGTTGCTGCCGTCGCCGGCCACCAGTACATAGCCGTCCTCATTGACGGAGGGGCTGGCGCCCGAGGTCACATGGGCGAAGAGCGTGTAGCCGGCCGGCACGCCGGTGGCGCCCGTCGCCGTGAGCCAATGATCGCTGCCGCCGGTATTGACCAGATTGATGGTATCGGTGCTGTCGGCCTCGATCCGGACCGCCTTCTGGGCGCTATAGCCGGCCCCGCCGGGCGTGGCGGTGGTCGCCCCCGACCCGCTCAGATCCAGCACGTCGTTGATGTTGAGCGACAGGGTCTGGTTGCCAGCAGCGCCGGAATCCGCGTTCGCGATCGAGACGGTCTCGAAGTTCTGGAAGCGCGTGTTCAGCGCCACGTTCGTCAGGTCGATGGTCGAGGCGAAGACCAGCATGTCGCCATGGGCGGCACCGGCCGTGAGCAGCGCATTGGCGGCCGCCGTGTTGGTCCCGCCATTGGCGCTGTCGAGCGAATCGGCTGCGATCGTGTCGTCGCCAGCGCCGCCCGTCAGGGTATCGTTGCCGCCATTGCCGCGCAGCAGATCGTTGCCGCTGCCGCCGGTGAGATTGTCGTTGCCGCTGCCGCCGGTGAGGACGAGCTTGCCGTCGAGCTCGGCCGCGCCATTGACCGTCAGCACATCGTTCACCCCCAGGCCGGACGCATTGATCGCCATCTGCTGGCCCGCCGCGACGTTCCCGTCGACCAGGGTCAATGAGTAGTCGAATCCGGCCTGGACGTTGAGCGTCTCGACATTGCTGAGGTTGGTCAATGTGACGGTGTGATTGGCGGCAAAGAGGGTCACCGTGTCGTTGCCGGCATTGCCGTTGACCGTCGTCGCGGCCGTCCAGGTCGAGCCGAGCGTGATGTTGTCGTCCTGGCTGCCGCCGATGATGGTCCGGGTGCTGATGAAGGTCAGGCTGTTGTTGCCGGCGGAGGAGAGCGTGACGCTGTCGGCGCCGCTGCTGAGGCTGATCGTGCCCGACATCTGGGCGGCACCCAGCGTGATGATGTCGGCGCCGGTGCCGCCATTGATGGTCTCGACGTTGGAGATGGTGAGCGTGTTGCCGCCGTTCGCCAGGTTCAACGTATCGGTCCCGGCGCCGAGATCGATCGTGCCCGAGGCCTGAGCGGCGCCCAGGGTGATGACATCGGCTCCGGTGCCGCCGGTGATGGTCTCGGTGGCGGTGACGGTCAGGGTGTTGCCGCCATTGGCCAGGGTCAGGCTGTCCGTGCCGGCGCCGAGATTGATCGTGCCCGACGACTGCGCCGCGCCCAGGGTGATGATGTCGGCGCCGGTGCCGCCGGTCACGGTCTCGGTGTTGGAGACGGTGAGCGTGTTGCCGCCATTGGCGAGGGTCAGGCTGTCGGCGCCGGCGCCGAGATCGATCGAGCCCGAGGCCTGGGCGGCGCCCAGCGTGATGATATCGGCGCCGGTGCCGCCGGTGATGGTCTCGCTGTTGGAGACGGTGAGCGTGTTGCCGCCATTGGCCAGGGTCAGGCTGTCCGTGCCGGCCCCGAGGTCGATCGCGCCGGAAGCCTGCGCCGCACCCAGGGTGATGATGTCGGCGCCGGTTCCGCCCGTCACGGTCTCGGTATTGGAGACCGTGAGCGTATTGCCGCCGTTGGCCAGGATCAGGCTGTCGCTGCCGGCGCCGAGATCGATCGTGCCGGAGGCCTGCGCCGCGCCCAGCGTGATGGTGTCGGTCCGGGCCGTGGCGCTGCTGACGCCGATCGTCTCCACATTGGAAACGGTCAGGGTGTTGTTGCCAGCGGTCGAGAGGACCAGGCTGTCGGCGCCGCCGCCGAGGTCGATCGTGCCGGAGGTCTGCGCCACGCCGAGGGTGATGGCGTCGGCACCGGTGCCGCCGGTGATGGTCTCGCTGTTGGAAACCGTGAGCGTGTTGCTGCCGTTGGCGAGGGTCAGGCTGTCCGTGCCGGCGCCAAGATTGATCGTGCCCGAGGCCTGGGCCGCGCCAAGGGTGATCGTGTCGGCCGCGGTACCGCCCGTGATGGTCTCGGTGTTGGAGATGGTGGCGCTGTTGGCGCCGGCGGAGGAGAGCGTGAGGCTGTCGCTGCCGCCCCCGAGATCGACGAGGGCCGCCGTGAGGATGGTCGCGAGGGTGACGACATCGGCGCCGGTGCCGCCGGTGATGGTCTCGGTGTTGGAGACGGTCAGCGTGTTGCCGCCATTCGCCAGGGTCAGGCTGTCGCTGCCGGCGCCGAGATCGATCGTGCCGGAGGCCTGGGCGGCACCGAGGGTGACGATATCGGCGTCGATGCCGCCGGTGATGGTCTCGGTGTTGGAGACGGTGAGCGTGTTGCCGCCATCGGCCAGGGTCAGGCTGTCGGTGCCGGCGCCCAGATCGATCGAGCCGGAGGCCTGGGCAGCGCCGAGGGTAATGACGTCGGCGCCGGTGCCGCCGGCAATGGTCTCGGCGTTCGAAACGGTGAGCGTGTTGCTGCCGTTCGCGAGGGTGAGGCTGTCGCTGCCGGCACCGAGATCGATCGTGCCCGAGGCCTGAACCGCCCCGAGCGTGACGGCGTCGGACCCGGTTCCGCCGGTGATGGTCTCGGTGCCGGTGACGGTCAGCGTGTTGCCGCCATTCGCCAAAGTCAGGCTGTCGGTACCGGCGCCCAGATTGATCGTGCCGGAGGCCTGCGCGGCGCCGAGGGTGATGGTGTCGGCGCTGGTGCCGCCGGTGATGGTCTCGGTGTTGGAAACCGTGAGCGTGTTGGCGCCGGCGGAGGAAAGGACGAGCGTATCGCTGCCGGCGCCAAGATCGATCGTGCCGGAAGTCTGCGCGCCACCCAACGTAATGACATCGGCGCCGGTGCCGCCGGTCACGGTCTCGCTGTTGGTGACGGTAAGCGTATTGCCGCCATTGGCCAGGGTCAGGCTGTCGCTGCCGGCGCCGAGATCGATCGTGCCGGAAGCCTGGGCCGCGCCGAGGGTGATCGTGTCGGCCGCGGTGCCGCCCGTGATGGTCTCGGTGTTGGAGACCGTGATGCTGTTGGCGCCGGCGGAAGAGAGAGCAAGGCTGTCGGAGCCGGTGCCCAGATCGATGATCCCGCCGACGAGGAAGGTTCCGAGCGTGAGGATGTCGGCGCCGGTGCCGCCGGTGACGGTCTCGGTATTGGAGATGGTGAGCGTGTTGCCGCCGTTGGCGAGGGTCAGGTTGTCGCTGCCGCCGGCGAGATCGATCGTCCCCGAGGTCTGTGGCGCGCCGAGCGTGATGGTGTCGGCCCCGGTTCCGCCGGTGATGGTCTCGGTGCCGGTCACCGTCAGGGTGTTGGCGCCGTCCGCCAGGGTCAGGCTGTCGGCGCCGGTGCTGAGATTGATCGTGCCCGAGGCCTGCGCCGCGCCGAGCGTGATGACGTCGGCCCCGGTGCCGCCGGTGATGGTCTCGGTGTTGGAAACGGTCAGGGTATTGCTGCCGTTCACCAGGGTCAGGCTGTCGCTGCCGCCACCGAGATCGATCGTGCCGGAGGCCTGAACGGCGCCGAGGGTGATGGCGTCGGCCCCGGTTCCGCCGGTGATGGTCTCGGTGCCGGTGACCGTCAGCGTGTTGCTGCCGTTCGCCAGGGTCAGGCTGTCGGTGCCGGCGCCGAGATTGATCGTGCCCGCAGCCTGCGCGGCACCGAGCGTGATGGTGTCGGCGGCGGTGCCGCCGGTGATCGTCTCGGTGTTGGACACCGTGAGCATGTTGGCGCCGGCGGAAGAGAGCGTGAGGCTGTCGGCGCCGGCGCCGAGATCGATCGTGCCCGCAGCCTGGGCCGCGCCGAGCGTGATGGCGTCGGCGCCCGTCCCGCCGGTGATGGTCTCGGTATTCGAGACCGTCAGGATGTTGCTGCCGTTCGCCAGGATGAGGCTGTCGCTGCCGGCGCCGAGATCGATCGTGCCCACGGCCTGGGCTGCGCCGAGGGTGACGGCATCGGCGCCGGTTCCGCCCGTGATGGTCTCGGTATTCGAGACGGTCAGCGTGTTGCTGCCGTTCGCCAGAATGAGACTGTCGGCGTCGGCGCCGAGATCGATCGCGCCGGAAGCCTGGGCCGCGCCCAGGGTGATCGCATCGGCGCCGGTGCCACCGGTGACGGTTTCGGCGTTGGAAACGGTGAGGGTGTTGCCGCCATTCGCCAGAGTGAGGCTGTCGGCGCCGGCGCCGAGATCGATCGTGCCGGCGGCCTGCGCGGCGCCGAGCGTGATCGCGTCGGCGCCGGTTCCGCCGCCGATGGTTTCGGTGTTGGAGACGGTCAGCGTGTTGGCGCCATTCGCCAGGGTCAGGCTGTCGGTGCCGGCGCCGAGATCGATCGTGCCGGCGGTCTGCGCGGCGCCGAGGGTGACGGTATCGGCGCCGGTTCCGCCCGTGACGGTCTCGGTGTTGGAGACCGTGACCGTGCCGCCGCCATTCGCGAGCGCCAGGCTGTCGGCGCCGCCGCCGAGATCCACCACACCGGAACCGTAGCCCGACACCGCGTCGCCGAACGCCGACCCGACGATGTCCTCGATGCCGGAGAGCGTGTCGGTTCCGTCGCTCCGGGTCGCGATCCCCGTGGCGGCGTTGATCGCGACGGCACCGGACGCGCCGCTATAGTCGGCGACATCTTCGCCGCTGCCGCCGTCCAGAAGATTGTTCCCGGACCCGCCCTCGAGCGTGTCGTTGCCGTCGTCGCCGAAGATGAGATCGTCGAGCGCACCGCCGACGACGGCGTCATTGCCGAGACCGGCATGGAAATCCTGGCTGGGGTCGTAGCCGGCCTGGGCGGCGGCGGTTCCGTCGGCCGGGAGGACGACCGAATCGTTGCCGTCGAGAGCGTCATACTGGCTGCCGGGCGCATAGGTCCCCGCGGCGATGCCGGAAAAATCGAGCGCGTCGTCGCCGTCCGTGAACAGCGAACCGAGGACCGATACCGACACGGTCGTCGTCTCGGTGAGGCCGCTGCTGGTGACGGTGTAGCTGTAGCTGTCGCTGCCGATGAAGCCGGCGTCCGGCGTGTAGGTCAGCTTGTCGTCGGTCAGGTCGAGGGCCGTGCCGTTGTCGTCCCGCGTCACCGTGCCATGGGCAGCTTGCGTGAAGGAGGTGAGCTGGCGCGCCGGATCCTCGAAGCTGTCGTTCGCCAGCACCGCCGTGGTGACGGCGGTGTCCACGCCGGTCGTCGCGCTGTCGGCCACGATGTCGGCCACGGCATTGACCGTCACCGACACCGTGGCCGTCTCCGTCACCCCGCCGCTGGTCACGATGTATTGATAGCTGTCGCTGCCGTTGAAATCGGCGTTCGGCGTGTAGACCAGCTTGTCGTCGCTCAGGTCGAGCGCCGTGCCGTTGGTATCGCGCGTCACCGTGCCGTGGGCGCCTTGCGTGAACGATGTCAGCTGGCGCGCCGGGTCCTCGAACGTGTCGTCGGCCAGCACCGCCGCGGTGACCGCGGCGTCCTCGTTCGTCGTCGCGCTGTCCGCCACGATGTCCGCCGCGGCGTTGACCGTGACCGACACGGTCGCCGTCTCGGTGACGCCGCCGCTGGTGACGGTGTAGCTGTAGCTGTCGGCCCCGTTGAAATCCGCGCTGGGCGTATAGACCAGCTTGTCGTCGGTGAGGTCGGCCGCGGTGCCGTTGTCGTCCCGCGTGACGGTTCCGTGGCCGGCCTGCGTGAACGAAGTCAGCTGGCGCGCCGGATCGTCGAAACCGTCATTCGCCAGCACCGCCGTGGTGACAGATGTATCTTCGTTCGTCGTCGCGCTGTCGGCCGCGATGTCGGCCACGGCATTGACCGTGACCGACACGGTCGCCGTCTCCGTCACCCCGCCGCTGGTCACGGTATAACTGTAGCTGTCGGCGCCGTTGAAATCGGCGTCGGGCGTATAGACCAGCTTGTCGTCGGTGAGGTCGGCCGCGGTGCCGTTGTCATCGCGCGTGACGGTGCCGTGGCCGGCTTGCGTGAAGGCGGTCAGCTGGCGCGCCGGATCGTCGAAGCTGTCATTCGCCAGCACCGCCGTCGTGACCGCGACGTCTTCGTTCGTCGTCGCACTGTCCGCCACGATGTCGGCGACGGCGTTGACCGTGACCGACACGGTCGCCGTCTCGGTCACCCCGCCGCTGGTGACGGTGTAGCTGTAGCTGTCGGCCCCATTGAAATCGGCGTCGGGCGTATAGACCAGCTTGTCGTCGGCGAGATCGGCGGCGGTGCCGTTGTCGTCGCGCGTGACCGTGCCGTGGGCCGCTTGCGTAAAGGAGCTCAGCTGGCGCGCCGGGTCCTCGAAGCTGTCATTCGCCAGGACCGCCGTGGCGACGGCGCTGTCTTCATTGGTCGTTGCACTGTCGGCGGCGATATCGGCGACGGCGTTCACGGTGACCGATACCGTCACCGTCTCCGTCACGCCGCCGCTGGTCACGGTGTATTGGTAGCTGTCGCTGCCATTGAAATCGGCGTTGGGCGTGTAGGTCAGCTTGTCGTCGGTGAGATCGGCGGCGGTGCCGTTGTCGTTCCTCGTCACCGCGCCGTTGGCGCCCTGCGTGAACGAGGTCAGCTGGCGCGCCGGGTCCTCGAATGTGTCATTGGCCAGGACCGCCGTGGTGACCGCGCTGTCTTCATTCGTCGTCACAGTGTCGGCGGCGATGTCGGCCACGGCATTGACCATGACCGAAACGGTTGCCGTCTCGGTGAGGCCGCCGCTGGTGACGGTGTAGCTGTAGCTGTCGGTGCCGTTGAAGTCGGCGTTGGGCGTGTAGACCAGCTTGTCGTCGGTGAGGTCGAGGGGCGTGCCGTTGTTGTCCCGCGTCACCGTGCCGTTGGCGCCCTGCGTGAACGAGGTCAGCTGGCGCGCCGGATCCTCGAATGTGTCATTGGTCAGGACCGCCGTGGTGACGGCCGTGTCTTCGTTCGTCGTCGCGCTGTCGGCCAGGATGTCCGCCACGGCATTGACCGTGGCCGAGACGGTCGCCGTCTCCGTCACCCCGCCGCTGGTCACGGTGTACTGGTAGCTGTCGGTGCCGTTGAAGTCGGCATTGGGCGTATAGGTCAGCTTGTCATCGCTGAGGTCGGCCGTGGTGCCATTGGTATCCCGCGTCACCGTGCCGTGAGTCGCTTGCGTGAACGAGGTCAGCTGGCGCGCCGGGTCGTCGAAGCCGTCATTCGCCATCACCGCCGTGGTGACGGCGCCGTCTTCGTTGGTCGTCGCATTGTCCGCCGCGATATCGGCCACGGCGTTGACGGCGACCGACACCGTTGCCGTCTCCGTCACGCCGCCGCTGGTGACCGTGTACTGATAGCTGTCGGTGCCGTTGAAATCGGCGTTGGGGGTGTAGGTCAGCTTGTCGTCGGTGAGGTCGGCCGCCGTGCCATTGTCGTCCCGCGTCACCGTGCCATGGCCGCCCTGGGTGAAGGAGGTCAGCTGGCGTGCCGGATCCTCGAAGCTGTCGTTGGCCAGCACGGCCGTCGCGACGGCCGTGTCCTCGTTCGTCGTGGCGCTGTCGGCAACGATGTCGGCGGCGGCGTTCACCGTCACCGACGCTGTGGTCGTCTCCGTCACGCCGCCGCTGGTCACGGTGTAGCTGTAGCTGTCGCTGCCGTTGAAATCCGCGTTGGGCGTGTAGACCAGCTTGTCGTCGCTCAGGTCGGCCGCGGTGCCGTTGTCATCCCGCGTGACCGTGCCATGCGCGCCTTGCGTGAAGGCGGTCAGCTGGCGCGCCGGATCCTCGAACCCGTCGTTCGCCAGCACCGCCATGGTGACGGCGCTGTCCTCGGTTGTCGTCGCGCTGTCGGCGGCGATGTCCGCGGCGGCGTTCACCGTCACCGATACCGTGGCGGTCTCGGTGACGCCGCCGCTGGTCACGGTGTAGCTGTAGCTGTCGCTGCCGTTGAAGTCGGCGTTCGGCGTATAGACCAGTTTGTCGTCGGTCAGGTCGGCCACGGAGCCGTTGTCGTCCCGCGTCACCGTGCCGTGCGCGGCTTGCGTGAAGGAGGTCAACTGGCGCACGGCGCTCTCGAACGTGTCGTTCGCCAGGACCGCCGTCGTGACCGCGCTGTCCTCGTTCGTCGTGGCGCTGTCGGCGACGATGTCGGCGACCGCGTTCACCGTCACCGACACCGTCGTCGTCTCGGTGAGCCCGCCGCTGGTGACGGTGTAGCTGTAGCTGTCGCTGCCGTTGAAGTCGGGGTTTGGCGTGTAGGTCAGCCTGTCGTCCGCCAGATTGGACGGCGTGCCGTTATTGTCCCGCGTCACGCTGCCATGGGCGCCTTGCGTGAAGGAGGTCAGCTGGTGCGTCGGGTCCTCGAAGCTGTCGTTCGCCAGCACCGCGGTGGTCACCGCCGTGTCTTCGGCCGTCGTCGCGCTGTCGGGTGCGCCGTCCGCCACCGGATTGACGGTCACGGAGACCGTCGCCGCCTCCGTCACGCCGCCGCTGGTGACGATGTAGACATAGCCGTCGGTGCCGTTGAAATCGGCGTCCGGCGTGTAGGTCAGCTTGTCGTCGCTCAGGTCGAGCGGGGTGCCGTTGTCGTCCCGGGCCACCGTGCCATGGGCCGCTTGCGTGAACTGGGTCAGTTGGCGCGCCGGATCGACGAACAAGTCGTTCGCCAGTACGTCCGTGGTCACGGCCGTGTCTTCATTGGTCGTCGCGCTGTCGATGACGATGTTGTCGGTCGCGTTCACCCAGACCGATACCGTCGCCGACTCGGTCGCGCCGCCGCTGGTGACGGTGTAGCTGTAGCTGTCGCTGCCGTTGAAGTCGGGGTTGGGCGTATAGACCAGCTTGTCGTCGGTGAGGTCGAGCGGGGTGCCGTTGCTGTCCCGCGTCACCGTGCCATGCGACCCTTGCGTGAACGAGGTCAGCCGACGCGACGGGTCCTCGAACGTGTCGTTCGCCAGCACGGCGGTCGTCACCGCCGTGTCCTCATGGGTGGTCGCAATGTCGGGGGCGATGTCGGCAACCCCCGTCACCGTCACCGAGACCGTCGCCGTTTCCGTCACGCTGCCGCTGGTCACCGTGTAGCTGTAGCTGTCGCTGCCGTGGAAATCGGTGTTGGGCGTATAGACCAGCTTGTCGTCGCTGAGATCGAGGACCGTGCCGTTGTCGTCCCGTGTCACTGTGCCATGGCCACCTTGCGTGAAGGAGGTGAGCCGATGCGCCGCGTTCTCGAAGCTGTCGTTCGCCAGGACCGTGGAGGTGACGGCCGTTTCTTCAGGGGTCGTCACGCTGTCGGCGGCGATGTCGGCGACCGCGCCGACCGTCAGCGACACCGTCGCCGTGTCGGTCTTGCCGCCGCCGGTCAGCTTGTAGCTGTAGCTGTCGGTGCCGTTGAAGTCGGCGTCGGGCGTGTAGGTGAAGCTGCCGTCGCTGTTGAGCGTGAGCAGCCCGTGGGCCGGGCCGCTCAGCAGCGTTGCGGCCGCGCCAAGGCTGCTGCTTCCTGTGTCGTTGCCCAGCACGCCGGGCGCCCCGACGCTCACCGAGCCGTCCTCGGTCAGCGTGAAGGCATCGTTCACCCCGACCAGCGGGTCGCCGGGCGCATGCACGTCATGACGCGAGGTGAGGTCGGCGGGTGCCGGCGGCCCGTCGATGTCGCGATAGCTGAGCGACGTTCCCGCGAGCGGGTTCAGCAGGACGGGCCGCGCGATCGCGGTGTCGTGCAGGGTGCTGGCGGGGTCGATCGAGCCGCCGTCGGGCGGTCCGTGCCGGAAGAGGTGGCCCTGTGCCGGCGGCGGCGAGCCGTCCGCTGGCGTGGACAGGCTTCCGAGAATCTCCTCGACATTGCCCTGGCTGTTGGCGAGCGACTGCTCGATCCGCTCGCCGAAGAGCGTGATGACGCCGCTGTTCGGGAGATCCACGCGGATCGCATTGTCGACCAGCTCGACGCGCGCGTCGCTGAGATCGAAGGCGAACTGGAGGGTCGTATCCACATCGACGTCGATCCCGATCGACTGGCCGGGTTCGGGAGGATCGACCGTGATGACATGCGGTGCGTGCGCGGCTTCCGCCGGGGCGATGCCATCGAAGCGCACCCACTCCATCTGGATCGGCGCAGCGGCCGTCAGAGGATCGATGGAGAAAAGTCGCGCCATGCGGATGGCCAACATGGGCCGATCACGCCGGTCGATTGCGGTGAGGAATTTGCGGAGTCATTGGCGCGGGATCCATCCTGGAAGGGCACCAAGTTTCGGTTTGTAAATTTTGAGGCAAAGGCATGAAGCGACAGTGAAAAACAGGGGTGAGAGCGGAACGATCCGAGGCCCGGAACCGCGACAAAATCTGCGATCAAGGTCAGCATCACTGGCTATTCAGGGAGACAGAAAACCTAGGATCGGATTCGCCGGGCGCGGGCGATGGCGCCGCCGGCTTCCCCGGGTCGCATTGTCAGGGGAGACCCCCGGGGCATCGCTCGAAATTACCTTTGCAACTCAACGACCCAGCCGCTATGTTCCATGTTTGTTCCGGAGGGTCCGTGACGCGACGGTCGGGGAGCGCCGATCTGCCTTTGCATAACGGCCGGGTCCCCGCCTGGCTGGGCCGGCGCATGACGCGGATGGGCGCGGTCATCGCCGAGGCGATCCTCCATCATTACGGCCGGGACGAGTTCCTGCGCCGCCTGTCACATCCGTTCTGGTTTCAGTCCTTCGGCGCCGTCATGGGCATGGACTGGCATTCCTCCGGCATCACCACCAGCGTCATCGGCGCGCTGAAGCGGGGGCTGGCGCCGCTCTCGGGCGAGCTCGGCCTGCATGTCTGCGGCGGGCGGGGGAGCCATTCGCGGCAGACGCCCCAGGAGCTGGTCGCCATCGGCGAGCGCACCGGCCTCGACGGAACGGCGCTGGCGAAAACGAGCCGGCTGGTCGCCAAGGTCGACAGCGCCGCCCTGCAGGACGGCTTCGATCTCTATCTCCACGGTTTCATCCTCGCCGATGACGGCAAATGGGTCGTGGTGCAGCAGGGCATGAACGGCGCAACGCGCACGGCGCGCCGCTATCACTGGCTGTCGGAGGATCTGAAGAGCTTCGTCGAGGCGCCGCACCAGGCGATCGAGGGCGAGAACCAGGGCGAGATCGTGAATCTCACCGACCGGCGCGCCGCCGCCTCGCGGCAAGGCCAGATCGATCTGCTGCGCGATCTGGGGCCCGACCGCCTCGTCGGTGAGATCGCTTCGCTGCAAGGAAAGCCGTTGCCGGCGGCGGCACCTCCCGAAGCCCCGCTCCTGCCTCATCTCGTCATGCCGGCGCATCACGATGTGCGGCCCAAGGATGTCATGCTCCGTCGCCTGCATGGCGCGCTCGCCGCGGCGGCCGACCGGGCGCCTGCCGATTTCAGCGAGCTGCTGCTGGTCCCGGGTGTGGGCGCCCGGACCGTGCATTCGCTCGCCATGGCGGCCGAGATCATCCATGGTGCGCCCTGCCGCTTCGCCGATCCTGCGCGCTTCTCGCTCGCGCATGGCGGTAAGGACCGGCATCCCTATCCGGTGCCGCTCAAGGTCTATGACCAGACCATCGCCGTCCTCAAATCCGCGGTCGAGAAGGCCAGGCTCGGCAATGACGAACGGCTCGATGCGATCCGCCGGCTGGACGAGCAGACGCGACGGCTGGAGCGGACGGCGACGGGCCCGTCGCTGCCGGCTTTCATCGGCGAGGAGCGCCGGCGCTCGCCTGAGTATGGCGGGCGCAGCGTCTTCGGCTGGGAGCCGGCGCCCGACTCCGCCGATCATGCGGAGCCCGTTCGATTCCCGACCGCGCCATGACTGGGCCGGACGGACAACCGGGCAGACGCGGGTGAGTCCATGAAGGCGGGGAGAGCGGCAGGAGAAACCGTAGAACGCTGACAGTTCCGAGCGGCCAAGGAAGGAGCGCCCTCATGAGCGGCATCATTGAAACGGCACGGCAACTGGTCTCGCCTGGAAAAGGTCTTCTCGCCGCGGACGAAAGCCTGCCGACCATAAAGAAGCGTTTCGACCCGCAAGGCATCGCGTCCACCGAGGAAACGAGAAGGGCCTATCGCGACCTGCTCTTCACGACACCCGGCATGGAGAACTGCATCAGCGGTGTGATCCTTTTCGAGGAGACGCTGCGGCAGGCGACCGCCTCGGGCGATCCTTTTCCGCAGCTGCTGGCGAAGCGGGGCATCATCCCCGGCATTAAAGTCGACGCGGGCACGGCGCCGCTGGGAGCCGATACGACCGAGACCATGACCAAAGGCCTCGAGGGGCTGCCCGAGCGATTGTCGGATTTCAGGCGGCGGGGGGCCCGCTTCGCCAAATGGCGCGCCGTCATCCATATCGATGGCGACCGCCTGCCGACCGCCGCCGCCATTTCGGCCAACGCGACAAGCCTTGCCCGTTATGCGCGCGACTGCCAGGACGCCGATCTGACGCCGATCGTCGAGCCGGAGGTTCTCATGGATGGCAGCCAGAATATCGACCGATCCGCCGACGTGACCCGCGCCACCCTCGATGCCGTCTTCAAGGCCCTCGACAAGGCCGGCGTTCGGCTGGAAGGCATGCTGCTCAAACCCAACATGGTTGTGCCGGGCGCGCATTCCGGTCAGACGCAGACGCCGGAACAGATCGCCGACGCGACGCTGGAATGCCTGCGCAGCAGCGTGCCGCCGCAGGTGCCGGGAATCCTGTTCTTGTCGGGCGGCCAGAGCCCCGAGGTTTCGACGCGCAATCTCCGCGCGATCGTGCGACGGGCCGGCGCTGCGCCCTGGCGTTTGAGCTTCTCTTTTGGCCGCGCCCTCCAGGACGAGGCGCTTGCCGCGTGGAAAGGCCGGTCTCAAAACCTCGAAGCGGCGCAATCAGCCTTCCTCCGCCGGGCTGAGATCCTGTCGGAAGCGGTGCGGGCGCCGTCGGGACGCTGACGTCTTTCGAAAGCGTCGCTCCCGCGCGGGGGCGATGAAGGCGCCACTTACCCGGCTCCGCCCAGGGCCGTCGGTGGAGCGGCACAGCCTGCAGCTCTGGGCGCGCCCGGCAGGGCAATGGCGCAGAGCCGACCTTATCCATCCGCTCGCTGGCGCCGGCGTGAGCGGCGGCCGCGCGTCGCATGCGCCAACCGTTCCAAAACGGCAACCGATTCGCTCCACGCCAGGCAGCCGTCGGTAATGCTGACGCCATAGGCGTGGGGGCCGCCCGGCACAAAGTCCTGGCGGCCGCCCTTCAGATGGCTTTCGACCATGACGCCATGGATGTAATCGCTACCCGCGGCCACCTGGTCGGCAACCGCCGCCAGGACCAAGGGCTGATTCTCCGGGCGCTTGCCGCTGTTGCCGTGGCTTGCATCGATCAGGAGACGAGGTTTGACGCCGGCCTGAAGGCAGGCTTGCGCCGCCTTCGTGACGCTGGCGGCATCGTAGTTCGGCAGATTGCCGCCACGCAGGATGATGTGCCCATCCTCGTTTCCCGTGGTGGCCGCAATGGCCGCCCGCCCTTCCTTGTCGAGCGCAAGAAAGTGATGCGGATGGGATGCCGCCTCGACGGCCTCGACCGCGATCCGGACATCGCCATTCGTGCCGTTCTTGAAGCCGACCGGGCAGGACAGGCCTGATGCCATCTGCCGATGGATCTGGCTCTCCGTCGTGCGGGCGCCGATTGCACCCCAGCTCACCAGATCGGCAATGTATTGCGGCGTCATGACGTCCAGGAATTCGCATCCGGCGGGAACGCCCCGTTCGTTGATCCGCAGCAGCAGCTCGCGCGCCGTGCGCAAGCCGCGATTGATCTGGAAGGTGCCGTTCAAGTCGGGGTCGTTGATCAGACCCTTCCACCCGACGGTCGTTCGGGGCTTCTCGAAATAGACGCGCATGACGATTTCGAGATCGTCCCGAAGGCGTTCGCGCTCCGTGGCGAGGCGTTGGGCATAGTCGAGCGCGGCGACAGGATCGTGAATCGAGCAGGGGCCGATGACGACGATGAGGCGGTCGTCTTCGCCCTCGAGGATTCGATGGAGTCGGTCGCGTGTTCCCGCAACGGTGGTCTCCGCTGCATCTGTCCGGCCCAGCTCGTCGATGAGCTGTTGCGGCGATATCAGGGGTTCAATCGTCCGGATTCGGAGATCGTCGATCTTGGCTTGCACGGCATGGCTCCTGTTTCTGCCATGCTGGCGCACAAAAAAAGCCGCCAGCATGACTGGCGGCTTTCGGAAACGCGAGGCTACAGCAGGTCAATACGCGCGCATTCCTATTTCCGCCTCGGATGCGGCCAATAGGAAAATCGGGCATGGGTGTGAGCTGTGAGCGTCATCGCGCGGATTGTTTACCTCGGGTCCGTTCGTTTGTCACGCGTTTTGCGTTCCCGTTCGACGCGGCTCGCCGGCGGGGCCAGGGCCCCGGGTCCAGGCGGCCATGTCACGGCGCCTTTGCATTCGCGATCGCGGCATAGTCGATCGGCCGATGGCGGTCGATCGCGAGCTCGGCCGGCGGCATGGGATATTTGAGCCCGGTCGCGCAGTTGAAGAGCAGGCAGCGATCCTGCGGACCGACGCGGCCGTCCTTCAGGGCCTGCCGATAGGCCGCGAAGGTCGCAGCGCCCTCGGGACAGAGCAGCAGCCCCTCCTCTTTCGCGACGGCCTCTTGCGCCGCGACGATCGCGTCGTCCTCGACCGCGATGGCGAATCCGCCGCTCTCGCGCACCGCGCGCAGGATGAGGAAGTCGCCGATCGCCACGGGCACGCGAATGCCGGCCGCGATCGTATGCGCGTTCGGCCAGAGCTCGGCATGCTCGTTGCCCTCCTCATAGGCCTTCACGATGGGCGCGCAGCCCGAGGCCTGGACCGCGATCATCCTGGGCCGCCGGGCGCCGATCCAGCCGATGGCCTCGAGCTCCTCGAAGGCCTTCCACATGCCGATCAGACCGGTGCCGCCGCCGGTCGGATAGAAGATGGCGTCCGGCAATTCCCAGCCCATCTGCTCGGCCAGCTCCAGCCCCATGGTCTTCTTGCCCTCGATCCGATAGGGCTCCTTGAGGGTCGAGAGATCGAACCAGCCGACGGCCTCCTTGCCGCCGGCGACGATCTTGCCGCAATCGTTGATCAGGCCGTTGACGCGATAGACCGCCGCCCCCTGCAGCGCGATCTCGCGGACATTGACGTCGGGCGTATCGGCCGGACAGAAGACGGTGCTGCGCATCCCGGCGCGCGAGGCATAGGCCGCCATCGCCGCACCGGCATTGCCGTTGGTCGGCATCGCGAGATGGGCGAGCCCGAGCTCTTTGGCCATGGCAACCGCGAGCGCCAGCCCACGCGCCTTGAAGGATCCCGTCGGCAAGCGGCCTTCATCCTTGACGAGGATGGTGTCGGCACCGGCCCCGAGCGCCCGCGCGAGGCGCGGCAGCGGAACGAGCGGCGTCATCACCTCGCCCAGCTCGACGACATTCTTCGCGTGACGCACCGGCAGGAACTCGCGATAGCGCCAGAATCCGCCGCTGCGTTCCGCCAGCGCCTTCTTCGAGACGGCCTTAGCGAGGGCCGCCAGGTCGTAGCGCACCAGCAGCGGCTTGCCCGCCTTGGAGAGCCCATGCAGCCGGTCGGCCTCATAGCGCTCGCCCGTCATCGAGCATTCTAGATGGGTGACGAAGGTCGGCCACGCGCCGGCGTCGGTGGAAACGGATGTCATGAATGCCCTTCAGGTGATGAACTCGGAAAGCCGGCGCAACGATCAGCGGACTCCCACGTCGAGGCAAGGGCCCGTTCGGGGGCGTCCAATAATAACGCCTCGGCGACAGTGAAATCCGGCGATTTCGAAGGGGCTAGGGGCTGGCGGCCGGGCCTTCGCCCCGTGAGGTGAAATCCGCCAGATATTCCGAGGTTGGCGTCACGCCCGTGAGCAGCAGATGCTCGCGCGCCCGCGTGCAGGCGACATAGAGCAATCGGCGCTCGGTCTCATAGATATCATCGAGCTCTGCTTCCTCCGCGGCGTCGGCGACGCGCTCGTCGAGCGGCAGAATTCCTTCGTCGCAAGCCATCACGACGACGGCCCGAAATTCCAGCCCTTTGGCGAGGCTCATGGGAGCGGTGGTCATTTCATTGGAGCCTGCCAGCCCGGCGATTGCGGCCCGGGCGCGGGCGACAAGCTGCGATGTGCGGACGAACAGGCCGATCTCACGGGGTGCGATTCCCTCGCCAAGCCAGGTCTCGACAGCCTGGCGGACCGTGTCGGCTCCCGCGGCGACGGTGGCGAGGGATTTCACCTCCGGCTTCGGACCGTCGAAGACCGAGATGATCCCCCGCCGCTCGTCTTCCAGCCCGTCGGTATCGCGCAGCACGGCCGGCAGGAGCCGGTCGGCGGCGCGGCGAATCTGTTGCGATGTGCGGTAGCAGACCTTGAGCGTGTGCGATCGGCCCCGCACGTCGACGCCAAGGCTCGCCCAGGAAAATGGATGCTGGAAGATGCGTTGTCCCACGTCGCCCGACAGGAACAGGCCATCCGCTCTTGCCGGCGCCAGGGCCGCAAAGAATCTCAGCTCCGCCCAAACCTCGGCGCATGTGGCGACGATCTTCCGACTGGACACTGCCTGGGTCTGCGTCTGCAAGTTTCATGCAGCCTTGCGGATGCGGATGTTTCAGGCTTCTCGAGCGCCGGAACGGAAAGCGCTTTCCGCTGGGTGCAGTCCAGTCAACGGTTCGCTGCCGAGAGGCCGGGGCTTGCAATCGTTCGACGAAACATCTTGAAAAGTTAGTCCAATTGACGTACATTTCGGGGCAGAGGTGACCGATGACCACAACGGTTAAGCGTAACCGACGTCTGAGAGAGGAGCGGCTCGGCTTTCGCGTCGATGAGCCTACAAAGGCCTTGATCGAACGCGCCGCGCAGCTCGAGAGGCGGAAGCTGACTGATTTTTGCATGACCGCGCTCACGGAGGCGGCCCGGCGCACCATTGCGGCGCACGAAACGATCATGCTCTCCGAACGCGATCGTACCGTGTTCTTCGACACGCTCGTCAATCCGCCGGCGCCAAGCGAGCGCCTCCAGCGAGCGTTCGCGGAACATAGGCGCCGGATCGTCCGGTGAATGGCAAATCGGCCGTCTGCGGACCTGCGTCCGCCTGCAGACCTGCGCATTCTGCCGCTTGACGAGAGGCACGACCGCTGCGGCTTCGCCTGCGGTGTGGAAAGCCTGGACCGTTATCTCAAGACACAGGCCGGGCAGGATGTTCGTCGAAAGGCGAATGCGGTTTTCGTGCTGAGCGCGACGGCCGAGCCGGAGCGCGTGCTCGGCTATTACACGCTCTGCGCGATGGCGATCGCCCAGGGCGAGGTGCCGGAAGCGGCGCGGAAACATGTCCCGCGCTATCCGCTTGTCAGTTGTACGCTGATCGGCCGGCTGGCGGTGGCGAAGGACCGGCAGGGTCAGGGTCTCGGCTCGATCCTTCTTGCGGACGCGCTGCAGCACGCGTTCGAGAGCGCGGGCATCGTCGGTTCCTCCATGGTGATCGTCGACGCGCTGGACGAGGCCGCCGTCAACTTCTATGCCGCGCACGGCTTCGTCCGGCTGCCGGATTCGCTGCGCCTCGTTCTGCCGATGCGCCAAGCCGGTGCGGGATACGAGCGCTTCCCGGCGCTTCCCCCTGCGTCTCCGGCCTCGTCGGGCAGGGTCGCGAAGCAAAAAACGGCCCCGAAGGACCGTTCTGAATAATCCATTCCATCTTGAGAAACTGGAGCGGGCGAAGGGATTCGAACCCTCGACCCCAACCTTGGCAAGGTTGTGCTCTACCCCTGAGCTACGCCCGCATCCGTTTGGGTACTCGACGGCGAAGGCCTCGTCCTCAAGACCGCCCCCGTCAAGGGCGCCAGATAATAGCGACCGGAGTCAGCATTGCAAGCCTGCGGTTGCCAGCGGCTTAAGATGCGACCGCTTGTCCCGAAGCCGCAGGATTCCGCGATTTTTTGGCGATGTGCGGCGCGGCTTCGGCGGTTTTGGAGGCCGTCGGGGTTGCCGAGGGTGCCGGCGCCCCCTAAGACTGGCGCCCCGAACGACCCTCGCCACCACCCCAGACCCGAACCCTTTGCCATGTCCGATACCGCCGCTCCTGCCGCCGCCGTCCTGCCGACCAGCCCGGAAGCCGTGATCCAGCGCCTGGCCGATCTCGGCATCGAGACCGAGGTCCATCGCCATGCGCCGGTCTTCACCGTCGAGGAATCCCAGGCGCTGCGCGGCGACCTGCCCGGCGGCCATATCAAGAACCTGTTCCTGCGCAACAAGAAGGGCGACCAGATGTGGCTGGTGGTGGTCGAGGAGACCCGCCGCATGGATCTGAAGGCGCTGGCGCCCAAGATCGGCGGCGACAAGCTCTCCTTCGGCAGCCCGGACCGGCTGATGACCTATCTGGGCGTGCTGCCGGGCTCGGTGACGCCGCTGGCCCTCATCAACGACAAGGCGCACAAGGTCCAGCCGGTGCTGGATCGGGCGCTCTTGTCGATGAACCCGCTCCATTGCCACCCGCTGACCAACGACATGACCCTGTCGCTGGCGCCGGCGGACCTGCTGAAATTCATCGAGGCTTGCGGCCATAAGCCGATCTTCCTCGACCTCTGAGATCGCGGCCGGCGCCCGCTGGCCGGTCCGGCCCTGCCGGCAACAGGGTTAAGGCCGGGGATCTTGTCGGGCGGGGTTGCCAGACGCTTAGCAAAACGCCATTTATCTTTGCAAATTCGGAACCATAGGAAGATCGATCATGGAGACGCTTATCGGCCAGGGTAACGCGCCGGCTCACGCCAATGGCGCCGCGGCCCCGGTCAAGGACAGCAGCGATCAGGACTTCATGGCGGACGTCATCGATGCCTCGATGACGGTGCCGGTGATCGTCGATTTCTGGGCGACCTGGTGCGGGCCCTGCAAGACGCTCGGGCCCATCATCGAGAAGGCCGTCAAGGAAGCCAAGGGCGCGGTCAAGCTGGTGAAGATCGACGTGGACAAGAATCCCGCGGTCGCCGGCCAGCTCCGCATCCAGTCGATCCCCGCGGTCTATGCCTTCTTCCAGGGCCGGCCGGTCGACGGTTTCGTGGGCGCGCAGCCCGAGAGCCAGGTGAAGCAGTTCGTGCAGCGCCTCGCCAAGACGGCGGGCGCGGCGGCCGGCCCCTCGCCGATCGACGAGGCGCTCGAGCATGCCGAGGCCGCGCTGAAGGAAGGCGATGCCGCCACGGCCAGCGCCATCTTCGGCCAGGTGCTGCAGCATGAGCCCGAGAACCTGCCGGCGATCGCCGGCCTCGTGCGCTGCCTGGTGAAGGCGGGCGAGCTCGAGGAAGCGCGCAAGCAGCTGGCGAAGGTTCCCGCGAACCAGGCCAACGACAAGCTGGTGGCCGCGGCACGCGCCGCGCTGGAGCTGGCCGAGCAGGCGGGCCAGAAGCAGGGCGGCCTCGAGGAACTCAAGGCCAAGCTCGCCAAGGATCCCAACGATCACCAGTCGCGCTACGACCTGGCGCTGGCGCTCTATGGCAATGGCGAAGCCGAGCCGGCGCTGGACGAGCTGCTCGAGCTGTTCCGCCGCAATCGCGGCTGGAACGAGGAAGCGGCGCGCAAGCAGCTGGTGAAGATCTTCGAGGCGCTGGGCCCGACCGATCCCCTGACCCTGTCGGCGCGCCGGCGCCTGTCGTCCCTGATGTTCGCCTAAGGCGATGGCGCGCGGGCCGTTCGATCCCGCCTTCGAAGCGCTGCCGGCGGAGATTCCGGTGTTTCCGCTGGCGGGCGTTCTGCTCCTGCCCGGCGGCAGGCTGCCGCTCAACATCTTCGAGCCGCGCTATCTCGCCATGACGCGCGATGCGATCAAGGGCGAACGGATCATCGGCATGATCCAGCCGGCCGAGCTGGAGCGCCCGGGCCATGTGCCGGCGCTGCAGCAGGTCGGTTGCGCCGGCCGCATCACCGCCTTCAGCGAGACCGAGGACGGGCGCTATCTGATCACCCTGGGCGGGCTCGCGCGCTTCCGCATCGCCGCCGAGCTGCCGGGCGTCTCCGGCTACCGGCGCGTCCGGGCCGACTTCATGCCCTTCGCCGAGGACATGGCCGAGACTCCCGCGCTTGAGCTCGATCGCGCGCGACTGCTGCGGGCGCTCAAGGGCTTCTTCCACCAGCAGGGCATCAAGGCCGACTGGGAGCAGATCGAGCGCACGGCCGACGCGGCGCTCATCACCTCGCTCGCCATGGTCTGCCCGTTCGAGCCGCAGGAGAAGCAGGCGCTGCTCGAAGCCGGCTCCGCCACCGAGCGGGGCCGCGTGCTGACGGCGCTGATCGAGATGGCGCTCCTGGGCGGAACCGGCAGCGGTTCCTCCGGCGAAGCCGCGCGCCATTAGGATCGTCAGGAGAATCCGGGGAACCGCCATGGCCGAACGCAAAACCTCCGACCGGCGCTACGAGGTCGATCCGAAGCTGCTGGAAATTCTGGTCTGCCCGGTCACCAAGGGCCCGCTCGAATATGACCGCGAGCATCAGGAGCTGATCAGCCGCAAGGCCGGCCTCGCCTATCCGATCCGCGAAGGCATTCCGATCATGCTGGCGGACGAGGCCCGCTCGCTCGACGAGGATGGCCGGCGCTGAGCCGGCGCCCGCGGGTCATCACAGCCATGAGCGAGAAATTCGGCGCCGAGCATTGGCCGATCGAGATCCGGCTCAAGCAGAACGAGCGCGCGCTCGAGATCGATTTCGACGACGGCAAGTCGTTCCGCTATCCGGCGGAATTCCTGCGCGTCGAGAGCCCCTCGGCCGAGCTGCAGGGCCACGGGCCCAGCCAGAAGCAGATCCTGGGCGAGCGCGCCCATGTCGGCATCCTCGCGCTCGAGCCTGTCGGCAACTACGCGGTGCGCATCAAGTTCGACGATCTCCACGACACCGGCATCTATAGCTGGGCCTATCTCTACGAGCTCGGCGCCAACCAGGCCGAGCTCTGGTCGCGCTATCTGACGGCCCTGGAAGAACGCGGCCTCTCGCGCGAGCCGAAGCGGCATTCCTGAGGCGACGCCTGCTCGTCGTGCCGGCGAAGGAGGCTGCGAAAGAATCGAGCGAAGCATAGAAACTCCACGCCCCCTCCCCTTGCGGGAGGGGGTAGGGGGAGGGGTGATACCGCATGAGGTCACGATAAAAAATGTCGAGCCAGGTCTGCTCGTGTTCATCCGTTCGCAGCTTAGCCTCAGCCTGCTGCTTTCAGAGCGTGGATCGATCGTAAGTGTGGGCGTCATCGCGCCCATGTCGCCCCTCCCCCTACCCCCTCCCGCAAGGGGAGGGGGCGAGAATATTTCTGAAGCCCTCTTACGGCGTCATTCGATTTCTTCACACGCTCCTTCGCCGGGGTGACGAAAGAGTCGTCTCACCGTCCCTTTCCTCCCTGGACGCCAGCCCCCGCCGAGGGCTTGAATGGGCGCCGCCAAGCCTGGGGTCCCACCGGGCAGGTGCTGAGAGAGGAAACCAGACCCGATGGCGCCCGATTCCGCCGGCCCGAAACCGCCCTTCAGATCGCTCGATCCCGATATCCGCCGCGCCCGCAAGTCGCCGATCCTCGACGCGATCGACAGCGAGGCGCTGCTCGACATGCGCAAGCTGCGCACCTATCGCCTCGGGCGGTTCCGCGCCGAGCTCAAGAAGCGCGACTGCATGGGTGCCCTGCTCTACGACCCGATCAATATCCGCTACGCCACCGGCAGCCGGAACATGGCGGTCTGGACCCTGCACAACGCGGTCCGCTATGCCTTCGTCCCGACCGAAGGGCCGATCACGCTGTTCGACTTCCATAACTGCGAGCATCTGGCCGACGGGCTCGAGACCGTCGCCGAGGTGCGGCCGGCGGTCGGCTGGACCTATTTCGGCGGCGGCTCGCGGCTCGACGAGTTCGCCAAGCGCTGGTCGGACGAGATCGTCGATCTGGTGCGCCGGCATGGCGGCGGGAACAAACGCCTCGCGGTCGACAAGCTCGATCCGACGGGAACGCATTTCCTCGAGGCCGCCGGCATTGACATCGTCGAGGGCCAGGCGGTCTGCGAGCTGGCGCGTGCGATCAAGTCCGACGAGGAGCTCGCCTGCATGGTGACGTCGATCACCGCCTGCGAGACCGGCATGGCGAAGATGCGCGACGCGCTCGAGCCCGGCGTGACCGAGAACCAGATCTGGTCGCTGCTGCATCAGGCCAATATCGCGGCGGGCGGCGAATGGATCGAGACGCGGCTCCTGACCTCGGGCGGGCGCACCAATCCCTGGTTCCAGGAATCGAGCGACCGCGTGATCCGCTCGGGCGAGCTGCTCAGCTTCGACACCGACCTGATCGGGCCCTTCGGCTATTGCGCCGACATCTCGCGCACTTATTTCTGCGGCCATGGCAGGCCCAGCGCCGAGCAGAAGCGGCTCTATGGCCTGGCCTACGAGCAGATCCACACCAATCTCGACCTGGTGAAGGCGGGCATCGGCTTCCGCGAATTCTCCGAGAAGAGCTTCAAGCTGCCGGAAGCCTGCGCCCCCAACCGCTATTCGGTCGTGTTCCACGGCGTGGGGCTGGCCGACGAATATCCCGCCAGCATCTATGCGCAGGATTACGAGCGCGGCGGCTATGACGGCGTGCTCGAGGCCGGCATGACCATCTGCATCGAAAGCTATATGGGCGAGGTCGGCGGGCTCGAAGGCGTCAAGCTCGAGCAGCAGATCCTGGTGACCGAGACCGGCTACCAACTGCTCTCGACCTTCCCGTTCGAGGACGCGCTGCTGCCGTCGCGGTGGCTGTAACGGCGCCACTTTCATCGCCGGACCTGATCCAGCGGTGCCACCCCCTCGTTGTCATCGCCGGACTTGATCCGGCGATCCAGGGCCAAGGGCGCGATCTCGACAAAGTCTGGATTGCCGGATCAAGTCCGGCAATGACAGGCTAACGGAATCACAGCCGCTCCCCGCGAATGAGCCGCGGCAGGTCGCCGACCATGCCCATCGCGTGGCGCATGAAGAGGCGCTTCAAGGGCGGCATGCGGTTGACCAGGCTGAGCCCGATGTCACGCGCCAGGCGCACCGGCGCGATGTCGTTCGAGAACAGGCGATTGAGAACGTCGGTCGCGGCCATCAGCATCAGATTGTCGAAGCGCCGCCAGCGCTCATAGCGCTCGAGCGGCTCGCCGACGCCGATATCGAGGCCGAGGCGATGCGCATCGACCAGCGTCTCTGCCAGCGCCGCGACATCGCGCAGACCCAGATTGAGGCCCTGGCCGGCGATCGGATGGATCGCATGGGCCGCGTCGCCGACCAGTGCCAGCCGGTCGCCGATATAGCGCATCGCATGCTGCAGCTTCAGCGGATAGGCCCAGCGCAAGCCCAGGAGCCGGATGCGGCCGAGCGAGTCGCCGAAGCGATGCTGGATCTCGGCCGCGAAGCTGTCAGATGGCAGCGCCATGATTGGCGGCACGAGCTCGCGCTTCTCGGTCCAGACGATCGAGGAACGATGGCCGTTGGCATCGTCGACCATCGGCAGCACCGCGAACGGCCCCGACGGCAGGAAATGCTCATGCGCCACGTTCTGGTGCGAGAGCTCATGCCCGATGGTGCAGACGATCCCGCTCTGCGGATAGTCCCACTCGGTCAGGCGGATGCCGGCGGCCTTCCGCATCGGCGAGCCGCGCCCGTCGGCGGCGATCACGACCCGGCCGGTGAGGCTGGTGCCGTCGGCGAGGGTCACGCACGCCTGGCCCGGTTCGTGCGACAGACCCACGGCCTGGGCCGGGGCCAGATGCCGGATGCCGCGCCGCGCAGCGACCGCCGCCAGCAGCACCCGGCGGATCACCCGGTTCTCGACGATATAACCCATCGGCGCCGGTTTCGCGGCCGCCGGCCCCGGACGCCGCTTGCCGGGCCGCGGCGGCTCGAGCTCGCGGTGATCGTAATGCAGGAACAGGAGCGAGGCCGGCTGGCCCACCCGCGCATCCGAGACGCGGATGTCGAGGATCGGACAGGCCTCGGGCGCCATCTTGTTCCACACCCCGATGCCGTCGAGCACGCGGCGCGAGCCTTCGGCGATGGCCGAGGCGCGGCCGTCATAGGCCATGGCCTCGCGCTCGGTCGCCGGCAGGCTGTCCACCAGGATCACGGTCAGGCCGGCATCGGCGAGCGCCAGCGCCAGGGTGAGGCCGACCAGACCGCCCCCGGTGATGAGCACGTCGGCGTCGGGCAGCCCGCGGCGGCCTGCATCGTTGGCAACGGCCGGATCGGTTCGCGTCGGTTCGGCGGTATGGGTCATCGCAAGGACCACCATAGCGCGGGAAGGGCGTCTTCGGCAGCGGCACTCGATGCCGCGCATCCCGCCGCCGGAGACTGAAGCGCGATGTCAGTTCCGCGATTCCCGCTGCCCAATTGCGCGCCAGCCTGCCCAATCAAAAATCACGCTTCGATTCGCGACTCGGCGAAATCCGAGGGATTCCGCGGGACTCCGGAGTTGGCACGGAACGTGTTTAGGGCCCTCGCTGAGTGCTCGTTTTAATTCTCTCTCGTGCTTCGGAGGATTGCCCAATGTCGCGCCTTTTGTTGTTCGTCCCTCTTCTGCTCGCCGCCCTGATCGGCGCCAGACCCGCCTTCGCCGCCGACCTCGCCCTGGACCGCGGCGACACGGCCTGGATGCTCACCTCGACGGCCCTGGTCCTGATGATGACGATCCCGGGCCTCGCGCTCTTCTATGGCGGCATGGTCCGCAAGATCAATCTGCTGGCGACCATGGCGCAGAGCTTCGTCATCGTCTGCCTGGTCACCGTGCTGTGGATGGTCGTCGGCTACAGCCTCGCCTTCAACGGCGACGGCAAGCTCTTCGGCGATTTCAGCCGCTTCATGCTCCATGGCATGACCACCGCGACGGCGCATCCCCTGGCGCCCTCGATTCCCGAGCCGGTGTTCATGACCTTCCAGATGACTTTCGCCATCATCACGCCAGCCCTGATGGTGGGCGCCATCGCCGACCGCATGAAATTCTCGGCCCTGGTCCTCTTCGCCAGCCTCTGGCTGCTGTTCGTCTATGTCCCGATCTGCCACATGGTCTGGGGCGGCGGCCTGATCGGCACGGCCGGCGTGCTCGACTATGCCGGCGGCACCGTCGTGCATATCAATTCCGGCGTGGCCGGCCTGGTGGCCGCCCTGGTGCTGGGGCCGCGCACCGGCTTCGGCAAGACCGCCTTCACCCCGCACAATGTCGGCCTCTCCACCATCGGTGCCGGCCTGCTCTGGGTGGGCTGGTTCGGCTTCAATGCGGGTTCGGCCGTGGCGGCCGACGGTCGTGCGGGCATGGCCATGGCGGCCACGCAGATCGCGACCGGAGGTGCCGCCCTCTCCTGGATGGTGGCCGAGTGGGTGTTCCGCAAGAAGCCCAGCCTGCTGGGCATGATCTCCGGCGCCGTCGCCGGCCTTGTCGCGGTCACGCCCGCCTCGGGCTTCGTCGATGCCGAGGGCGGCCTGGTGATCGGCCTCGTCGCCGGCGTGGTCTGCTTCTTCGCCACCTCGACGCTCAAGAACGCGTTGGGCTATGACGACTCGCTCGACGCCTTCGGCGTGCATGGCATCGGCGGCATGGTCGGCGCCATCCTGACCGGCGTCTTCGCGACCCAGACCGTCACCGGCTCCGAGACGCCGGTCGGCTGGATCGACGGGAACATTGGCCAGGTCGGCACGCAGCTCTATGGCGTGGCCATCACCATCGCCTACTGCGCCGTCGTCACCTTCGTCATCCTCAAGGTCGTCGGCCTGCTGACCCGCGGCTTGCGCGTCACGCCGGACGAGGAGCGCGAGGGCCTCGACATCGTGCTGCATGGTGAATCGGTCGCTTAACAGGCGACCGCATCCGATCGCCGGCGAACCCGTGGTCTGGCGGGCGCGTCGGCGACTGGCGAAGCTTCGTTAGCGGGTTACTGGCCCCGGTCTATGTTTTCGAAGCCGGCCCGTACCCGGGAGCACCGAGGAGAAGCTTCGCCTTGAGGGGCGGTGGGATCAGGGTCCCCGCCGCCCCTCGCCTTTTGGGGCTTGGCCGTTCCGCGGGAGACCCCTTTCCTCGCGGGGAGAATCGGGCGAGACTCCGGGCGCCAAGGAAGACAAAGCAAGAACAATGACTTGGTTAACCGACCAACCTTGGGCCGCTCTATAGGTTGGCTTGTAAGAACGTCCCACAAGCTATAGAATTGTTTATGTTTTGTCCCCGAGTCGCGACTCGGAAGCCCGCGCGGCTGCCCGGACGACGCTTTTTCAGGCAATTCGGACGAACCCGACCCGTCGATGACCGACCGCCTCGATCCGCTGCTCCGATTCCATCCCTTCACCCGGCTCAACTCGCTACTGCAGGGAATCGAACCGGGCCATCAGCGTCCCCTTCTGTTCTCGGTGGGCGAGCCGCAAGCCGCGCCGCCGGAGATGATCAAGGGTCCCCTGGTCCAGAACCTGGCGGAGTGGGGCCGCTATCCGCTGGCGGTGGGCAATGCCGAATTCCGCTGCGCCGCCACCGACTGGCTCAACCGGCGCTTCCATCTGCCGGCTTCGATGCTGGATCCGGAACGCCATCTGATGCCGATCGCCGGCACGCGCCAGGGTCTGTTCTTCATCGCGCTGGCGGCGCTGCAGGAGCCGGTCTCGGCGTCCGAGCGGCCCGCCGTGCTGATGCCCAACCCGTTCTATCACGTCTATGCGGGCGCGGCCGCGATGGCCGGCGGCGAGCCGGTCTTCCTGCCGGCGACCGCGGCCACCGGCTTCCTGCCCGATCCCGAGGCGATCGACCGGCGCACGCTCGAGCGCACGGCGCTGGCCTATGTCTGCTCGCCCGCCAATCCGCAAGGCGCGGTCGCCTCGCCAGCCTATCTCGCGCGCTGGCTCGGGCTCGCGCGCCAATACGGATTCACGGTCGCCTTCGACGAATGCTATTCGGAGCTCTATCGCGACGCGGTGCCTTCGGGCGCGCTCGAGGTGGCGGCCGAGGCCGGCGGCAGTCTCGACAATCTGGTGGTGTTCCATTCGCTCTCGAAGCGCTCGTCGGGTGCGGGCCTGCGCTCGGGCTTCATCGCCGGCGAGGAGCGCATGCTGAAACGCATCGCCCAGCTGGTGAACTATGGCGGCGTGGCGGTCCCCTATCCGATCCTCGCCGCCTCGACCGTGCTGTGGCGCGACGAGGCCCATGTCGCGGTCAATCGCGCGCTCTATAACGAGAACTTCGCGTTGGCCCGGCGCATCCTCGGCAACCGCATGGGCGCCACCCCAGGCGGCGGGTTCTTTCTGTGGCTCGATGTCGGCGATGGCGAAACGGCGGCGAAACGGCTCTGGGCCGAGGCCGGGCTCAAGGTGTTGCCCGGCGGCTATATGGCGCGCGCCGGCGCGAACGGGCAGAATCCGGGCGAACGCTATATCCGAGTCGCGCTCGTCTATGATGCCGCCGCCACGCAAGAAGGCCTGGAGCGGATGGCGCGGGTCCTGACGAGCAACGTTGCGGCTGCATCCGAGGAAGCAGGATCATGACCGATGAGACGAGCGGCCTGATGCGCATGCCTTTCCTGCCCGACGACTGGCGCCCCTTCCTGAAGCGGCGCGCGGTCGAGCTCGGCGGGTTGCTGCTGCTGGCGCTGGCGGCGGTGCTGCTGCTGTCGCTGCTGAGCTACAACGCCGACGATCCCTCGCTCAACACCGCGACCGGCAGCTCGGTGCGCAACCTGATGGGCTATCCCGGATCGGTCATCGCCGATCTGCTGCTGCAGGCGCTCGGCATCGCCAGCCTCATGCTGGTGCTGGTGCCGTCGGTCTGGGGCTGGCGCGTGCTGCGTCACCGCGTGAGCGGCCTGTGGTGGCTGCGCCTGCTGCTGCTGCCTTTCTCGATCCTGTTCCTCGCCATGGCGCTGGCGGCGCTGGGCACGACCGGCAGCTGGTTCCTCCCTGTCGGCCTCGGCGGTTATGCGGGCGATCTGCTGCTGCCGCGCCTGGCCCATCTGGTCGGCCTGCCGGCGAGCCTGATCGCGATCCTGGGATTCGGGCTCTGGGCGGGCCTGGGCTACCTGGCGCTCGGCATTTCCGCCCGCGGCTATGTGGCGGCCTGGCAGCGGCTGCAGCAGGCGGGCGACCTGACCGGCCGCCTGATCGGCGCGCTGCGCCGGCGCTTCAGCCGCGAAGAGGTCGATGCCGAGGCGGCCGAATGGCGTGCCGAGCAGGCGGAGCAGCGGCGGCGACAGCGGGTCGAGCCGCATCTGGGCGCGGAGGAAGACGACGAGGATTCCGCGGGCGAGCCGGTCCATTCGCCGGCCGCGCGCGCGGCGGAACGCCCCGAGGCGGGCCCGCGCGTCGAAGCGCCGAAGGCGCGTCCCAAGCCCGGCAAACGCGCCGAGCGCGACCGCCAGCCGGCCCTCGATCTCGTCACCAACGAGGAATACACGCTGCCGCCCCTGGAGCTGCTGGCGAAGCCGCCGGCCAATCCGGTGACGCAGAAAATGTCCGAGGCCGCGCTCGAGCAGAATGCGCGGCTGCTGGAATCGGTGCTGCAGGATTTCGGCGTGCGCGGCGAGATCGTGAAGGTGCGTCCCGGTCCGGTCGTGACGCTCTACGAACTGGAACCCGCCCCCGGCACCAAGACCAGCCGCGTGGTGGGCCTGGCCGACGACATCGCGCGCTCGATGAGCGCCGTCTCGGTGCGCGTCGCGGTCGTGCCCGGGCGCAGCGTCATCGGCATCGAGCTGCCGAACCAGATCCGCGAGACCGTGATGCTGCGCGAGCTGCTCGCGAGCGATGCCTATGAGCGCACGGCCGCCAAGCTCGCCCTCGTTCTCGGCAAGGATATCGGCGGCCAGCCGATCATCGTCGATCTCGCGCGCATGCCGCATCTCCTGATCGCCGGCACCACCGGCTCAGGCAAGTCGGTCGCGATCAACACGATGATCCTGTCGCTGCTCTATCGTCTCTCGCCGGACGACTGCAAGTTCATCATGATCGACCCGAAGATGCTGGAGCTCTCCGTCTATGACGGCATCCCGCATCTCCTCACCTCCGTCGTCACCGATCCGCGCAAGGCCGTGGTCGCGCTCAAATGGACCGTGCGCGAGATGGAGAACCGCTACCGCCTGATGTCGAAGCTCGGCGTGCGCAACATCGAGGGCTTCAACATCCGCATCACCGAGGCGGCGGCCAAGGACGAGAAGCTGAGCCGCAAGGTGCAGACCGGGTTCGATCCCGAGACCGGCCAGCCGATCTACGAGGAGGAGGATATTCCGCTCGAGCCCCTGCCCTTCATCGTGGTGGTGGTGGACGAGATGGCGGATCTCATGCTGGTCGCCGGCAAGGATATCGAGGCCGCGATCCAGCGCCTGGCGCAGATGGCGCGGGCCGCCGGCATCCATATCATCATGGCGACCCAGCGCCCCTCGGTGGACGTGATCACCGGGACCATCAAGGCGAACTTCCCGACCCGGGTCAGCTTCCATGTCACCTCGAAGATCGACAGCCGGACGATCCTGAGCGAAACCGGGGCGGAACAGCTGCTGGGGCAGGGCGATATGCTCTATATGGCCCAGGGCGGCCGGATCACCCGCGTGCATGGACCCTTTGTCGCGGACCAGGAGGTTGAAACCATCGTCCGCTTCCTTAAAAAGCAGGGCCAGCCGACCTATATCGAAGAGGTCACTCAGGACGAGGAGGCGGAGGCCTTGGACGGCGAGGGCGGGTTTGGCGGTGGCGACAGCGGCGATGCGCTGTACGATCAGGCCGTCGCCATCGTCTGTCGCGAACGCAAGGCCTCGACCAGTTTCGTTCAGCGCCACCTCCAGATCGGCTATAACCGGGCGGCGCGGATCGTCGAGCGCATGGAGCGCGAAGGCGTGGTCAGCACGGCCAACCATGTCGGCAAGCGCGAAGTGCTCGCTCGCAACATTGACGGAGATCTATGAGATACGACGCTTTTACGGGACCGCTGGCCGATGCGACATGGGCCGCTCCCACGCGCCGAGGCTTGCTGAAGACATTGGGCGCGCTGCCGCTGCTGGCGGCGGGCGCGTCCGTTCTGCGGCCCCGCTCCGCCGCCGCGTCGACGCCCGCCGCCAAGGAACTGACGGACCAGGACCGCGGCGACCTCAAGCGGGCGGAGGAGTATCTCAACGGCATCACCACGATGCGCGCGAAGTTCCAGCAATATTCCAATACGGCGGGGCTCGCCTTCGGGAAGATCTATCTGCGCCGCCCCGGCAGGCTCCGCGTCGAATATGACCCGCCGCTCAAGGTGATCATCGTCGCCGACGGGCTGGTGGTGAGCTATTACGACATGGACCTGGACCAGATCAGCCAGGTGCCGATCGGCTCCTCGCCGCTCTGGTTCCTGCTGCGCGAGACCGTCTCCTTCAAGAACGGCGTCACCGTGAGCGAGGTCATTCGCGAGCCGGGCGCCTTGCGGATCGGCGCATTCGAAAGCGGCTCGCCCGAGGCCGGCCAGATCGAGCTCGCCTTCGCCGACGACCCGCTCGAGCTGCGGCAATGGACCATCCTCGACCCGCAGGGCAACCAGATCCGGGTGGGGCTCCAGGACGTGACCATGGGCGGGGCGCTCGCCAACGCGCTGTTCGCCACCCCCAGCAAGGGCCTGCCGTCCGACAATCGCTGAGGCGGCGCGAGGGAAAGCCTCGCGGATCGGCGTTTACGTCGGGTCAGGCATCTTGCGCTAGCATGATGCGGGCCGGGGCTTTCGGCCCAATATTGATATCCGCCGGGTTCGGGGCTTTCGACGCCACCCGACCGGCCGGTCCCGGGGCGGAAACGTCCCGGGGAACGCAGGTCCGGCGTCTGACGGGGCGAGCCCACTCATGTATCGCATCGACGCCTCCTGGCCCGCGATCGGCATCCCGGCTTGCGTCAAGTCGGTCGAGGAATTGCCGTTCCACGCGGTCGGCGAGAAATACATCACGGCCGTGGTCGAAGGCGCGCAGGGCATGCCCTTGCTGCTGCCGGTGCTGGGCGAGGCCTATGACCTGCCCGCCCTGCTCGACCGGCTCGACGGGCTGCTCTTCACCGGCAGCCTTTCCAACATCCATCCGCGCCATTACGGCGGTCCGCCCGATCGTGCCGACAGCCCGCAGGATCCGCAGCGCGACGCCACCACGCTGCCCCTGATCCGCGCCGCCATCGCCGCGGGCGTGCCGCTGTTCTGCATCTGCCGGGGGCATCAGGAGCTGAATGTCGCACTCGGCGGCACCCTCCATACGCAGGTCCATACCCTGGCGGGCAAGCTCGATCATCGCAGCCCCAAGAATGTCGATTACGACGCGAGATACGCACCGCAGCACAAGATCGCGCTGGAACCCACTGGGATGCTGACGAAAATCCTGGGGCGCAGCGAGATCGAGGTGAACTCCCTCCATTGGCAGGCGATCGACCGGCTGGCACCAGGACTCGTGGTCGAGGCCAAAGCCCCCGATGACGTGATCGAGGCCGTCCGAGTCGAGAAGGCCAGGAATTTTGCCTTCGGCGTGCAGTGGCACCCCGAATACAAGGTGACCGAAAACCCTGTTTCACTTGCGCTTTTCAGGGCTTTCGGAACGGCCTGCCGGGAGCGTGCGCGGGCCCGTTTGCGGGCCCCTGGGAAAGCCGCGGAATAGACGCGCCCCAGTGTTGCAAAAACATCATGGTCAAGAGCCAAAGCGACCTTGAAAGCCGGGGCGATCCGTCTTAAATGAAAGGCATACAGTGGCGGGCGCCGCAATGGCGACCGTCGCCCGAAGTGGCATCCCCTACCGCAACGGGCTCCTAGACGGAACTGAGAACGCCCGGTCTCCCCCTGGCCGGGCGTTCGCCTTTTCAGGCCCTGGAATCGAGCCTAAGCCTGTGAAATCGCAACTGATTTCACGTTCGCAGGCAAGCTTCCAGCGGCCGTCGGGCAGGCCTCTCTGGGTCGCCCGATCCCCGGTCCCTGATGGCGCGAGCGCGGGTGTCCCACCCGCGTTCGCGCCTCGGACCGGGCTTTCTTCAAGCCCTTCTCCGGCAACGAAAACCTGAAACTCTAGGAATCTTATCTCCGGACCCCTGTGGCCCGCCGGCCACCATGCCGGCCGGAGTCGACGGCCGGCCCCTTTGCGCTATAAGAAACGGCCTTCGAATTCGGGCCCGCGCGCGTCTCCTGTCGCGCTCGAGCGGGCACCCCCATCACCCCATCCGGAACGGTGCATGCGTCTCGTCACCTGGAACGTCAATTCGGTTCGCCTGCGGTTCGACCATCTCGCGCGCCTGGTGCAGCGCTGGGACCCCGACGTCATCTGCCTCCAGGAGATCAAGGTCCATGACGACCTGTTCCCCAAGGCGGAGCTGCTGCCGGGCGGTCACCCGCATCGGCGCTGGCGCGGCATGAAGAGCTATAACGGCGTCGCCATCCTCTCGCGCCTGCCGCTCGAGCCGGTCGAAGGTCCGGACTGGTGCGGCAAGGGCGATTGCCGCCATCTCGCGGTCACGCTGCCGGGCGGCGTCGAGCTGCACAACTTCTATGTGCCCGCGGGCGGCGACATCCCCGACCGCAAGGCCAATCCGAAATTCGCCCACAAGCTCGACTTCCTCGACGAGATGACGGACTGGTTCGCGAGCGAGCGGGACGCCAAACGCAAGATGATCCTGGTGGGCGATCTCAACATCGCGCCGCTCGAGACCGATGTCTGGTCGCATAAGCAGCTGCTCGACGTGGTGAGCCACACGCCGATCGAGGTGGAGAAGCTGACCGGCCTGCAGGAGGGACTGGGCTGGACCGACGCGGTGCGCCATTTCATTCCGCCCAAGGACCAGCTCTATAGCTGGTGGAGCTACCGCGCCGCCGACTGGGAAGCGTCCGATCGCGGCCGGCGCCTCGACCATATCTGGGTGACGCGTCCGCTCAAGAGCAAGCTCAAGGGCGCGGCCGTGCTGCGCGAGGCGCGCGGCTGGGCGCAGCCCTCCGACCATGTGCCGGTGGTGGTCGACTTCGCCTGAGCGGATGCCACGAATGCCGATCCCGCAAGGATCGGCGCCGCGCTAGGCTCTGCGGCGATAGAAGTGATAGCGCCCGACCTTCACGCCCTCGGGCAGCGGCAGCGGCTCGAGCCCGTCGTCGGGCAAGGGCTGATCGCCCGCGACCAGGCCGCCCGGCGCCAGCAGGCGGGCTATCGTCGGCGCCAGATCCTGCGCCAGCCGCAGGCTCGCGGTCTTGTCGCCGGTGCCGATATCGGTGTGGATCAGGACCGCCGGCTCGGGTGCGCCTTCGAGGAAACGCGGCAGGGTCTCGCGGGCATCGCCCAATCGCACCATGTCCGTGGGCGGCACGCAGTCCGGATGCGGATTGATCTGCCGGTCGAAGACATAGATCTTCCGCCCCGGAAACAATTCGCGCAGATGATCGTAGGTGCGGCCATTGCCGAAGCCCAACTCGAGGATCGGCCCCGGTCGCGTGCCGATCAGCTGTGCCGCCCGGTCGAGACAGAGTTTCTGGGCCTGCATGCGGCGGATGTAGGAGTCGAGCCGGCTCATGCGGCACTGCCGGCGGCGATCGGCCTCTTGTTACGCTTCACGCATGTTCCATTTGATTGAGCCGTTGCTGGCAGTTTCGAAGCTGCGCGGTGGTGTGCTCCAGCCGGTGCGCGAGCACCCGCATGATCTCGACGCCCATGACGGGAAAATCGTTGATCATCTGGAAGAAGAGATCGCGCGTGATCTTGAGCGTGATCGTGGGCATCTCGGCGGTGATGGTCGCGGTGCGGGGCACGTCGCAGATGATGCCGATCTCGCCGACGATTTGATCCTTGCCGACCTTGGCCACCAGCAGGGGCCCGCTCGCGAGCTCGACCGTTACCGACACGCTGCCGTCGATGATGAGATAGGCGGCATCGGCAGGATCCCCTTGATGGAACAGCACCTCGCCTGACGGAAACGTCACGCGTTCGCTGGCGAAGGCGAGCAGGCGCAATTTCGCCGGATCGATCTTCGAGAACATCGGGATGCGTCGCAGCAGTTCGACTTCCTGATTGATGCTCATCTGTGGCCTCCTATCCCGGGCCCGTTAACAGTAGATGGTTGCTGCGGTCCGCCGGCTCAAGCCGCGCTGACCAGTTCGTGAAAGGTCGTGCCGGAGCGGTCGAGATCGGCCGGCGGCCCCTGCTCCTGCAACCGCCCGTCGCGCATGACCAGGACGCGATCGAACCGGCGCGCCAGGTCGGCGCGATGCAGGACCCACAGCACGCCGAAACCCTCCTTGTCGCCGAGGATCGTTTCGGCGATCCGCATCTGGCTGGCATTGTCCAGGAGCGAGGTCGCTTCGTTCAGCACCAGCAATTGCGGGCGTTTCAGGAGGGCGCGGCCGAGACCGATCTTCTGGCGCTGGGCGGCGGTCAGGCGCTTGCCGGCGATCCCCACCTGGAAATCGAGCCCGACGCCCAGAACCGATTCCCGCAAATGGCGGGCATCGAGCACCTCGGCGATCAGGCGGCCGATCTTCTGGGCCGCCTGCGCCTGGCCATAGACCAGGCGTCCGAACAGGATGTTGTCCTGCAGGCTGGCGATCGCGTTGTAGCGCTCATGGTCATAGAACTCGATCGAGCCCTTGAGCGCGTCGGGCAGGCCTTGCGCGAAGGCGCGCCGCGCCTCGAGCAGGCGGCGTTCCATGGTTTCGTCCACCAGCCCCAAGCGATGGCGGGCCTCGATATAGGGCAGCGTCAGCTGGATCAACCGGACCCGGGCGTTCTTGTCCAGCCCGGTCACACCCGACTTGCCCCACTGGCCGAGGATCGCGCGAAACTGCGGAAGATCTTCCGCGCCGATGAAGCTGAACTGCTCGAAGAAGGGATGACCCGGCGGCAGATCGGCGAAGATCTCGATCATGGTCTCGGCGATCTGGCGGCCCATATCGACCAGCGTGTCCACCAGGCCGAGGCGCCCCAGCACCTCGCGGATATAATCGTTCTCGACCAGCCGCTCGGGCGCGAGGTCGCCCTTGGCGGTGCCGAACAGCAGATTCTCCGCGACCGACATGTTCTTGTTGTAGCGGTCGGGATCGAAGGGCTCGACCAGGGCTGCCAGTTGCGGGTCGGACAGCCGGCGCGCCAGGTCCTTGCGGGCGGCGACGACGGCGATGGCGAGATCGGGCCGCTGGGTCGGATCGATCGTGCCGCGAAGCCCCAGCTGATAGACGTCCTCGTCGAGCTCGATGGTCTTCAGCAGGGCCGTCAGCTTCGCCTCCAGCCCCTCGGGCCCCTCGACACCGGCGGATTCATAGTCGATCCAGTCGGCGTTGAGATCGAAGTCCGGATTGCCCGCGCGCCGCGCTTCGCGCGCCACGGCATCGTGCTTCGCCAGGGCTTCCCCTTCATATTTCGGCAGCCGTATCGGGCGATGCTTCAGCCCATAGATCAGGTTCTCGCGCACCGACAGGGGGAAGAGATAGGGCTCGGGACCGGCATAGGCGATGTGCCGGCCGATGACCGCCTCTGGCATGTCGGCCAGATTCTTGCCGCCGATCGAGATGCCGCCGGCGGCCGAGGGCATCAGCCGCATCAGAGCCAGCGCCAGTCCCTCGCGGCCGCTGCCGCCCGGGCCGATCACCGCGATCTTGGAGCTCAGCGGAAAATTCACGGCGATGCCGTCGAGGACCCGCGATCCGGCTTCGTCGATGACGGTGAGGTTGGAGAAAGCCACATCGCCTTCGAGTGCCGGCGCCGAGGCGTCGATCGCCTGCAGTTCGGCGGCGAGCACGCCGTCCGGCTGGAATTGATCGACCACCTGCTCATACTGGATCTGGACGGACTGGCGCTGCTGATCCCAGTCGATCAGCTCCTTCACCGGCCCCGGCAGGTCCTTGTAGGCGGAGATCACCGCCACCAGGCCGCCGATATCGAGATGACCCGTGATCGCGAGATAGCCGCCCACCAGGTAGAAGAGGAAGGGCGTCATCTGCGCCAGCATGTTGTTCAGGAACTTCACCGCGAACTTGCGCTGATAGAGATCGAACCGGATGTCGAAGATGCGCGCGAGCCGGGTGGCGATGTCGGCCCGCTCATAGTTCGAGGTGTCGTGGGCATGGATGTCGGGCGAGCCGTCGACGCATTCGGCGATGCGGCCGGCCAATTGGCGCGCCGTCAGCTGGCGCGCCTTGCCCAGCAACAGCACCTTGACGCGCAGCTTTGGAATGATGATGGCCTGGGCCAGCAGGATCACCACCGTGATGGTGCCGAGCAGCCAGCTCTGGGCCAGGATGAAGGCCAGCGCCGTGATCGCCTGGCCGCCGAGGAAGGCCGGCGCCACGAAGGCATCGCCGATGAAGCCGCCCAGGGGCTCCACCTCGTCCTTGATCATGGTGGCGATCTCGGCCTGCTTGACGCGGCGGAAGTGAAGCTGCGGGAAGCGCAGGACCCGGTCGAACAGCTCGTAGCGCAGGCGGCGCAGCATGCGCTCGCCCATCCGGCCCTTCTGCGTGTTGATCTGCAGCTTGAAGACGCCGTTGATGATGACGAGGAGCAGGAACAGCAGGCTGAGCGCGACCAGGTAGGGGATCTGCTCGAGGGGGAAGCCCTCATAGAGGGTCACATGGCCCTTGCCGAAGAGGCCCTGGAGGAAGCCCGGCACGTTGAAGGCGATCGGAAAGAACAGGGTGGTGGTGTTGCCGCCGGTAAAGGCCTGGCCCTGGATCGCCCGGTTGACGATCGCCTTGGGCAGATCCAGGGAGAGGAAATAGAACAGCTGGGACAGCGCGACGATGCCGAGGATGACCAGCTGCTCGGTCTTGCTATGCCGCCATATGTATTTGAAAAGATTGGATTCCAACCGGATTCCCCCGCCCTCGGGAGCGGCGCCGCCACAGGCCGTCCCTTCATCTCTCCCTTACCATAGCCAACCGGGGGCCGCCCGGAATAGCGCCAAGCTATGGGGAGTCTTAGGATTTTCCCGATAAGTTCGCTTTCTTCGGGATTTGCCGCTGTGGCATAGTCCCGCCCCGGGGAAATCGAATTGTAAACGCCAGCGGCCGTCCAGAATGAGCGAAGCGCGTCGAAACGCCCGCGTGCTGATTTACAGCCACGATACCTTCGGCCTCGGCCATCTGCGCCGTTGCCGCGCGATCGCGCATTCGCTGGTCGAACGCAACAAGGAACTCTCGGTCCTGATCCTGACGGGCTCGCCGATCATCGGCTCGTTCGATTTCAGGGCGCGCGTGGATTTCGTCCGCATTCCCGGCGTGATCAAGCTGCGCAACGGCGACTACACCTCGCTCAGCCTCCTGATCGATATCGAGGAGACGCTGGCGATGCGGGCCTCGATCATCCGCCACACCGCCGATATCTTCGATCCCGATCTCTTCATCGTCGACAAGGAGCCGCTCGGCCTGCGCGGCGAAGCGCTCGAGACCTTGGAGATGCTGCGCGAGCGCGGCACGCCCCTGATCCTGGGCCTGCGCGACGTGCTGGACGAGCCCGCCCTGCTGGCGCCCGAATGGGAGCGCAAGCGCGTCGTCCCCGCCGTGGCCGATCTCTATGACGATATCTGGGTCTATGGCCTGCCGCAGGTCTGCGGCGATCCGCTGGCCGGTCTCGATATCCCGTGGTCGGTGCGCAAGCGCATGACCTACACGGGCTATCTGCCCCGCACGCTGTCCGCGGCCCATGGCCAGATGACGCATCTGCAGAAGATCACCAGCCCCTATCTGCTGGTGACGACCGGCGGCGGCGGCGACGGCGAAGGGGTGATCGACTGGGTGCTCTCGGCCTATGAGCATGACCGCGCGCTGCCCTATCCGGCCCTGCTGGTGCTCGGACCCTTCATGCAGTCCGAACGCCAGGGCGAGTTCCTGGCGCGCGCCTCGCAGCTGCCCAATGTCGAGGCCATCACCTTCGATGCCCAGATGGAGCATCTGATGGCGGCAGCGGTCGGCGTGGTGGCGATGGGCGGCTACAACACTTTCTGCGAGATCCTCTCCTTCGACAAACGCGCGCTCATCGTGCCGCGCATGCATCCGCGCCGCGAGCAATATATCCGCGCGGCGCGCGCCGCCGATCTGGGTCTCTGCCAGATGGTCACCGAGGAAGACAGCAACCGCGATCCGCATCTGATGGCGACGGCCTTGCGCCAGCTGCCGCAGCAACGGTTGCCGTCGCAGGTCGTGGTGCCGGGCCTGCTGGACGGGCTCTACAACGTAAACCGCCTGGCCCAGCAATGGCTGGCCCGCGAGCGCCAGCCCAAGATCCGCCGCGCCACCTACAATCCGGCCGTCGGCCTCGGCTGACCGCCGGCCGCGCCCGAGAACCCCGCTCAACATCCGGATCGCGTTGATGTTTCCCGTCATGCCGCGCCGCTCGACAGCGCCGGTCCGGCTCGGTCATGATCGCGGGCCCGGCGCGCGGCCGGCCTCTCCGGGCCGGCGCGGCCGTCGGCTGATGGCGAGGCTTTAGGACCCCCTTGGCAGGCACCGTCGCCTTTCTGCTCAAAGGCTATCCGCGGCTGTCGGAGACCTTCATCGCGCAGGAGATCCGCGCGCTCGAGCAGCGCGGCCTCGACATCCGGATCGTGTCGCTGCGCCATCCGACCGATCGCGCGGTCCATCCGGTCCATCGCGAGATCAAAGCGCCGATCCTTTATCTGCCCGAATATCTGCATCAGGAGCCGCGGCGCGTGCTGCGCGCCTGGCGCAGGCTGCACCGTCATCGCCGCTATCCCCTCCTGTTCCGAGCGTTCCTCAAGGATCTGCGGCGCGATCCGACCCGCAACCGCGTGCGCCGCTTCGGCCAGGCGCTGGTGCTGGCGGCCGAGCTGGCGCCGGGCGTGGAGCGGCTGCACGCGCATTTCCTCCACACCCCGGCTTCGGTCGCCCGCTACGCCGCCCTGCTGCTCGACCTGCCCTGGAGCGGCTCGGCCCATGCCAAGGACATCTGGATCACGCCCGAGTGGGAGAAGCGCGAGAAGCTCGCGAGCCTCGACTGGCTGGTGACCTGCACCGCCCAGGGCCGCGATCATCTGGCGGCACTGGCGCCGGGGCCCGCGACCGTCACGCTCGCCCATCACGGTCTCGATCTGCAGCGCTTCCCGGCACCGGCCCTTCGACACGACGGACGCCGCGACGGCAGCGATGCGCGAGCGCCCGTCCGGCTGCTCTCGGTCGGCCGCCTGGTCCCCAAGAAGGGTTACGACGTTCTGCTGGCCGCCCTAGGCCGCTTGCCGCGCGATCTCGCCTGGCGCCTGGTTCAAATCGGCGGCGGCCCGCTCAAGCCGGCGCTGCAGCGCGAGGCCGCCCGCCTCGGGCTCGCGGACCGGATCGACTGGCGGGGCGCGCAGCCGCAGGAGGTCGTTCTCGCGGCCTATGGCGACGCCGATCTCTTCGTGCTGGCAAGCCGGGTCGCGCCCGACGGCGATCGCGACGGGCTGCCCAATGTGCTGATGGAAGCCCAGAGCCAGGGGCTCGCCGTCCTCTCTACGCAACTGCCCGGCATCGGTGAATTGATCGAGGACCGCGGCAACGGTTGGCTGGTGCCGGCGGGCGATGAAGAGGCGCTGGCCCAGGCGATGGAGCAGCTGATCCGCGATCCGCAGCAGCGGGAGACGCTGGGCGCCGCAGGCCAGGCGCGGGTGCGGCGCGCGTTCGACATGACCGACGGGATCGAGCTGCTGGCCCGCAAATTCGGGCTTGCCGATCCAGCGGCGCAGGCCGATTCGCGGCGGGTCGCGCGCGCGGCCGTGGGCCTGCGCTCATGAAGGTCGCGTTCTACGCACCGCTGAAGCCGCCGGGCCATCCGGTGCCCTCGGGCGACCGCGCCATGGCGCGGCTGCTGATGGCGGCCCTCGCCAAGGGGAATCACGAAGTCATGCTGGCGAGCCGGCTGCGCTCGCGCGAGGCCGCCGGAGACCCGGCGAGCCAGTCGGAGCGCGCCGCGATCGGCCGCCAGCAGGCCGAGCGGCTCATCCGGCGCTGGCAGGCTTTGCCGGCGACGGCGCGGCCGACCCTCTGGCTCACCTACCATCTTTATTACAAGGCGCCCGACTGGATCGGGCCGCGTGTCGCCGATGCGCTGGGCCTGGCCTATGTCGTGGTCGAGGCGTCGCATGCGCCCAAGCGCGCGCAAGGCTCCTGGGCCGAGAGCCATGCCGCGGTCGAGGCCGCGATCCGGCGCGCGGATGCAGTGATCGCGCTCAATCCGACCGATATGGCCTGCGTGCGGCCGCTGGTGGCGTCCGATCGCCTGTACCTGCTGAAGCCCTTTCTCGACGAGGGTCCGTTCCAGGCCGCGATGGCGGCAAGGCTGCGCCACAAGCGCGAGATCATGACAGCCTATGGGCTCGACCCGGAGCAGCCCTGGCTGCTGGCCGTGGGGATGATGCGGCCGGGCGACAAGCTCGCCTCCTATCGCCTGCTGGCCGAGGCCCTGGCCGCCCTCATGGATCGCCGCTGGCAGCTGCTGGTGGTGGGCGACGGCCCGGCCCGCCCCGAGGTCGAGGCGGCGCTGGCACCGCTGGGATCGGAACGGCTGCGTTTTGCCGGCGCGCTCGGTGCCGAGCGCCTGGCCGCGGCCTATGTCTCCAGCGACGTCATGGTGTGGCCCGCGATCAACGAGGCCTATGGCATGGCCCTGCTCGAGGCGCAGGCGGCCGGCCTGCCGGTGGTCGCGGGCGACAGTCCCGGAGTCGCTTCGATCGTGGCCAGCGGCGCCACCGGGTTGCTGCCGGCGCTGGGCGATGCGCCCGCTTTCGCGGCAGCCGTGCGGTTGCTGCTCGATGCGCCGCAGCGGGGCCAGCAGATGCGCCACGCGGCGCTGAACAAAGTCGCCGCCGATCATCGTCTGGCGGTGGCGGCGGCGGCCCTCGACGAGATTCTCATGGCCGCCTCGTTGCGGGCGCAGCGCGCGGCGGGCGGCCCTGCGCTGGCGAGCGCGTGAACGATGCGCCGGCTGCCATGACGCCGTCCGTTCAGCTGGCGCTGCTGCGTCACGGGCCCACCGCCTGGAATCGCAGCCGGAGAATCCAGGGGCTGACCGACGAGCCGCTCGATGAGGCCGGCCGCGCGCATCTCGACTCCTGGCGGCTGCCCGACAGCTGGGTCGCGCGGCCCTGGGTCACGAGCCCGCTGCGGCGCTGCCGCGAGACGGCGGCGATCCTCGCGCGCAGCCATCGTCACGAAGGCGCCATCGCCGTGGAGCCGCGGCTGATCGAGATGAGCCATGGCGAATGGGAAGGCGAGCGGCTGGTCGATCTGCGCGCGCGTCTGGGCCAAGGCATGACGGCACTCGAGGATCGCGGGCTCGATTATCGCGCACCCGGCGGGGAATCCCCGCGCGACGTGCAGCAGCGCCTGCGCCCCTGGCTCCGGGAGGTCGCCGCCGCAAGGAGCGACCGGCTCGCGATCGCGCATCGCGGCATCATGCGCGCGCTTTATGCGATGGCCGTCGGCTGGGACATGACCGGCAAACCGCCGGTCAAGCTGCGCGACGATTGCCTGCAGCTCTTCGTCCTCGCGAGCGACGGACAGCCGCGCGTCGAGCGCCTGAATGTTTCGTTGATCCCGCCGGCGGACCAAGGAGCGGCGCACCCATGACGCTGCGCCTTCTGTTCTATGTGCAGCATCTCCTGGGCGTCGGGCATTTCCGCCGCGCCATGGCCTTGGCGCGCGCTTGCGAAGCCGCCGGCATCGAGGTGATCCTGGCCTCCGGCGGCCGGCCGGTCGAAGGCATCGCGCCCGCCGGCCGTCTGGTGCAATTGCCGCCGGCCGAAAGCGCCGACAGCAGCTTCGCCGCCATTGTCGACGAGGCGGGCAGGCCGATCGACGATGCCTGGCGCGACCGGCGCCGCGACGCGCTGCTGGATCTGTTCGCGCAGACGCGCCCCGATCTGCTGCTGATCGAGCAATTCCCCTTCGGCCGCCGCGCGTTCCGGTTCGAGCTGATGCCGCTCCTGGAGGCCGCCAAAACGGGTTCCCGTCGTCCGGTCGTCGCCTGTTCCCTGCGCGACGTGCTGGTGGCGAAATCCGATCCTCGGCGGCAGGCCGAGATGATCGCGCTGGCGCGGGACTCTTTCGATCGCGTGCTGGTGCATGGCGACCCCGCGGTCATTCCGCTCGAGGCGAGCTTTCCGGCCGCGGCAGCCCTGGCGGATCGCATCACCTACACCGGCTATGTGCTCGATTCCGCCGTCGCGGCCTCGTCCGCCGCCACTGCCGCCGACGGCCATGGCGAAATCCTGGTGTCCGCCGGCGGCGGTGCCGTCGGCCGGCCGCTGATCGAGGCTGCGCTCGCGGCGAGGCCGCTGACGCAATGGCGCGACCGGCCCTGGCGCATCGTCACCGGACCGGGCATGGCCGAGCGCGACCTTTCCGCCTTGCGCGCCTCGCTGCCGACAGGCGTCGTCCTCGACCGTGTCCGGCCCGATCTGCCGGCCTTGTTCGCGCGCTGCCGCCTCTCGGTTTCGCAGGCCGGCTATAATACCGTGATGGAACTCTTGAGCGCCCGCGCCCGCGCCCTGGTCGTGCCCTTTGCCGAGGCCAGCGAAACCGAACAGACACTGCGGGCGCGCCGGCTGGCCGCACTCGAACTGATCGACGTCATCGAGACCGACGCGCTGCAGCCGGCGAAATTCGCGGCCGCGATCGACCGGGCCGCCGCGCGCGAGCGCCCGGTCGTCGATCTCCATTTCGACGGTGCGGCGGAGACCGCGCGGATCCTGATGGCCCTGGGCCAGGGCATGAGGGTATCGCCGCGATGACCAGTTGGAACGCCCTCAAGCGCGAGCTCGACCGCTGGCAGGAGGACGGCCGTTCCGCAAGCTTCTGGTGGCGCGACGACGACGCGCAGACGCCGTCGCCGGCCCTCGACCGCCTGCTTGCCTTGCGAGCCTCGCGGAGCCTGCCCCTCGCGTTGGCGGTGGTCCCGGCAGGTGCCGGCGCACCGCTCGCGGACCGGCTCGGGCCCGAGAAAGGAGTGCGGGTGCTGCAGCATGGCTATGCTCATCGCAATCATGCGTCGCCGGCGGAAAAGACGATCGAGCTGGGGCTGCATCGTCCGTTAACCAAGGTCATGGCCGAGCTGCGGTCCGGCCGCCGCCGGCTCGAGGCTCTGTTCGGCAGACGCTTCCACGACATCGTGGTGCCCCCTTGGAACCGGATCGACAACGGGGTGGTCGGCGCTCTGGCGCCGGCGGGCTATCATGGCCTGTCGGTATTCGGGCCCCGGGCCGGACGCTTCGCCAAGCCCGGGCTGGTCCAGGTCAATGTTCATCTGGACGTCATGAGCTGGAGCAGCGGCCGGTTCCTGGGCACCGCGCCCGTCTTGAAACGCGCTGTTCACCATTTGCGCCTGCGCCGCGAGGGCGGCGCCGATGTCACCGAACCCACCGGCTTGATGACGCATCATCTCGCCCATGATCGCGCCGCCTGGGACTTCATTGCCCGCTTTCTTGACGAAACCGAAGGCCATCCGGCCGGACGCTGGGTCGGCACGGCGCAGGCTTTCCGGCCGGCCCGGGGGTCGGGTCGGGCCTCATGACGATTTATCGCTATCAGACCGGCCGGCTTGTCGGCGACTATCTGCGCGGCGGTGGCGGTCTCGCCGGCTCGATCGCCGCCTGGGTTCTTTTTCCCTCCGTTCCCCAGGTTCACATTCTCATCGGCGGATTGACGCTCCTCTTTCTCCTGTTCACGATAAGGACGGTTTGGCGGCAGGCCGTCCGTATCGAGGTATCCGATCAGGCGTTCACGTTGATCTCGCCCCGGTCGATATTGTTCAAGCAGGAGCCAGTGGCATGGCACGATCTCGTGTCGGTTAAGCTTCGTTACTACTCGACCCGCCGCAACCGCAAGAATGGATGGTTCACGATGCATCTGGCCGGGCCCACGGCACGCATCGCTTTCGACTCCGATCTCGATGGCTTCGAGGACATGGCGCGCCGCGCCGCCCTGGCGGTCCGCGGCATCGGCATCGCGACCGACGACACCACGCGGGCCAATTTCGCGGCCCTCGGCCTCGCCGACCCGGCGTCCTGGCATCCCGAGCGCGACGGTGTCGGCCCATGACCGATCTGCTGACCGTCAATAATCTCTCGGTCTCGTTCGCCCTGCCCGGCGGCGCCGTCCACGCCGTGCGCGGCGTCTCCTTCCGCGTTCCCCAGGGCGGCACGGTGGCGCTGGTCGGCGAGTCCGGCTCGGGCAAGACCGTCATCAGCCAAGCCATCATGGGCATCCTGCCGAGCTCGGCCCGGATCACCAGCGGCGAGATCCTGTTCGCCGATCCGGCCAAGGGCGGTGCCATCACGGACATCGCGAAGCTGCCGCCCAAGGGCGCGCAGATCCGCGACATCCGCGGCGGGCGCGTCTCGATCATCTTCCAGGAGCCGATGAGCTCGCTCTCGCCGCTCCATACCATCGGCAATCAGATCAGCGAGGCCTTGCATCTCCATCGCAAGGTCGACGGCGCGACCGGCCGCGAGCTGGTGATCGAGATGCTGCGGCTCGTGCAGTTCCCCGATCCCAAGCGCGCCTACGACACCTATCCGTTCGAGCTCTCGGGCGGCCTGCGCCAGCGCGCGATGATCGCGATGGCGCTGATCTGCCGGCCGGCGCTTCTGCTCGCCGACGAACCCACCACCGCTCTCGACGTCACCATCCAGGCACAGATCCTCAAGCTCATCCGCGATCTTCAGAATGAGCTCGGCATGGCGCTCCTCGTGATCACGCACGATCTGGGGGTGGTCGCGAACGTGGCCGAGGAAGTCGTGGTCATGTATCACGGCCAGATCATGGAAAGCGGCATGCTGAACGACATCTTCAGCAACCCGCAGCATCCCTACCTGAAAGCGCTGTTGCGCGCCGTGCCGCGCTTCCACATGGCCCCGGGCGAGCGGCTGGTGCCGATCCGCGAGATCGCGACCGCGGATGCGCGGCTGCTGCGCGGGCGCAAGGACTGGCCGGCCGAAGCGGTCGCGGCCGGCCCGCTCCTGTCGGTCGAGCATCTGAGCAAGAGCTACCGCCGGCGCCAGGGCGCGCTGTCCGGCGGCGGCGACAAGGTGCTGGCGGTCGACGATGTCAGCTTCGACATCGCGCGGGGCGAATGCCTGGGGCTGGTCGGCGAGAGCGGCTGCGGCAAGACCACCGTCAGCAAGATGATCATGCGCGCGATCACGCCCGACGAAGGCAAGGTCACCTTCAACGATTACGGCAAGCGCCTCGACGTGCTCTCGCTGCGCGGCGACACGCTGTTCAAGTACCGGCGCAAGATCCAGTTCGTGTTCCAGGATCCGTTCGGGTCCCTCAATCCGCGCATGACGGTGTTCGACATCATCAGCGAGCCGCTGGTGGTCCATGGCGTCGGCAACGAGCGCCAACGGGCCGAGGCCGTCAAGGAGCTGATGCAGCTGGTGGGGCTGGATATCCGCCATCTCAAGCGCTATCCGCATAGCTTCTCCGGCGGCCAGCGTCAGCGCATCGGCATCGCCCGCGCGCTGGCCTTGCAGCCCGATCTCCTGATTTGCGACGAGCCGGTCTCCGCGCTCGACGTCTCGATCCAGGCCCAGATCCTCAATCTGTTGAAGGACCTGCAGCAGAAGCTGGGGCTCACCTATCTCTTCATCTCCCACAACCTCGCGGTGGTCGATTACATCGCCGACCGCATCGCCGTGATGTGCGCGGGGCGCGTGGTCGAGCTCGCGCCCTCGTCGACCCTGTTCCGCAACCCGCTCCATCCCTATACGCGGGCCCTGCTCTCGGCGGTGCCCGAGCCCGATCCGCGCTATCCGCTGGATTTCCAGAAGCTCTCCTCCGAACGCAACTCGATCCCCTCGACCTGGCCTGCGCCCTTCACCATCGACGCGCAAAGCCGACCCTCGCTGATCGAAGTGGCGCCCGGACATTTCCTGCGCGCGGCCGAGGCGCCGAGCGCATTGAAAGTCGCGTCTTGAGGTTCGTCCGATGCGGTTGACCGTTCCCCACTTCCCCTCCACCCCGGGTCCGATGGCCCGGCCGCGCGACGGCATCGTCGGGCGGGCGGGCCGATTGCTCACGGCAGCCCTGCTGGCCGGCCTCGTTCACAGCGGCGCCGGCTGGGCGCAGTCCTATTCGGACTCGCCGGTGCTGGAGGAGAAAGTGGCGGCGGGCGAGCTGCCGCCGATCACGGATCGCTTGCCTCAGAATCCCGCCGTCGCCTCGATGGGCGAGGCCGGGCGCTATGGCGGCGATCTCACCATGCTGATGGGCTCCGCCAAGGACACCCGCATGATGGTGGTCTATGGCTACGCCCGCCTCGTGGGCTACGACCGCGACTTCAAGATCGTCGCCGATATCGCCGAATCCTACGACGTCGAGGACGACCGCATCTTCACCTTCCATCTGCGCAAGGGCATGAGATGGTCGGACGGCAAGCCCTTCGACGCCGAGGATTTCCGCTATTTCTGGGAAGACGTCGCCAATAATCCGGAATTGTCGCCGACGGGTCCACCCTCGGTGCTGATCGTGGATGGCGAGGCGCCCAAGGTCGATTTCCCCGACAAATACACGGTGCGCTACAGCTGGTCGAAGCCCAATGCCGACTTCCTGCCGGCGATCGCCGGCACGACGCCGCTCTATATCTATCGGCCCAGCCATTACCTGAAGAAGTTCCACGCCAAATATGCCGACGCCGCCGAGCTGGCGCAGAAGGTCCAGGAAGCGCAGCAGCCGAGCTGGGCCGCCCTGCATAATCGCAGGGACAACATGTACAAGAACGACAACCCGAAGCAGCCGACGCTCGATCCCTGGATGCTGGTGACCAAGCCGCCGGCCGAGCGTTTCGTGTTCGAGCGCAACCCCTACTACTACCGGGTCGATCCGCGCGGCCGCCAGCTGCCCTATATCGATCGCGTCGTCTTCGACATCGTCGACAGCAAGCTGATCCCCGCCAAGGTCGGTGCCGGGGAGACCACGCTGCAGGCGCGCAATCTCAGGTTCGACAACTACACCTTCCTCAAGGATGGCGAGACGCGCGGCGACTATCGGGTGCGGCTCTGGACCAGCGGCTCCGGCTCGCAGGTGGCGATCTATCCCAATCTCAATACCAACGATGCGGTCTGGCGCGCGGTCATGCGCGACGTCCGGTTCCGGCGCGCGCTGTCGCTCGGCATCGACCGGCATGAGATCAACCAAGTGATCTATTACGGCCTCGCCAAGGAAAGCGGCAACACGGTTCTGCCGCAGAGCCCGCTCTACGACGAAGCCGACGCCCGGGCCTGGACCAGCTACGACATCGATCAGGCCAACCGGCTGCTCGACGATATGGGGCTCGACAAGCGCAACGGCGACGGCATCCGCCTGCTTCCCGACGGACGCACCGCCGACATCCTGGTGGAGAGCGCGGGCGAGAGCACCGAGGAAGCGGATGTGCTGGAGCTGATCCGCGATTCCTGGGCGCAGCTGGGCCTGAGGCTCTATGTGAAGCCCTCGCAGCGCGAGGTTTTCCGCAACCGCATCTTCGCCGGCGACAGCATCATGTCGGTCTGGACCGGGCTCGACAACGGCATCCCCACGGCCGACACGGCGCCCGTCGAGTTCGCGCCGACCAGCCAGCAGCAGCTGCAATGGCCGAAATGGGGCCAGTTCGACGAGACGATGAGCAAGTCGGGCGAAGCCGTCGATATGCCGGAAGCGAAGCAGCTGCTGGATCTGCTGGACCAATGGCGCCAGGCCGAGAACGACGAGCAGCGCACCGCGATCTGGAAGCAAATGATGCAGATTTACAGCGACCAGGTGTTCGTCATCGGCACCGTCAACAGCGTGCCACAGCCGGTCGTGGCCAAGAACTTTCTGCATAACCTGCCCGAGACCGCGATCTACAATTGGGAACCGGGCGCGCAGCTTGGCGTCTACAAGCTCGACACCTTCTGGCTCGACGAATCCGCGACCGCCACCGCCGCCACCAACTGACCCCCGACCGAAACGCCCGATTTACCGACCATCACCCGAGGCCCGATGTTTACTTACCTGCTCCGCCGCCTGTTCGTGATGGTGCCGACATTGCTGGTGATCAGCTTTCTGGTCTTCGCCATCATCCAGGCCCCGCCCGGCGACTATCTCTCGACCTACATGGCGGAGCTGCAGAGCCAGGGCGAGGCGGTGGATCAGCAGAAGATCGATTTCCTGCGCCATCAATACGGCCTCGACCGCTCCTTCCTCGAGCAATATGCGGTGTGGGTCGGCAATCTGGTCCAGGGCGATCTGGGCTATTCCTTCGAATATGGAATGCCGGTGAACCAGGTGGTGGGCGACCGGCTGCTGCTGACCATCGTGGTCTCGGTCGCGACCATCATCTTCATCTGGGTCGTCTCCTTCCCGATCGGCATCTATTCGGCGGTCCGACAATATAGCGTCGGCGACTACGCGCTGACCTTCCTGGGCTTCCTCGGACTGGCGACGCCGAGCTTCCTGCTGGCGCTGGTGCTGCTCTATTTCGCCAATGTGAAGTTCGGCATCTCGATCGGCGGATTGATGGATCCGAGCTATGCCGATGCGCCCTGGAGCTGGGCCAAGGCCAAGTCGGTACTGGCCCATCTGTGGGTGCCGGTGATCGTGATCGGCACCAGCGGCACCGCCGGCATGATCCGGCGCCTGCGCGCCAACCTGCTCGACGAGCTGCAGAAGCAGTATGTCGTCACGGGCCGCGCCAAGGGCCTGTCGCCGACCAGGCTGCTGTGGAAGTATCCGCTGCGCATGGCGCTCAACCCCTTCATCTCCGATATCGGCAGCATGCTGCCCGAGGTGGTTTCCGGCGCCGTGATCGTGTCGGTCGTGCTGTCGCTGCCGACCACCGGTCCGATGCTGCTCGACGCGCTGCGCAGCCAGGATATGTATCTGGCGGGCTCGTTCCTGATGTTCCTGGCGCTTCTGACGGTGGTGGGCATGTTCCTGTCGGACGTGGCGCTGGCCGTGCTCGATCCGCGCATCCGGCTGGGAGGCGGAGTATCCAAATGACGCCGCCAACCGACATCGCCGCCTCCGACATGCCGGCGCCGCCGCCCCGCAAGCCGCTGGCGCATCAGGTCTCGACCGCGCCGTTCGACCCCTATTCGGTCGAGCGGATGAATGCCGAGCAGGAGCGCTACTACCTGGCCTCGCAGTGGCGGATGATGTGGTGGAAGTTCCGCCGCCACCGCCTTGCCGTGATCTCGGGCATCTTCCTGATCATGGCCTATTTCATCATTCTGATTTCCGAATTCCTGTCGCCCTATGCGCTGCATTCGCGCCATGTCGATTTCATCTATGCGCCGCCGCAGCGCGTGCATCTGTTCGACAAGGGCACCTTCGTCGGGCCGTTCGTCTATGGCATGGACTACCGGCTCAACATGCAGAACCTGAAACGCGAATACACCGATAATCCGGACCGGGTCGAGAAGGTCCGCTTCTTCTGCCTGGGCGAATCCTACAAATGGTGGGGCCTGATCGAATCGCGTCTCCATCTCGCCTGTGCCGCCGACGGCGGCACCCTGTTCCTGCTCGGCACCGACCGCCTGGGGCGCGATGTGCTGTCGCGAATCCTCTATGGCGCCCGGATCTCGCTGACGATCGGATTGGTCGGCGTCTCGGTGAGCTTCCTGCTGGGCCTGGGACTGGGCGGCATCGCCGGTTACTACGGCGGCTGGGTCGATGCCGCCGTGTCGCGATTGATCGAGGTCGTCCGCTCCGTCCCCCATGTGCCGCTCTGGCTGGCGCTCTCGGCCATCCTGCCGGTGAACTGGAGTCCGATCCTGGTCTTCTTCGGCATCACGCTGATCCTGGGGCTGTTGGACTGGACCGGGTTGGCGCGCGCGGTGCGCTCGAAGCTGCTGGCGCTGCGCGAGGAGGATTTCTGCCTCGCGGCCGAGCTCATGGGGGCGAAGCCGCGGCGCATCATCTGGCGCCACCTGATCCCCAGCTTCATGAGCCATCTGATCGCCTCGGCCACCCTGGCGATCCCGTCGATGATCCTGGGCGAGACGGCCCTCAGCTTCCTGGGGCTGGGCCTGCGCCCGCCGATCACGAGCTGGGGCGTTCTGCTCAACGAGGCGCAGAACATCAATGTCGTGGCGCTCTATCCCTGGCTGATGTTCCCGGTGCTGCCGGTCATCCTGGTGGTGCTGGCCTTCAACTTCCTGGGCGACGGCCTGCGCGACGCGGCAGATCCCTACAGATAAGCCGTCCCCTACCGGTAAACCTTCTCTCAGAGATAGGTCCGCTGGCCCGGCCCGCGCCGCTCGAGCCAGAGCCCGGTTTCGCGCGCACCCGCCTGCAATGGCAGTCTGGCAACCGGAGACTTTGCGACGGCCGCCGCCATCCGGGTGACGGCCCAGTGGCTCGAAAAGAGCGGCTGCCAGGCGCCGCTGCCCAGGAGCGCCGCCACCGCCGACTGCTCGTTATAGCCGCGCCAGGCCCAGTCGGCCGGATAGCCGTCCGGCAGCAGCATGTCGTGAATATGGACCAGCGTGCCGGGCTTCAGGTTCGGCAGCACGTGGGAGAGCAGGAAATCCACATCCGTCCCCGGCATCAGGATGTGGCTGGAATCGATCATCAGCAGATCGCCGGGCCGCAAGGCCTCGAAGGGCGCCGGCCCGCATTGCGGCACCGCCTCGCGCCGCAGCGTGATCGGCAGCTTCGCGATGTCGGCGCGCGGTGCCGGATCGATCGCCGTGATCGCCGTCGGCAGATTACCGTCGGCGACCGCACGGGCCACGAAACGGGTCGAATGGCCCGAGCCGACCTCGACGATCCGCGGCGGCTGGAAGCGGCGCACCAGCGCATAGGCCATGGCGGCGTCGAGGCGCGGGAACCAGTCCTGGTCGAAGCGCGGCGCGCCGGCGCCGCCGGCCCCGATCCGCGCGAAGTCCTCGGTGTAATCCGAGAGCACCTCCAGCGCGTCGGCGAAGACCGATTCATACTCGGCAAAGAGGGCGGCCACCGCCGGATAGAGATCGCGCTCGGCGGGCGTCACACCGCCGGCATAGCGATAGGGAATGAAGAAGCCGCGCTTGGCCAGACCCAGGACGGTCGGCAGGCCGAGCGCCAGGCGACGCCAGGTGGGGCGGCCGATCATCGCGCGAACTCATTCTTATTGTTCCCTCCCCCAAAAAATGGGGGAGGGGATTCACTCACCTCGCCACATGCGACATCCCTTCCTTGCGAGGGAGGGGAAGAAGACAGAGGAGCCGCGTTCCTGCAGACCTCGTCATCGATGATCACGGCCGCAGCGTCAGCCCTTCGCGCGCGACGATGGTGCCGGGCCGCGCCTTCTCGGCCGCCTCGGCGATGCGATCCATGATCGTGTCGTCATGGCTGGGATCGTGGTGGAAGATCACCAGCGTCTTGACCTCGGCGGCATCGGCGAGGCGCACGCCTTCCTGCCAGGTCGAATGGCCCCAGCCGGCAAAGCGCGGATACTCCTCGTCGGTGTAAGTCGCATCGTAGATCACGATATCGGCCTGATGGATCAGGCGCAGGATCCGCTGATCGAGCTCGTCCTTCTTATGCTCGGTATCGGTGATGTAGCAGATCGAATGTCCGTTGAACTCGATCCGATAGCCGGTCGCATGGTTCGGATGGTTGAGCGGCGTCGTGATCACCTTCACGCCCGGCCTCGGCTCGAAGCTCTCGCCGGCGCGGAAATCGAGGAAGCTGGTCTGCGCGGCAAAGATTTCGGGCGGCACCGGGAAGAGCGGTGCGGCCATCATCTTTCCCATCACATCCTTGAGCGTGCGATCGGGCAGAAGATGGCCGGCCCAGAGCCGGACCTTGTTCTGCGCATTGAAGAGCGAGCCGAAGAAGGGAATGCCGACGATATGGTCGAAATGGCTGTGCGACAGAAACAGATCGAGATCGACCGGCTCTTCGGGCTTGAGCGCCGCCCCCAGCGCGCGGATGCCGGTGCCGCCGTCGAACACCAGGATATGTTTGCCGCAGCGGATTTCGATGCAGGAGGTGTTGCCGCCATAGCGCTCGAACTCGTGGCCGGCGCAGGCAATGCTCCCGCGGACCCCCCAGAACCTCACATAGAAATCTTCGGCCTGGGCCAACGTCCCTGCCTCCGCCTCAACCCACCCTGTGCCCCCGCCAACCAACCAGAAAGCCCGAGCCTGCTCAAGCCGGAAACCGAGCGACGGCCAGGGCGGGGCCGGCGGCGGACTGGTTAATGCCGAAGCCGAAAGGGCCTGCAGAAGGGCGGAATCCGCCGAAAGCGCCGCCGTGATCCTTCCCCCGGAGGCCTTGCCTTGAAGGGTGAAGGACGGCTATGGCTCCCCGAACCCCTGTCTTCGCGCGCCGCTCTCTCGGCGTCCCGGAGACTGCCCAGAGGATATTGCCCTCGTGACCGCTACCGACGCCGATCGACGAGGGTCTCGCGACCAGACCGACTGGGCCGGAATCGCATTCGGCGTGACGCTCGCCTCGCTGATCGCCTATCAGCAGTTCAAGCTGCCGCCCGTACTTCCGATGCTGCTCGAGCGCTACGGTTACGACCGGACGCTCGCCGGCAGCTTCATGTCGGTCTATGCCGTGGCCGGGCTGCTGCTTTCGGTGCCGATCGGGCGCTGGCTGGCGCGCCACGGCGCGTTGCGGGGCGTCGCCGTGGCCTCTCTCGTCATGATCGTCGGCAACGGCCTGTCGCTGCTGGCCCCCGGAAATGGCTGGCTCATGCTGGCGGGCCGCGCGCTCGAAGGCTGTTCCTTCGCTGTCGGCGCGATCCTGGGGCCGGCCATCGTCGGCGGTTGCGCCAGCCCCCGCCACCGTCATTTCGCCATCGCCCTGGTCTCGGCCTGGATCCCCATCGGCCAGATCGCGGCAGGCCTGGCGGCCCCCTTCGCGCTTGCGCAAGACCATTGGCAATGGCTCTGGTATGGCGGCATTGCGGCGACGGGCGCAGTCTGGCTGTGGGGCACGGCGCTGGCGCGGCGCCATGCGTTCGGCCGCGGCACCGCCGGCCGCCGCATGGCCGAGCCACCGCTGTCGCGCCGCGAGCATCAGGCGCTCCTGATCGGCGCCGGGGTCTTCCTGCTCTGGTCGGGCCAGTACTACGCCTACATGACCTGGCTGCCGCAATATCTGATCGAGGCGCGAGCCTTGGGTCCGGTCGCGGCGGTGTTCAGCTATCTGCTGCCGGTCGTCGTGCTGATGGGATTCAACATTCTCACCGGCGAGGTCCTGCGCCGCGGCGTCGGCGTCACGCTGCTCCTGCTGGTCGGCGTGGCGGCGCAGGCGCTCAGCTGGTGGTTGACGCCCTTCGCCCATTCCGATGCCGCCGGCATCGCGCTCTTGATCTTCTATGGCATCGCCGCCGGCATCACGCCGACCTGCCTGTTCGCGCTGCCGGGCGCGATCCTCGGGCGCGCGGCCGGCCCCCATGCCTTCGCCATCCTCATGACCGGGCGCAATGTCGGCGTGCTGATCGGCCCGATCCTGATGGCGGTTCTGCAGCAGGGCCATGGCGGATGGGGTGCGGTGGCGCCGCTGCTCGGCGTCACCACCAGCGTGGCGACGGCGGGCGCACTGCTGCTGCATGCGCGCTATCGCCGGGACGCGCATCAGGCGCGAAGCTGAGTGCGCCTGCGCGTCGCTTACGGCACCAGCCGATAGCCGCCGGGCTCGGTGATGAGCAGCTCGGCCTGCGAGGGATTCTTCTCGATCTTCTGCCGCAGGCGATAGACATGCGTCTCGAGCGTATGGGTGGTCACGCCGGCATTGTAGCCCCAGACCTCGCCCAACAGCGTCTCGCGGCTCACCGCCTGCTCGCCGGCACGGAAGAGATAGCGCAGGATCGAAGTTTCCTTCTCGGTCAGGCGGATCTTCTTGCCGGTCGATTCGTTCAGCAGCAGCTTCGAGGCCGGGCGAAACAGATAGGGGCCGATCGCGAAGCTCGCATTCTCGCTCTGCTCGTGCTGGCGCAATTGCGCGCGGATGCGCGCGAGCAGCACCGCGAGTTTGAAAGGCTTCGTCACATAGTCGTTGGCGCCCGACTCCAACCCGAGAATGGTGTCGGCATCGCTGTCGGCGCCGGTGAGCATGATGATCGGCGCCTTGGTTCCGGCGCGGCGCATCAAGCGACAAAGCTCGCGTCCGTCCATGTCCGGCAGGCCGACATCGAGGAGCACCAGATCGAAGGTCTCGTCCTTGCTCGATTTGAGCGCGCCATCGGCGGCGCCGGCTTCGACGATGTCGAACTCCTCATGCAGCGTGAGCTGCTCGCTCAGCGAGCGGCGCAGCGCTTCGTCGTCATCCACCAACAGGATCTTGCGCCGCGGTTTCATGATGCTTCTCAAACGATGTCGCCCCGATCCGATTCTGGCGTCCCGCCCGGCCGATCGATCCCCCTCGAGGACGACGACCTTCGCCCCCATGGCGACCCCTGAACGGCTTGTGACCGAATAGACTAGAGACCCGGTTCCGTCTCAAGCCCGCGAGGGCCATGACGGTCCGGTTCATTTTCAGCACTGGCGCTCGGCCCTGGAGCGCTCAATATCACCGGGACCGGACAACCGCAAGCCGGCCGGACCTCGGGAAGCACCGCATAACGGGGGTTATGTGTCTGAATTTGCTTAATTATTTTAACTTCATCGAGCGCTGCCAAGTCGCCTTGACCGGCGCCCCCCAGGTCGGCCTAATGCCGGCCCTAATCCGCACCGAGAGGTTTCCTCCGGCGACCCTTTCGGACAGCGTCTGTTAGAGTTGAGTTCATGACCGAGCCCCGCCTTGGCAATAGCCGGAATGTGACGCCGCCTGCGCTGTCCGCGGCGGCCGCCATTGCTGTCGATCGCGCCACCACCGAGTTCCGCCGCGGCCAGCCCGTGCTGATCCTGGGATCACAGGGTGCCTGCCTGGCCGCCGCGGCCGAAACCGTCGCGGTGGCGAGCTTGCGCCGGCTGCGTCAGGCGAGCCCTCCGTTGCTGGTCCTGACCGGGCGCCGGGCGGCCGTGCTGGGTTTGGCCGCGACGGCGGCGCCGGCATCGGTCGCCAACCCGATCACGCAGGACGAGCGGCCCTTCCTCGCGAATCTGCCGGCGGGTGCGGATGCCGAAGCCGTGTTGCGGCTGGCCGATCCGACCGCCGTCGCCGCGGCCTTGCCGCCGACGACGCAGCCGCCGCATTTCCCCGACGAGCTCGCCACCGCCTCGATTCATCTGGCCAAGCTCGCGCGCCTGCTTCCCGCCGCGGTGGTGTCGGCCCTGCCGGCCCGCGCCGCCGACGAGCATCTGCGCGTGGCCGCGCAGGAGGGCCTGCTGGCCGTCTGGGCGGGCGACGTGGCCGCCTATGAGACCACCGCCGCCGTCAGCCTCGAGCCCGTCGGCGAGGCGCGCGTGCCGCTGGAAGGGGCCGAGGATGCCCGGATCGTCGCCTTCCGGCCCAGCGACGGCAGCACCGAGCATCTGGCGATCGTGATCGGACAGCCGGACCCGGCCAAGCCGGTGCTGGCACGGCTTCATTCCGAATGTTTCACCGGCGATCTCCTCGGCTCGTTGCGCTGCGATTGCGGCGAGCAGTTGCGCGGCGCCATCGCCGAGATCGCGCGCCAGGGCGGCGGGATCCTGCTCTATCTGGCCCAGGAAGGGCGCGGCATCGGGCTGGTCAACAAGCTGCGCGCCTACCGGCTGCAGGACCAGGGCGCGGATACCGCGGACGCCAACGAGCAGCTCGGATTCGAAGCCGACGAACGGATCTATCTGGCCGCGGCCGAGATGCTGCGGCGGCTGGGCTTCAAGACCGTGCGGCTGATGACCAACAATCCGGACAAGGTGACGGGGCTGGAGCGGCTGGGGATCGCGGTCGCAGAGCGCGTGCCGCTGGTGATTCCCGCCAATCGCTTCAATCGCGATTACCTGACGACCAAGGCGCAGAAGTTCGGCCATATGTTCTGAAGCGGCGGGGCCTTGCGGATCGGCAAATATTGCCGGCCGCCGCGGGTCCGTTCCGGCTGCCGGCATCGCCGCCCCGCCGACGATCGGCCGGAACCCGCGGAAATCCTCGCTTTTTCCCGCCGTGAACGGAACCTCGTTCCCAACCTCGAAGCTGGCATCGATCCTGCATTCCTGAGGGCCAAAGGGCCCCTGTTCATGCCGGTCGACTTTCAATCTCCGTTCCGAACCTTCCAGCCGGCCGTTCATCCCCGCTATGGCATCACCCAGAGCGCGGCGACGAACGGCAGCTTTGCCGCGACCCTGGCGTCGACCGCCACAGCGCCCGCCGGCACCAACGCGCCGGCCAACCCGGGCGAGATGGTGACGGGGGCGGGCACGCCGGCCGCCGAGGAAGAGGGTGGGCCCGATCCGAGCTTCATGGATCCGCGCGACCGCACCCTCGCCTTCACGCGTCCCGACTGGAAGCCCCAGGCCGACAGCAAGGATTTCCATCCCTTCGGCGATGACGGGCTGACCTTCGACGACGTGATCGACGTCGTGAATCCGCTTCAGCATATTCCCGTCGTCAGCACGGTCTATCGTTGGCTGACGGGCGACACGATCTCGCCGGCGGCCGAACTCGCCGGCGGTGCGCTCTATGGCGGGGCCGTGGGGTTCGCCGCTTCGGCAGGCATGATCGCCGTAGACGGTCTGACCGGCGGCGCCACCGATCAGCAGTTCATGGTCGCCCTGCTGGGGCCCTCGCCCTTCGCCGACGATACCGACAACATGGCGGCAACGCCTTCGCCCACGCCGGAAACCGCAACCGCCGCGATCGATCCCGCAGCCGCAGCGGCGCCTGCCGACGATTCCGGCACGCCCACGAGCCGCGGCGCCGGCCTTGCCACCGCGGCCCTGGCCGAAGCGGCCGCGGCCCCCAGCGACTCCGCGCCCGGCCTGCAGGAGATTCCGGCCGATCTGGTCGATACCCTGTCGAAGCTTCCCAATGCGGCCCACGATCAGGGCGCCTCGAGCCTGACAACCGCGACGGCCGTGGCACCCCCGGCATCGAGCCAGCCCCAGATCATCGGCAACGGCAGCGTTTCCGATTCGCTGCCGGTGGTGATGCCGCAGACCGCGGCCACGAGCTCGCGCGTCACCGAAGCGCCCGGCGTCGCGGCACCTTCCGGCACCACGGCTCTCAACCCGCCGGCGCGCGCCCTGAAGCCGCTGCCGCCGCCCCTGCCCAGCGGCTTCACCATCCACAATCCGCCGCCGATCGACACCGGCGGCCTCGGGCGCTCCCTGCCCGCAAGGCTGTCGCCGGCGGGCACCCAACCGGTGGCGACGGGCCCCGTCGATCCCGCGACCGTGCCGGCCGCGATGACGCGGGCCCTTGATAGCTATCGAAAGATGATGCAGGAACGAAATCGCGACGCCGTGCCTGTCCCGGGCCTCGATTTCCAGAGCTGAGTGGAGCAGAGAGAATGAACCGAACCCGAATCCGCTTGCGCGCCAGCTCGCGCTCGCGCCTGGCGGGACGGCGGCGGGTGGGCACGCGACGCACGGCGGTGCGCGCGCCTTTTACCGCAGGAACGGCCGCTCTTCGCGCGCCCGCAGGGCCATCGCCGACGCTTCTCAATTGAGCGCAGCCGGATCGGCCCGGCGCCGATCGAGGTCTTAGGGGGCGGCCTTCGGCCGCTCGCCGAAAATCGCCGTGCCAATGCGCACATGCGTCGCCCCGAACCGGATGGCGACCTCGAAATCTCCGCTCATGCCCATGCTGATCGCCGGGAGACCCTGCTGGCGCGCGAGCTGCGCCAGCAGCGCGAAATGCGGGGCGGGTTCCTCATCCACCGGCGGGATGCACATGAGCCCTTCGACCGGCAGTCCCAAACTATCCCGGCAGAGGGCGATGAAGGCCGGCGCCTCCTTCGGCCCGATGCCCGCCTTCTGTTCCTCTTCCCCGGTATTGACCTGGATGTAGAGCCGCGGCAGGCGCTTGCCCTTGTCGCGCTCCGCCGCCAAGGCGCGTGCCAGTTTCTCCCGGTCGAGCGATTCGATCACGTCGAACAGCGCGATCGCGTCCGCGACCTTGTTGCTTTGCAAGGGGCCGATCAGATGCAGCTCGAGATCGGGATGGCGCAGACGCAGGGCCGGCCATTTGCCCTGGGCTTCCTGGACCCGGTTCTCGCCGAAGATCCTTTGTCCCGCCGCCAGCGCTTCGAGACAGGCCTCGGCGTCATGGGTCTTGCTGACGGCAACGAGCTGGGCGCTGTCGGCGGCACGCCCGGCCGCGGTCGTGGCGGCCGCGATGCGCGCGCGGATTGTCCCCAGTCGGGCAGCGATCGTGGAGAGGGAGGATTCGGTCATGGGCCGATGGGACATTGATCGTTCGGGCGATCGGCGCGGGGGGCCGTCGCCGGCGACTTCATAGCATGCGCCAAAACGAAGGGGAGCCGCCAGTCCCCCGACCGGCAGCCCCCCAGGTATCGCGGCACCCCCGACTGTCAATCGCCCAGGTGCCGCGAAATCCTCGCGGGTCAGGGCGTTCGAGTCCAACCGCAGGTTCCGGCCGCTACCCTCTTCTCGAGGCTGGCGGCCGGAGATCGCACGGCTCAGAATCCGATATTGAAGCCCACGCCCAACTCCCAGTCGTGGTCATCGCCCGTGGAGTTGATGTCGTTGATGTACTGGTGATACTCGGCCATGCCTTCGACGTCGATACCGGGCGCCAGATCGTAGCGTGCGGTGAGCGCCACGATGTCGAGCGTGTCGATATCGCTGTCGGACAGGACCTGGTAGCTGCCATGCGAATAGGCGAGACCCACGGTCCAGGCATCCCAGTTGTAGGTACCGCCGCCGCCGGCGACCCATTTGTACGTATTGTTGCGGCCGGCGACGTTCTGGTAGTTGGTCTGCAGCGAGCCCGCGCCGCCGATCGTGAAGCCGTCGAACGAGACGATCAAATGGCCGCGGACGGTCCAGGAGGTGTCGTCCTGGTTGCCCAGGGGCGATTCCCACTGGCCTTCGCCGCCGCCGATACCGCTGATCAGCTTTACGCCGCCGAAATCATGCTGGAAGTTCAGCGCGGCCGCGAAGACGTCCTGGATCTGACCGGTATTGTTCGAATTGGTCGTGCCGCCGGGGCCCGACCAGTAGGAGAAGGTGTCTTCGCCGCGACGGTCCGGCGAGTACGAGAAACCGAAGGTGAAGCCGGCGAAGGTCGGGCTGAAATAGATGATCTTGGTGGCGTCGCCCGAGAGCTTCATCACCGTGGTGTTGGTCTGGAGCGCGGAAACGCCGCCGACCTTGCTGTTCGAGAAGTCGAAATGCGGCGAGTCGACGCCGAACAGGCCGAGCGAGGCGCTCGGGATCAGATAGCTGAGCTGTTCGTAGGCGTCGTCGTCATCGCCGAAGCGAACCTGGCCCCAGCCGCCCTTGAAATAGGCCCAGACCTCGTCGATCTGGTCGTCGGATTGCTGGCCTTCCATCTCGATGCGGGCACCGACAGTCAGGCCGTTGTCGAGCTTGGTCTCGCCCTTGAAGTGGATTTCGACGTCCTGGCGGAAAACGACGTCGCGCGTATGCTGACCAGGTTCCCCATTGCCGTTATCCTGGCTGAGCAGGAGGCCCGCGGCGCCCTGATAATAACCACCCAGTCCCAGCGAAACGCCTTGCGCCGCCTGGGCGGCGCCCGTGATCGAAACGGCCGCGACGAGCGCGGTCGAGCCGAGCAGAATCGGTCTCATTGTAACTTCCCCTCTAGAAATACCGGCCGCGCTTGCGACCAGTGGGCCCCTCTATTGCGTGAGTTCGTCGTCGATTCGGTTCGATGGCAGCCGTCTTTTTCTGGCGGCACCGCTCGACGTGAACTGCGCGTCACGGTTATCGCGGGCGGTTGGTGGGGGAGCAAATTAAGCTTGGATGACAGGTGGCACGCGCGCCGCACTGTGGCGCGGCAGCAACGCAAATCGTCATGAGTCCGTCATTGATCGCGCACTGCAACCGGCGAGGGTTGCGCGCATTGCGCGAGCCGACAATCGTCCTGCCGGTCAGTTCCTTCCGCACCGCGAAGCAAAAAGGGGAGAGGCCGAAACCGTTTCCCAAGATCCGGACTGTGAACCCTCGGAATCAGAACCCGAGATAGAAGCCGATGCCGGCCTCCCAAGTGTTGTCGTCGGTATGGCCGGTATTGTTGCCGGCATTCATCCTGTTGTAGTCGATCATCGCGTCCAGCGAGATCGCTTCGGTCAGATCGTAACGGCCGGTCACCTGGACGATGTTGATGGTGTCGGACGAACTGCCGCTGTCGAAAGACTCGTAATCGCCATGCGACGTCATTCCAGGGGACGACGAGATTTCCTCGTTCTCGCGGGGATCCCGGCGGCGACATGCGCACATCGCCACCATGCCGCCGACGCGCTCGCTGTCGTCGCCGTAAGGTCTGCGCTGCCACTTTCGCAAGACTGGAGTCGCGTCGAGGGGCGCGTGCCCGCAAAGAAAGGGGCGGTCGGAGTCGCCGCCCATGTTCAAGAAAGAAGAGGGGCGGCCGAAGCCGCCCCGGGTGGGAATCCACAAAAAGAAAGAGGGGCGGCTTGCGCCGCCCCTCCGGGCTCTGGCCCCCGTGACTTCCCGGGTTAGAACCCGATGAAGAAGCCCACGCCAGTTTCCCAAGTGCTGTCGCTATTGGAGGTGTTGCCGCTCGGCAGCGTGCTCCCGCCATTCAGCCTGTTGTAGCCGACCATCGCATCCAGCGAGATGCCCGGGCCGAGATCGTAACGGCCGGTGATCTGGATGATGTCGATGGTATCGGAGTTGCTGCCGCTGGTGGCGTACTCGTAGTCGCCATGCGACCAGGCGAGGCCGACGGTCCAGGCGTCCCAATTGTAGGTACCGCCCAGGCCCGCAACCCACAGGTCCGCACCGCTGGCGCTCTGCCAGTTGTCGCGGTACTGGCCGGCACCACCGATCGTGAAGCCCGAGAAGCTGACGATCAAGTGGCCGTCGACGCCCCAGGTGGTCGTCACGTTATGGCCGCCGTTAGCGGGGTTCGCACTGTTGCCGGTCGATTCGAACTGGCCTTCGGCGAAGCCGATACCGGTGGCGAGGCTGACGCCGTTGAAGTCATGATCGAAGTTCAGAGCCGCCGACACGACGTTCTGGACCTGACCCGAGTTGTTGGAGAGGGTCGTACCGCCCGACTGCGACCAGTAGGAGTACGAATCCTCGCCGCGGCGGTCCGGAGCGAACGAAATGCCGAAGCTGAAGCCCGCGAAGGTCGGGCTGAAATACAGGATCTTCGTGGCGTCGCCCGAGATGTTCAGCACGGTGCTGTTCGTCTGGAACGAGCCGTTGCTGAAGCCGTTGCCGTGGTTGTTCGAGAATTCGAAGTACGGCGTGTCGACACCGAAGTCGTTCGAGGCATTCGGGATCAGGTAGTGCAGCTGTTCGGAGGCGTCGTCGTCGTCACCGAAGCGGATCTGACCCCAACCGCCCTTGAAGTACGCCCAGACTTCGTCGATCTGGTCGTCGGACTGCTGGCCTTCGAGCTCGATGCGCGCGCCAACGGTCAGACCGTTGTCGAGCGTGGTCTCGCCCTTGAAGTGAACTTCGACGTCCTGACGGAAGACGATATCGCGGGTGTGTGCGCCCGGGTCGGAGCCGCTGTCGCTTTGATCGAACAGCAGGCCGGCAGCCGCCGCGTAGTAACCGCCGATTCCCAGCTGAACGCCCTGCGCCGCATGGGCGCTGCTCGCTGCGAACCCGGCCGCGACCAACGCGGTCGTTCCGAGAAGGAGATGTTTCATGACAGTCGGTTCCTGTTCTTAGAGTTGCGCCGAAGGCGCTAGCTGCCTTCGGTCCCCGATGCCGGCCGTAACTGCCCTTTTCCGTCCTTTTGCCTTCAAGCCCCCTGATCAGGCCCCCTGGACAGAGATTCTTTCGAGCAGGTTATTCTTTCAAGCAAGTCATTACGCCGGCAGATGCTTGACGATGGCCAAGATGATCATGCCCGCCATCCGTTCCGGTCAAGTTAACTGCATTCCCGGTCATGCTTTTCCGCCCGCTGTGGCATGCGGACCACATCGTCGACGGCAATTTGCGATGAGCGGGGGGCGCAGAAAATGAACCTCGAATTCATCCGAATAGTGAATCGAGGTTTATGATCGAGAATACCATGAGGTTTCGGCGGGCTCCCGAACTGTTCAGCGGGGCGCTGTGGCAATCTTCGGGCAGCCATTGCGGGTGGCTGAGTTCGTTGCGTCCTGCGTCGACGATCCGGGCAGCCCTCGCTTTTGTTTTCACCTCGAGCGGGAAAGCACGGCCGAAGCCGTCTCGGCGCAAAAGAATAGGGGCGGCCGAAGCCGCCCCGGGCGAATCCCCAAAAAAGAAAGAGGGGCGGCTTGCGCCGCCCCTCCGGGCTCTGGCCCCCATGACTTCCCGGGTTAGAACCCGATGAAGAAGCCCACGCCAGTTTCCCAAGTATTGTCGTCCTGATGACCGGTGTGGTTACCGGCGTTCATCGTGTTGTAGCCGACCATGCCATCGAGCGAGATCCCGGGCCCGAGATCGTAACGGCCGGTGACCTGAACGATGTCGATGGTGTCGGACGAAGAGCCGCTGTTGGCATACTCGTAGTCGCCATGCGACCAGGAGAGGCCGACGGTCCAGGCGTCCCAGTTGTAGGTACCGCCCAGGCCCGCAACCCACAGATCCGCACCGCTGGCGCTCTGCCAGTTGTCGCGGTACTGGCCGGCACCGCCGATCGTGAAGCCCGCGAAGCTGACGATCAAGTGGCCGTCGACGCCCCAGGTGGTCGTCACGTTATGGCCGCCGTTAGCGGGGTTCGCACTGTTGCCCGTCGATTCGAACTGACCTTCGCCGAAGCCGATACCGGTGGCGAGGCTGACGCCGTTGAAGTCATGATCGAAGTTCAGAGCCGCCGACACGACGTTCTGGATCTGACCCGAGTTGTTGGAGAGGGTCGTACCGCCCGACTGCGACCAGTAGGAGTACGAATCCTCGCCGCGGCGGTCCGGAGCGAACGAAATCGCGAAGCTGAAGCCCGCAAAGGTCGGGCTGAAGTAGATGATCTTCGTGGCGTCGCCCGAGATGTTCAGCACGGTGCTGTTCGTCTGGAACGAGCCGTTGCTGAAGCCGTTGCCGTGGTTGTTCGAGAATTCGAAGTACGGCGTGTCGACACCGAAGTCGTTCGAGGCATTCGGGATCAGGTAGTGCAGCTGTTCGGAGGCGTCGTCGTCGTCACCGAAGCGGATCTGACCCCAACCGCCCTTGAAGTACGCCCAGACTTCGTCGATCTGGTCGTCGGACTGCTGGCCTTCGAGCTCGATGCGCGCGCCGACGGTCAGGCCGTTGTCGAGCGTGGTCTCGCCCTTGAAGTGAATTTCGACGTCCTGACGGAAGACGATGTCGCGGGTGTGTTGGCCCGGATCGCCGTTGCTGTCGTTTTGGCTGAAGATCAGGCCGGCGGCTGCCGCGTAGTAACCGCCGATGCCCAGTTGCACGCCCTGCGCTGCATGCGCATTGCTTGCCACGAGCCCGGCGGCGACGAGGGCCGTCGTACCGAGGAGAACATGTTTCATGACAGTCGGTTCCTATTCTTAGAGTTGTGCCGAAGGTGCTAGCGGCCTTCGGTCCCCGATGCCGGCTGTAACTGCCCTGTTCCGTCCTTCTGCCTTCAAGCCCCCTGATCAAGGCCCCCTGGACAGAAAATCTTTCGAGCAAGTCATTACGCCGGCGGATGCTTACCCACCGCCGGCACGATCATGCGCGCCATGCATTCCGGTCAAGTTAACTGCATCCGCAGTGATGCTTTTCGGCACGCTGTGGCGCGCGGATCACATGATGGATGGAGCGTCATGAACATCCTGTTATGCAGGCGATAACTCTCGGTCCATGCGGGTTATGAATCGAGATTCATATTCGGGCGAGATCGCGCGATTTTTCTCGGGCTTCGGGAAATTCAACCCTGCGCTGTGGCCATCTTCGGGCGAGCGATGCAGGCCGCCAGCGGACATCCGCGTCCGAACTGGCCGCAGCCGGCGATGCCGCCCTGTTCTTTGCGTAGGGAGCTCGCGAGGGGACAGGGCGAGGATTGCGATCGGGGATGACGGACGCCGGATCCGCAGTCGCCGCCGGACGAAGACCGATGCAGATCCGGCCGGGGGCGGACCGAGACCACCACCCTACGGAAGAGAGGGGGCGGCCGAAGCCGCCGCTCATATCCACGAGAAAAAAGGGGCGGCCGAAGCCGCCCCGGGTGGGAATCCACAAAAAGAAAGAGGGGCGGCTTGCGCCGCCCCTCCGGGCTCTGGCCCCCGTGACTTCCCGGGTTAGAACCCGATGAAGAAGCCCACGCCAGTTTCCCAAGTGTCGTCGTCCTGATGACCGGTGTTGTTGCCGGCATTCAGCGTATTGTAGCCGACCATCGCGTCCAGCGAGATACCCGGGCCGAGATCGTAACGGCCGGTGATCTGGATGATGTCGATGGTGTCGGACGAAGAGCCGCTGTTCGCGTACTCGTAGTCGCCATGCGACCAGGCGAGGCCGACGGTCCAGGCGTCCCAGTTGTAGGTACCGCCGATACCGGCAACCCAGTAATCCGCACCGCTGGCGCTCTGCCAGTTGTCGCGGAACACACCGGCGCCACCGATCGTGAAGCCCGAGAAGCTGACGATCAAGTGACCGTCGACGCCCCAGGTGGTCGTCACGTTATGGCCGCCGTTAGCGGGGTTCACACTGTTGCCCGTCGATTCGAACTGACCTTCGCCGAAGCCGATACCGGTGGCGAGGCTGACGCCGTTGAAGTCATGATCGAAGTTCAGAGCCGCCGACACGACGTTCTGGACCTGACCCGAGTTGTTGGAGAGGGTCGTACCGCCCGACTGCGACCAGTAGGAGTACGAATTCTCACCGCGGCGGTCCGGAGCGAACGAAATGCCGAAGCTGAAGCCCGCGAAGGTCGGGCTGAAATACAGGATCTTCGTGGCGTCGCCCGAGATGTTCAGCACGGTGCTGTTCGTCTGGAACGAGCCGTTGCTGAAGCCGTTGCCGTGGTTGTTCGAGAATTCGAAGTACGGCGTGTCGACACCGAAGTCGTTCGAGGCATTCGGGATCAGGTAGTGCAGCTGTTCGGAGGCGTCGTCGTCGTCACCGAAGCGGATCTGACCCCAACCGCCCTTGAAGTACGCCCAGACTTCGTCGATCTGGTCGTCGGACTGCTGGCCTTCGAGCTCGATGCGCGCGCCAACGGTCAGACCGTTGTCGAGCGTGGTCTCGCCCTTGAAGTGAACTTCGACGTCCTGACGGAAGACGACGTCGCGGGTGTGTGCGCCCGGATCGCCGTTGTTGTCGTCTTGGCTGAGAATCAGGCCGGCGGCCGCCGCGTAGTAACCGCCGATTCCCAGCTGAACGCCCTGCGCCGCATGGGCGCTGCTCGCTGCGAACCCGGCGGCGACCAATGCGGTCGTACCGAGGAGAACATGTTTCATGACAGTCGGTTCCTGTTCTTAGAGTTTCAGCCGAGAGCGCTAGCTACTCTCGGCTCCCCATTGCAGCCGGTTTTAAGCCCCCAGGACCGCACCCCCTGTTACGCCAGCCCCCTAGACAAGGCCCCCGAAACAGAAAGCCGGCATCGACGCTACATTCCGGCGCTACCCTTATTGCGCCCGTATCATTAACGGTCAAGCAAACCGCCGGACGAATATGGCCTTTCTGTCATACTGTTGCTGAAAAGCCACAAGTACTATGAACGATTGGTAAAGTTTGAATGGCCCGAAACCTTCCGATGGCGGAACTAGGCATCGCCTGGTGCGGTACGGAAATCGGGGCCAGCCGGCCGACAAAAAGCCGAGTCCGGGGCGAGGCGGGTGGAAAAAGGAGATCAAGTCCCCTGCGGAGTTGTCAGAGGGACCGCGCTTGCTGTTGGCTCCGCAAGGGCCGCGGCAGCTCCCTCAGGCTTTCCGGCCCGAGGGCCCGATCGTCGAAGCGGGCACGGGCCGCCTAAAAGCCGATATAGAAGCCCATCCCGGCCTGCCAGGCCGTGTAATCGGAGCGCGGGGAGCTGGCGGGAGTGTCGAGGTTATTGACCCCGACCATGGCGTCGAGGGAGATGCCGGAACCGAGATCATACCGGCCGGTGAACTCGATGATGTCGAGGTCGTCCTCGTCGGTCCTGCTGGCATATTCATAATCGCCATGCGACCAGGCGAGGCCGACGGTCCAGAGATCCCAGCTGTAGGTGGCGCCGACCCCGTAGATCAGGAAATCGGCACCGGCGCCCAGCGTGGTGTAGTTGTTCTGGAAGGCCATCGAGCCGCCGAGGGTGAAGCCGGAATAGCTCAGATCGAGATGCGCGTTCATGCCCCAGGTCGTCTTGCCCTGGCGCGGCATCGGGTTTTCCCATTGCCCTTCGGCGAAGCCCACCCCTGAGGCCAGTCCCAGGCCGTTGAAGTCCTGATCGAATTCCAGCGCGATCGAGAACACGTCCTGGACCTGGCCGGTATTGTTGCTGAGCGTGGTGCCGCCCGGTCCCGACCAATAGCTGTAGCTGTCCTCGCCCCGGCGGTCGGGTGCGTAGGAGACGGCGAAATTGAAGCCGCCGAAACTGGGGCTGAAATAGATGATCTTGGTGGCGTCGCCCGAGATATCGAGGAGAGTGTCGTTGGTCTGGAAGTTGCCGTTGCTGAAGCCGTTTCCGTGGTCGTTGCCGAACTCGAAATCGGGCGAATCCACGCCGAAGATGTTGGAGGCGGACGGGATGAGATAGCCCAGCTGCTCGGTGGCGTCGTCGTCGCTGCCGAAACGGATCTGACCCCATCCGCCCTGGAAATAGGCATAGACCTCGTCGATCTGATCGTCCGACTGCTGGCCTTCCATCTGGATGACCGCACCGACGGTGACGCCATTGTCGAGCGTCGTCATGCCTTGGAAATAGACCTCGACATCCTGGCGAAACACGACGTCGCGCGTGTTGTGGCCGGCCGAGCCATCTTTGTCGGTCTGTTCCAGGATGAGGCCCGCGGCCGAGGCGTAGTAGCCGCCGATGCCCAGTTGCACGCCCTCGTCGGCCAGGGCCCGCGACGATGCCGCAAACCCCGCAAGGCCCGCCGAAATCAGCGCCGTCGTGCTCAACAAGGTGAGCTTCATGAGCCCTCCCTGGTCGGGCCTCGGGCCGCTCGCCAGCCGCCGGTGGGGGCGGCGATGGTCGGACGCCCGGCATCCTGTCACCGCAGGGCAGGGATCGGCCTTATCATTTCCATGTACGGCCAAATGGCCAGACGACAAGGCCATGCACGGCGTTGCGAACGTCGAGACTGAGGTTGACGGTCGCCAATCTGGTTAACGGGTCCAGGCACCAGGCGGTCAGGGTCGCCGGCGAGGACCCGGCGACGATATGGCGGTCGTCGATGACGGCCAGGCCTCGCCCGAAGGCCTGGCGCGCGAAATCCGCCGGCAGGTCGCTATTCAGCAACTGCCCGGCCGGATAGCGCGGAACCGGCAAGGAGAGGCGCGGGCGGCCGTCGCGCTCGGCGATCAGGACGACGTCGCCTTGCGTGCTGTTGGCAATGACGCCGCCGGCGAAGGGGCGCGCATTGTGGGTCCAGGTCGGCAATCTCGCATAGGCGGTCGCCTGGCCGTCCCTGAGCTCGATCAGCCGGTCGAGGCCGACGCCTCCGACGAAGATCCGCCCGCCCTCGACGAAGACATTGTTGATATGCGTGCTGTCGCCGGTGTCGGGCAGGCCGGGACCCGCCGGATCGAACGGCCGGTAGAGCAGCGCTCCCGTCGCCGCATCGCGCCGCAGGCAATGACCGGCGATGAAGCGCCGTGCCGGAAGGTCATAGACGAGGATGGAATCGAAGGCGGTCGATGTCAGATAGAGCCGGTCCTCGGCGATGAAGATCTCGTGACAGAGCCCGAGGCAGGGATGGCGAAAGGAACGCAAACGGCGAAAGTCGGGGCTATAGACGAAGATCTCGTCGGCGGCGGCGATATAGACCTCATCGCCGTGACAGGCGATGCCGCGCAAGCCACGGTCGCCGCCGCGACCGCTCCAGTCGATCGCCGCGTCGTTCCAATCCAGCATCTGGCGATGATCGCCGCGCTCCATGTCGACGAGATAGGCGCCACCGTGACTGGAGCCATGATGCGCCGACCGCACGACGGTGGTGCAGAGCAGGATCGGCAGCGCGGGTTCCGGGGTCTCGGTCGGCATGGCGGCAGGTTTGACCCTTGGACTCACATCGGGGGACTCGGATCGTGGGACTCAGATCGGGTGGCGGTAGCCCAGCAGCGTCAGGGACGGTTGGTAATCCGGATGTTTCAGGAAGGCCTCGGCGAGGCCGGGCTCGAGCGGGCGGCGGCGCGGCAGCCCGATCTCGTCCGTGCCGCGTTGCGCGTTCTCGTCGCCGGTGATGCGATCATAGCCGGCCCAGCGCTGCCGCCAGCCCGGGTCGTAGGGAAGATCGAGCGCATGGCATAGACGCTGGAGCTGCTCCTCCGGCCGCCGGCAGAAATCCTCGAAGCGGACGAAGCCCATCGGCACCGCGAGTTCGGCGAAGCGGCGATAACCCTTGAGGAACCGGTCGAGGTCGATCTTCCCGCGCATCAGGGGGACGCGGCGCAGGCTCTGCCAATGATCGATCGGGTGGCGCACGGTCGCGACCTGGCGGAGTTGGAAATGCGCGGCCAGGGATTCGGCCGTGGTCAAACGGAAGGACGGCGTCTCGACCAGGGGCGCGCCGGCAAAATCCAGATGACTCCAATCCCGGATCACCAGCCGCAAGCCCCGCGTCGACGCGCGGTCGGCGATCAGCCGGATCGAGGCGGCGAAATCGGGACGGGGCCCGAGCCGCTCGATCTCCCGCGCATCGACCAGGCCGAACCAGGTCATGGCCTGGTGCAGCGCGCTGATCTTCTCGAGCCCGAGCGGATGGATCTCGCTCAGGAGTGCCACGCCCGGCATGACGGCGAGGCATTTGCTGATGGTCGTGCCGCCGGTCCGGGCCAGATGATGCAGCAGTCTCAACACCGGGCGGTCTTCGCCTGCGGGGCGGGGCGCGGTCATGAGGGCCGATCGGCGACGGCGTCGCGCCATGCGGCGCGCAAGCTCTGCTCGAACTCGCTTGCAAAGCGCGTCGCGTCGGTCAATGGCGACGCGGCCATCAGCGCGCGCAGCGTCGTGCGATGATGCTGCAGCCGTCCACGGTCGGCCGCCAGGGCCGCGGCTTTCGTGACATAGTCGTCGGGCGACGAGGCGACCAGCTCCGTCTCGAGGCCGAGGGACGAGAGCAGACTGGCGCCGACGCGACCCGCATGCGCCGCGCCCGCCAGCGCCACCACCGGAACCCCCATCCACAGCGCCTCGCAGGTCGTGGTGGTGCCGTTATAGGGGAAGGGGTCCAGCGCCAGGTCGATGGTGCCGTAGTCTGCGAGACCCTCGGCGATGGTCGCCTGCCAGGACGAGAACTGAATCCGCGCGGGATCCAGCCCCGCTTCGGTGAAGAGCGCCCGCATCGCGTCGATCGCGGCCGGATATTGGAACTGGAGCGCGCGCAGTTTCAGGATCGAACCCGGCACTCGTTCCAGGATTCGCGCCCAGACCCTTGCGACCGCCGGATTGATCTTGAGCGCCGAATTGAAGCAGCCGAAGACCAAGGGGCCGTCGGCCGATCTTGTCGCGGGCAGGGGCGCATCGGCGGGCGGGCGATAACAGAGGAAGCCGCCGGGCAATCGCCGCAGACGTTCGAGATGGCGTTCGTCGCTCGCACCCGCCGGATCGGCGATCGCGTCGGTGATCCGCGCATCGATCGCCGCCAGCCCCATCGTGTTGGGATAACCCAGCCAGCTCACCGCGAGGGGTGCCGGCCGCATCGCCAGGGCCAGCGGCCGGCCGCCGGCGGTGTGGCCGGCGAGGTCGACCAGGATGTCGATCCCGTCCTCCGCGATCAGCCGGGCCAGAGCCGCGTCGTCGAGATAGCGCACGGGCCGCCAGACATCGACCAGCGCGCGGATCCGCCGCGTGACGGCATCCTCGCCGGGCGTGGTGGAGTAGGCGTAGATCTCCCATTGCGTGCGATCCTGCGCGGCCAGGAGCGGTTCGATGAAGTAGGCGCAGGAATGCGAACGAAAATCGGGCGACAGATAGCCGATCCGCAACCGTCGATCCGCATTCGCGGCGCCACGCGACAGGCGCGCGGGAGCGGGCGGGCCGGCCCGCGCGGCGATGCCGGCGGCCAATTCGCGATGCTCCTGCGCCACCTGATCCGGGCCGAGCTCGGGATCGTAGTTGAGCGCCATCAGCAGGCTCGAAACCGCCACGGTGGAATCCGGCGAGGTCTCGACGGTGTAGCGCAGCTGCTCGACGGCTTCGGCGCGCCGCCCCAGTGCCATCAGCAGATTGGCGAGCTCGACGCGCGCTTCGGGATATTCGGGCCTGAGCTCGAGCGCCGCGCGCAGCATCGCCTCGGTTTCGCCGGCATCGACCCGCTCGCTGCGTGCGCGGGCGAGATTGTAATGGCTTTCGGGCCGCGTCGGATCGAGGGCCAGCGCGCGCTCGAGCGCGCGCTCGGCTTCCGCGTGATGGCCGAGCTCGACCAGGCAGCCGCCGAGATTGGTCTGCGCCTCGATATAGTCGGGCCGCAATTGCACCGCGCGGCGAAGGCTGTCGACCGCGGCGTCCGGCCGCCCCAGATCCATTTGCGCGCGGCCGAGATTGTAATGCGCCTCGGCACGATTGCCATGAAGCGCGATCGCCTTCTCGAGCAGGGGAATTGCCTCGGCCGCGCGATGCTGCAGCACCAGCGCGCCGGCAAGATTGCATAAGGCATCGAAATGGCGAGGGTTGTAGATGAGCACCCGGCGATAGCTGGCCTCGGCCTCGGCGGCGCGCCCCAGTGCCTGAAGCGCCATGCCGCGCCAGACATAGCTGTCGATGAAGTTGGGATTGAGCTCGATCGCCTTGGCGAGATGGCCGAGCGCCGCCTCATGCTGCCCGTCCTGGTGGGTCAGATATCCCAGCAGGCCGTGCGCCTCCGCGACGCGCGGAAATTTCTGGAGCACCTTGCGATAGAGCGCCTCGGCCTCGCGCAGCCGGCCGGCGCGATGATGCTCGACCGCGGCGAGAAACTCCGGCGGGGGTCCGGCGCCGCGCGCGGCCGGCGAACCCGGCGGGGGCGAGGGCGGCCGGCTCATCCGCCCGTCGGCAGCGGATAATATCCGAAGCGGCTCATCTGCTGGCGATGGACCTTGACGATGGCCTCGACCTGCGCCGGCGTGAGCTGGTCGCGCCATTGCCCGGCGCGGCCCTCGCGGAAGAAGCGCTCCGACTTGTCGGGACGTTCCTCGAAACCCTTCTGCTGCTCCTGTTCCTGCATGTTGCGGAACGAGCTCTGCTCGATCGCCTTGAGCAGGCGCGGGCGCGCCGCATTGAGGCCGAAGAACCGGACCACGCCGCCGAACGCCTTCTCGGGTTCGGTCAGCATGTCCTCGTAGCGCATGACGTGGAGGGCGGGGCTGGGCCTGGCGGTCCAGCTGGCGACATGCTCGCTCCAGGAGCCCATCACCTCGAACACGTGCCGCGGCCCGGTCTGGGTCTGCAATCCCGGCCGGTTCACTTCCTCGATCGCCTCGTCGATGCTGCGACCGAAATGATGCGCGTAGGAGATCGCCACATCGAGCGGGTTGCGCACGATATAGACCGCGCCGGCGGTCTCCTCCATCGTGATGGCCGGCGTGCCGTAGGATTCCACCAGCGCGCAGTGCGTCTTCACGAAGACGTTGTCCGGGAAGATGCCGGTCAGGAGCTTGTGCACCCGCGGGCGCAGCTTCGCGATCTCCTCGAAGGACATCTCGGTCACGGGCCGCGGATCGAGCTGCTGATACCAGCCGGCGGCGGAATCGCTGACAGAGAACTTGTCGATCCGATTGATGTCGTAAGGCTCGTTCGGATCGCGGAACAGGTTATGCAGAAAGACCCGCAGCCAGGTGTTGCCCGATTTGGGATAGGAAGCGAGCCAGACGATCTTGCCCATGATGCGGAGGGTTCGGATTCCAAAGACGTGTTGGCGGAACGGCGACCGTGCGGGTGGCCCGGAGAAATCCTTGGGCCCGTCGGGCGGCGCGCGCCGGGGGTTAAGGGCTAGATAGGGGAAAGAGCGGTCCCTCGCCAGAAAAATCCGGCCCCCCGAGCGCCGCCGCGCGGGCTCCTGCGCGCCATTCTGCCGCCATGAACGGCGCAAATGGCCGGCTTTCGTCGGCGGCCCTGCCGGATTGAGCAACTGCGACAGCTTTGCGCGGGCCCGGAAGGGTCGGCGCCCGTCGCCGCCAGCCTTGACCCGTCACGGGGGCTCTGCTTTAAGCTTCCTCGCCCTTACAGATGCTTATCGGAAGGAATGCGTTCATGGCGAGTGGTCGGCGCGACACCGCGAAGGCGAAGCGCGGGTGGCGCAACAAGATCATGGCGGCGGCGGCCCTGCTGCTGGCTCCGACGCTTCTGTTCGGCTGCGCATACGGCGATCCTAATTCGCAATATCCGGATTTGCGCCGTCCCGGCCAGACGACACCGGCCTATGGCGAGCCGGCCTCGGTTTTCGGTCCCGGCGGCCTCACCCTCGGCAATGCATCGGCGCCGACCCAGGATCAGGGCGGCGGCGGCGGTGCCGGCATCGGCGTCAACAGCTTCCTGTGGCGCGCCTCGCTGGACACCATGTCCTTCATGCCGCTGGTCTCGGCCGATCCGTTCGGCGGCGTCATCATCACCGACTGGTACACGCCGCCGCAGACGCCCAGCGAACGCTTCAAGGTGAACGTCTATATCCTGGGCCGCACGCTGCGCGCCGATGGCGTCCGGGCCGCGGTGTTCCGCCAGGAAATGCAGGGCGCCAACTGGGTCGATGCGCCCGTGGCCCCGTCGACGGCAACCGATCTGGAAAACGCCATCCTGACCCGCGCGCGTCAGTTGCGCGTCACGCAGACCGGCGAATAGGGATGCCGAGCCCCCGGCCCGGCGCCCCTAGGGGCCCGGCCGGGGCTTGGAGCGCTCCCCAGCCCGGCGAGGTGCCCATGCATGTCTCCCGGCGTCGCTGAATCCTCCCGCGATCCCGCCATCGAGCTGGCGGCGCCGACGGCGACGCTGGCCCCCGGAGACCGGGTGCCCAATTTCGTCCTGGCCGACCAGGAAGGCGCCTTCCGCGCCTTCTATGACCGGTCGCGCGGCAATCCCCTGGCGCTCCTGGTTCTGCTCGAGGGCGCGATCGACGGCGAAATCGCAGGATTGCGGGCCGCCGCGGCGCGCGCCGCCGGTGCCGGTCTGGATCTGCTCGTGGTCGCCCCGGACGATGGAGCCAAACTCAAGGCGCTGGCGACAGAGACGCCCCTGGGGCAGCTGCTGTTGGTGGACACAAAACGCACCATTATCAATGGGTTGGTCAAGGCCGCCGCCCTCCTCCCCGCACCCGGGCTCTGGCTCCTGCTGGACGCCAACCAGCGCCTGATCGAGGCCCGGGTCGGCGCCGGGCTGGCGGACTGGGCGATGGGCCGGCTGGTCGAGCTGACGCCGCCCGTGCCGGCCCAGACCCTCGACCGGGTGGCGCCCGCGCTGTTGGTGCCCAACGTGCTCGACCGCGCCGCCTGCGCCGCCCTCATCGAGCGCTGGCACCGGCTCGGGCATGACGAAGGCTCGGTCAATTCGATCGTCGATGGCGAAGAGGTCCGGCGCGTCCATCACAACATGAAGAAGCGCCGCGACCACGCAATCCAGGACGAGAGGCTGCTGAAGACGCTGGTGGGCATCATCGGCCGGCGGATCGCGCCCGAGCTGGACAAGGCCTTCGGCTTCAACCGGTTCCGCTTCGATCGCTTCATCATCACATGCTATGACGCCGATCGCGGCGATTACTTCCGCCGCCATCGCGACAATTCCAGCCCGTCGACCGCCGACCGCCGCTTCGCCCTCACCCTCAACCTCAACAGCGAGGAACATGATGGGGGCGAGCTCCTGTTCCCGGAATATGGGCCGCATCGCTATCGCCCCGGAACCGGCGGCGCCATCCTGTTCTCCTGCTCGCTGATGCATGAGGCCCTGCCGGTGACGCGCGGGCGGCGTTTCACCCTGCTATCCTTCCTGCGCAGCCCCGAGCCGGGCGGGCCGGCCCGATAACGCCACGATAACGCCGAGACGCCAGAGGCACCGATGCAACCCGTGACCGAGCCGGTTCATTCCCTGGGAAACGAAGGATCGCAGCCGATCCGCCTGCCGCCGACAGCACTCGCCCCCGGCGACCGCGTTCCCAATTTCATGGCGGCCGATCAGCATGGCGCCATGCGGCCCTTCTATGAACGCAATCTGGGCCGGCCGCTGGCCCTGCTCCTGGCACCCCAGCCGGAAACGCTTGCCGCCTATGCAGCGGCCCATGGCGGTTTTCTCGCGGCGGACATCGATATCCTGGGGCTGGTACCGGGCGACAGCGCGCAAACCCCGAACGTGCTGGCCCTGCCCTTCCTCCTTCTGGGCGATGCCGCGGGCCGCATCCTGCCCGGCCTCTACCGGGCGGCAGGCCTCCCGGCCGGACCGGCCTTCCTGCTGCTCGATCCCAATCAAAGGCTGATCGACAGCGGCCCTGGGGCCATGGCGAGCGATGCGGCGCTGCGGCGTCTGGCGGGGTCGGTCCCCGTGACCTCCGCCGAGACCGCCGGCTCGGCAGCGCCTGCGCTGATCGTGCCCAATGTGCTCGACCGCGCGACCACCCAGGCGCTGATCCGGCGTTGGCATGAACAGGGCCATGAAGAGGGCCGCGTCGCGGGCAGGGTCAAGGGCGAACAGACCCATGAGGTCTATGAGGCATTGAAGAAGCGGCGCGACCATATCATTCGCGACGACGCCCTCACCCAGGTCCTGGCGACGACAATCGGCCGCCGCGTGGCGCCGGAGATGGCCAAGGCCTTCCATTTCACCGCGGGCTTCCGCTTCGAGAACTTCAAGGTCACCTGTTACGACGCCGGGCGCGGCGACTATTTCCGGCGCCATCGCGACAGCCAGGGTCCCGGTACCGGCAATCGCATGTTCGCCATGACGCTCAATCTCAACAGCGATGAATATGAGGGCGGCGAGCTGATCTTTCCGGAGTATGGACAGCAGCGCTACAAGCCGCCGCGCGGCGGGGCCGTGGTGTTCTCCTGCGCCCTGGTGCATGAGGCGCTTCCGGTCACCGCCGGCACCCGCTTCGCGCTTCTGACCTTCTTCCTCACCCTGGATTCGAAACCGTCGGTTCCGGCCCGCTGACGACGTAGGATCCCTGCCCCGGATCGCCGGCACCCTCGCGCAGAAGGGCGGAATTCCGCGCCCTTGCTTGTCATTCCTGGGGGCCTCCGCTAATGCTAGGCCCCGTTTTCCCCTCTCCTTCTCCCGACCGGCATGACGAGCACCCGATATAATTTCAAGGAAACCGAGCGTAAGTGGCAGCAGCGCTGGGACGAGCGCAAATCCTTCGCCGCCAAGCGCGATCCCCAGCGCCCGAAATACTACGTGCTCGAGATGTTTCCCTATCCGTCGGGCCGCATCCATATGGGCCATGTGCGCAACTACACGCTGGGCGACGTGGTCGCCCGCTATAAGCGCGCGCAAGGCTTCAACGTGCTGCATCCGATGGGCTGGGACGCGTTCGGCCTGCCGGCCGAGAACGCCGCCATCGCGCAGAACGTCCATCCGGCCAAATGGACCTACGAGAACATCGCGACCATGCGCGGCCAGCTCAAATCGATGGGGCTGTCGCTCGACTGGGATCGCGAGATCGCGACCTGCCATCCCGAATATTACCGGCACGAGCAGCGCATGTTCCTCGAGATGCTCGAGGCGGGCCTGGCCTATCGCAAGGAAGCGATGGTCAATTGGGACCCGATCGACCAGACCGTGCTCGCCAACGAGCAGGTGATCGACGGGCGCGGCTGGCGTTCGGGCGCGCTGGTCGAGAAGCGCACCTTGTCGCAATGGTTCTTCCGCATTACGGCCTATTCCGACGAGCTGCTGGCGGCGCTGGGCCAGCTCGAGCGCTGGCCCGCCAAGGTCCGGCTGATGCAGGAGAACTGGATCGGCCGTTCCGAGGGCGCGCGCTTCTTCTTCAAGGTGAAGAATTCGCAAGAGCGCATCGAGGTGTTCTCGACCCGGCCCGACACGCTCTATGGCGCCTCCTTCGTGGCGCTCTCGCCGAACCATCCGCTGGCGGCGGAACTGGCCAAGAAGAACGAGAAGCTCGCTGCCTTCATCGCCGAGTGCAACCGCATGGGCACCAGCGAGGCCACGCTCGAGACCGCGGAGAAGCAGGGCTTCGATACCGGCCTCAAGGCGATCCATCCGTTCGATCCGGGCTGGACGCTGCCGGTCTATGTCGCGAATTTCGTGCTGATGGAATATGGCTCCGGCGCCATCTTCGGCTGCCCGGCGCATGACCAGCGCGATCTCGACTTCGCGCGCAAATACAAGCTGCCGGTGACGCCGGTGGTGCTGCCGAGGGGCGAGGACCCCAAAGCCTTCGCGGTCGCCAACGAGGCCTATGTCGGCGACGGCACGCTGTTCAATTCCGATTTCCTCGACGGCATGGATGTGCCGAGCGCGCTCAAGGCGGCGATCGCCAGGCTGACGGCACTGGGCCAGGGCGAGGGCACGGTCGCCTATCGCCTGCGCGACTGGGGCGTCTCGCGCCAGCGTTATTGGGGCTGCCCGATCCCGGTGATTCATTGCGGGGCCTGCGGCATCGTGCCGGTGCCGAAGGACCAGCTGCCGGTGCTTCTGCCCGACGACGTCACCTTCGACAAGCCGGGCAATCCGCTCGACCATCATCCGACCTGGAAGCATGTCGCCTGCCCGACTTGCGGCAAGCCGGGGCGGCGCGAGACCGACACGTTCGACACCTTCGTCGAATCCTCCTGGTATTTCGCGCGCTATTGCAGCCCGCGCTCGGACCAGGCGATGGAGCGCCCGGATGTCGATTATTGGCTCGCCGTCGACCAGTATGTCGGCGGCGTCGAGCATGCGGTCCTGCATCTGCTCTATTCGCGCTTCTTCACCCGCGCGCTCAAGCGCTGCGGCTATCTCGGCATCGACGAGCCGTTCGACGGGCTCTTCACGCAAGGCATGGTCTGTCACGAGACCTATCGCGACGTCGACGGCGAATGGCTGTTTCCGAGCGATGTCCGCAAGGAAGGCGGCAAGGCCGTGGCGGTTGCCGACGGCCACCCCGTCGCGATCGGCCGCTCGGAGAAGATGAGCAAGTCGAAGAAGAACGTGGTCGATCCGACCCACATCATCGACGCCTACGGCGCCGACACCGCGCGCTGGTTCATGCTCTCCGACAGCCCGCCCGAGCGCGACCTCGAATGGACCGAGGCCGGGGTGCAGGGCGCCTGGCGCTTCGCACAACGGCTCTGGCGCATGACCGGCGATGCGCTGCCTCGCATGGCGGCGGGGGGACCTGCGCCGAATGCGTTCGACGACGAGGCGACGGCGCTGCGGCGCGCCACCCACAAGACCGTGGCCGCGGTGACGCAGGATATCGAGGCTTTCCATTTCAACAAGGCGGTCGCCCGGCTCTACGAGTTCGCCAACACGCTGGAGGATTTCACGGCGACGCCGGAAGGCGGAAGGCCCTGGGCGTTGCGCGAAGCCTATGATGCGCTGGCGCGGCTGGCCGGACCGATGATGCCGCATCTGGCCGAGGAGATCTGGCAAGTCCTGGGGGGCAAGGGCCTGCTCTGCGATGCGCCCTGGCCCAAAGCCGATGCGAATCTGACGCGCGAGGACAGCGTCACGGTCGCGGTCCAGGTCAATGGCAAGCTGCGGGCCACGATCGAGCTGCCGCGCGATTGCGACAAGGCGCTGGCGGAATCGCAAGCGTTGGCCGATGAGCGAATTCGCCGCTTGCTCGAGGGAAAGCCGCCGCGCAAAGTGATCGTTGTGCCCAATCGGATCGTCAATGTCGTTCTCTAACAGCAGACGAAGCTGGCTGTTCGGTCTCGCCGCGCTCGGCGTCGCGGGCGCGCTCGGCGGCTGCGGTTTCCATCCGCTCTACGGCACGCACAGCGACAGCCAGAACACCAACGCCGATCTCGCCAATGTCCGCATCGCGCCGATCGCCAATCGCACCGGCCAGCTGCTCTATAATCAGCTGCGCGACCGTCTCAATCCGACCGGCAAGCCGGCCGAGCCGGTCTATGTGCTCGAGGTCGTGATCGTGGAAAGCGGTGCGGACCTGCTGCTCGAGCCGAACAACACCGCGTCGCGGACGATCCTCGACCTGACGGCGCATTACAAGCTGCGGGACATCAAGAGCGGCAGCACGCTGCTCACCTCGCAGAGCCGCAGCAGCCTCAGCTACGACATCCAGAACTCGCAGTATGCGACGCTCTCGTCGGAGCAGGATGTCCGCCGGCGTGCCACCAAGCAGCTGAGCGACGATATCAGCACGCGCCTCGCCTTGTTCTTCTCGAGCGGGGAGGCGGCCGCCGCGGCCGCCCAACCCGCGGCGCCGGCCCCGACAGCACCGGCAGCACCGGCAGCACCCGCGGCGCCGGCCTCGCCCTGATCGCCGGCTGATCGCGCCGCCGCGATGAAATTGACCGGCAAGACGATCGAGCGATTCCTCGCCAAGCCGGATCCGCAGATCATGGCGGTGCTGGTCTATGGCGTCGATGCGGGCCTGGTCCATGAGCGCGCCAATCAGCTGGTGCGCGGCGCCGCCGGCAGCCTCGACGATCCCTTCCGCGTCGCGGTCCTGACCGGCAAGGCCCTCAAGGAAGATCCGGCGCGCCTCGCCGACGAGGCGATGGCCATGTCGCTCACCGGCGGACGCCGCGCGGTACGCATCGAGGATGCGGACGACGATGTCGCCGCGATCCTCAAATCCTACCTGGCGGGTGCCAAGGCCTCGCCCGCCACCGACAGCCTGATCGTGCTGGAGGCCGAGGAACTGCCGAGCCGCTCGGCCTTGCGCAAGCTGTGCGAGACGGCCGACCAGGCGGCCGCCCTGCCCTGCTATCGCGACGAGGGCGCCAGCCTGTCGGGCGTCATCAAGGACAAGCTGCAGCAGGAGGGGCTCGCAATCGCGCCGGACGCCCTCTCCTATCTTTCGGCGCGTCTCGGCGGCGACCGCGCGGTGACGCTCTCGGAGCTCGAAAAGCTCGCACTCTATATGGGCGGCAGCGGGAAGACGGTGGCGCTGGCCGATGTCGAGGCCGCCGTCGGCGACAGCGCCGCGCATGCGGTCGACGACCTGGTCTATGCCTTGAGCGACCGCGACATGGCGGGGGTCGAGCGCGGGCTCGCCCGCAGCCTGGGCGAGGGTGCGGCCCCGATCTCGCTGTTGCGCGCCGCGGCACGGCATTTCCTGCGGTTGCAATGGGCGATCGGCAAGGCCGATCAGAGCGGCGGGATCGAAGGCGCGATGCGCGGCCTCCGGCCCCCGGTCTTCTTCAAATATGAGGATCGGTTCAAGGCGGCCGCGAAACGCTGGTCGTCCGGCGGCATCGCCACCGCCCTGGAACGCATCCTGGCGACCGAGCAGCTCTGCAAGCGCTCCGGCTCCCCGGCAGAGACCCTCTGCCGGCGGGTCTTCCTGGAAATCGCGGCCATCAAGCCGGCGCGCTGAACCCGCCAACCCGCTGATTTTGCTGCGCAGCATGACCCTGATGCTGCGCAGCATCGGTGCAGCATGGCTGCAGCATTTTTTGACCCCTGGGGAGATTGGGACCGGATCGGGGCGCTCCAGTCCGCGGCGTCCCGCCCAGTCGCGCTCCAGGACCGGCGACATCGTCACATTCGATGTAAAAATATCGAGAGTATGGGTCCGGCGATCTTGTTCGATGTAAAATCATCAAATGTGATGATGTTTCTATCGAGATGGGGACGCGGAGAGATGACCAAGGATGTCAAAGCGATCGATTGGGGCGCCCGGACGAAGGGCATCCTGAAGGCTGAACTCAAGCGCCGCAATGTGAGCTACCGCAAGTTGGCGGAAAAGCTGGAGCCCCTGGGCGTCAAGGAAACCGAGCGGAACATCGCCAACAAGATCGCCCGCGACAGCTTCACGGCCGTGTTCCTGCTGCAATGCCTCGAGGCGATCGGCGTCAGGAAATTGCGGCTGGACGATTAGGCCGGCCGTCCCGGATCAGTCTTCAGCGGGTTTGGCGGCGGCGCCCGCCGCGCGGGTCAGGCGCTGCAGCAGGTCGTCCAGCTGGTCGAGGCTCTTATAATGGATGGTCAGCGCACCGCTGCCCTGCCCGTCGAAATTGATCGAGACCTTGAGCCCCAGGAGGTTGGAGAGGTCGCGCTCGAGCGCCAAAGTGTCCGCATCGCGAACCGCGGCGCCGGGCTTCGATCTGGCGCTCTTTCGTGACGCGGTGGGCTTGGCGGCGCTGGCCATGCGCTCGGCCTGGCGCACATTCAGCCCCTGGGCGACGATCTGCTTGGCGAGCCCGACCGGATCGGCCGCCGTCACCAGCACGCGGGCATGGCCCGCCGTCAGCTGGCCCTCGTCGAGCAGTGCCTTGACCTGGCTGGGCAGCCCCAGCAACCGCAACATATTGGCGATGTGGGAGCGGCTCTTCCCCACATGTTGCGCCAAGTCTTCCTGCGTGTTCTTGAATTCCTCGAGCAGGCGGCGATAGCCCTCGGCTTCCTCGAGGGCCGACAGATTCTCGCGCTGCAGGTTCTCGACCAGCGCCAGCTCAAGCGCCTCGCGGTCGGCGAGGTCGCGAATGATGACCGGGACCTCATGAAGCTGCGCCCGCTGCGCCGCACGCCAGCGGCGTTCGCCGGCGACGATTTCATAGGCGTTGGGCTGTTGCGGCCGGCGGCGCACCAGGATCGGCTGCAGGATCCCGTTCGCCTTGATCGATTCCGCGAGGGCCGCGAGCTCCTCGTCGCCGAACAGCCGGCGCGGCTGGAACGGCCCCGGCTGGAGCTGCTCGATCGGCACCATCTTGGACAAACGCACCCGGTCGAGCGAAGCGTAGTCGGCGCTTTCCGCTCCCAGCAGTGCCGACAGACCGCGGCCGAGTTTCTTGCTGCCGTCGTCGATCAAGCCGCCTCAGGCTCCATCCGCTCCCGTCGCAGCATCTCACTGGCGAGATGGATATAGGCCTGCGCCCCGGGGCATTTCAGATCATAGAGCAGGACCGGCTTCCCATGCGAAGGCGCCTCGGAAATGCGCACATTGCGCGGGATGACCGTGTCATAGACCTTGTGGCCGAGATGGCCGCGCACATCGGCGGCGACCAAGTCGCTCAAGCTGTTGCGTTTGTCGAACATGGTCAATACCACCCCTTGTATCTCAAGGGAGGGATTGAGCACTTCCTTGATGCGCTGGATCGTCATCATCAGATGGCTCAGACCTTCGAGCGCCAGGAACTCGCATTGCAGCGGCACCAGCACCGCATCGGCCGCGACCAGCGCGTTCAGGGTCAGCAATCCGAGCGAGGGCGGGCAGTCGATGAGAACATAGTCATAGGAATTCAGGATCGGCTTCAGCGCCTCGCGCAGCAGGAACTCGCGCCTCAGGGCGCTCACCAGCTCGATCTCGGCGCCGGACAGATCGACCGACGCGGGGATGATCGACATGCCCGGGACCAGGGTCGGCAGCAGCGCTTCCCGCGCGCTGGCGCCGCCTTCGAGGAGGTCATAGGAGGTCACCACCCGTCGGGCGCGGTCGATGCCGAGGCCGGTGGAAGCATTGCCCTGGGGATCCAGATCCACGATCAGGACTTGTTTCCCACAAGCCGCCAGTGCGGTCGCCAGATTGATCGCGGTCGTGGTTTTCCCGACCCCGCCCTTCTGGTTTGCCATCGCCAGAACTTTGGCTCTTTTCAATGGATTATCGTTCGTCGCGGTGAGGTCGGAGAGGTTCGACATGGCTCAATCGCAGGACGGTTCCAGAGGGGTCGGTGCGGCTTGGAAAGCGCTCCGTCTGCATCTTCCAGCCTTTGCCAGCCTCGGTCAATTCGCGCTCGACCTGCTGGCCCTTGAGGAACAGGCACCAGCTGGAGGGTGACACAAAAGGGTAGGCATATTCAAGTAATTGGGGGAGGTCGGCACAGGCCCTACTAATAATTGCGTCTGCTTGCATTTTTGGCAGTGATTCGACGCGCTGGGCGTGAATCGTGACGGAGAGCCCCGCGACTCGGGCCGCCTCCCGTTGAAAGGCGCATTTTCTCTGGTCCGACTCGACCGAATGAACATCCGGCACGCCCATGGCCGCCAGCACCAGGCCGGGGAACCCGGCCCCGCTGCCGATATCGATCACGGTGCGGCAGTGGGGCGGCAGCAAAGGGTAGAGCTGCGCGGAGTCCAAAATATGGCGGCGCCAAAGATCCGAGAGCGAATTGGCGGCGACCAGATTGATGGCCCGCTGCCATTTGACCAGGAGCTCGGAGAGCGTCTCGAGCTTCGCGAGCGTTTCACGTGAAACACCGGTTTCGGCGGCGAAACGTTCGGGGGTGAGAGGTGCGGTCATGGCGACGAGGATCAGGCCTCGCCGACGGCCGGATTTTCGATCGGGCGACGAGGAGCGCCGGAGCGGAGATGGCGCAGCAACGCCGTGAGCGCCGCCGGGGTCACGCCGGAGATCCGTCCCGCCTGGCCAAGGGTCGCCGGCCGGACGCGCGTCAGCTTGTCCCGGATCTCGGTCGAGAGACTCCCGACCGCGGCGAAATCGAGATCGGCCGGAAGCTGGAGCGATTCCTCGCGACGGAAGGCGCGGATGTCGGCCTCCTGCCGTTCGAGATAGCCCGCATAGCGGCTTTCGATCTCCAGCTGCTCGGCAATCTCGGCCGGAATGGCGGCGAGCTCCGGCCAGACCTTGGCGAGGGTCGCCAGAGTGACCCCCGGATAGCCCAGCATTTCCGACGCGGTCCGCCAGACGCCATCCTGATTGATCGCGAAGCCCTGATGCTTCAGGCGGTTCGGGGTCTCCTTGAGAGCGGCCATCCGGCCCCTCGCCTCATCGAGCGCTGTCTTCTTGGCCGCAAAGCGCTGGGCTCGGTCACTGGCGACGGCGCCGATCGCAATCCCCTTCTCGGTCAGACGGAGATCCGCATTATCGGCCCGCAGCATCAGCCGATACTCGGCCCGCGAGGTGAACATGCGATAGGGCTCGCCGGTGCCTTTCGTGACCAGGTCGTCGATCAGGACACCGATATAGGCGTCGGCCCGGTCGAGGATGAAGGCGCCACCCCCACCGGCTTTGAGGGCGGCATTGATGCCGGCCATCAACCCTTGCGCGGCCGCCTCTTCATAGCCGGTCGTGCCGTTGATCTGGCCGGCGAGAAAGAGACCCGGCACCCGCCGCGTCTCCAGCGTCGCGTTCAGCTCACGCGGATCGATGAAGTCATACTCGATGGCATAACCGGGCCGGAGGATCCGAGCCTGCTCCAGCCCCGGAATCGTTACCAGGAACTCCGCCTGCACCTCCGCCGGCAAGGAGGTCGATATCCCATTGGGGTAAACGGTGGAATCGTCGAGCCCTTCCGGCTCAAGGAAGATCTGGTGGCGCTCGCGATCGGCGAAGCGGACGATCTTGTCCTCGATAGAGGGGCAATAACGGGGGCCGGTGCTTTTGATCCGGCCCGAATACATCGCCGAGCGATGCAGATTCCGGCGGATCACGTCATGGCCGGCGGCGCTCGTCGCCGTGATATGGCAGTCGATCTGCAGCGTCTCGATCCGGCCCGTCAGGAAGGACATGGGCTGCGGCGGCCGGTCGCCCGGCTGGCGCTCCAGGCCGCTCCAGTCGATGGTGTCGCCGTCGAGGCGCGGCGGGGTCCCAGTTTTGAGCCGCCCCATCGCGAAGCCGGCCCGTTCCAGGGCTTCCGCCAATCCGACTGCCGGCGCCTCGCCCACCCGGCCTGCGGCCCGCGTCTCCGTGCCGATATGAATCAGGCCCCGCAGGAAGGTCCCTGTGGTGAGGACGACGGCAGCAACGCCGATCCGCCGGCCGCTCCTGGTGATCAGTGCCGCCAGATGGCCAGCCGGGTCGAGCTCGATCCCTTCCGCCGCCTCTTCGAGAATCTCAAGGTCGGGCTGGTTGGCCAGCAGGTCCTGAATCGCCGCCTTGTAGAGTTTCCGGTCGGCCTGGGCCCGCGGCCCCTGAACCGCCGGGCCTTTGCTCCGGTTGAGGACGCGGAACTGGATGCCGCCGCGATCGATCGCCCGGGCCATGAGGCCGTCGAGCGCGTCGATTTCCCGGACCAGGTGACCTTTGGCCAAGCCGCCGATGGCGGGGTTGCAGGACATCTCGCCGATGGTGTCCCGTCGATGGGTCAGAAGGAGCGTTGCCGCGCCCATGCGCGCAGATGCAGCCGCGGCTTCGCAGCCGGCGTGGCCTCCACCGACGACAACGACATCGTAGAAATCTCGCATGGCGCGGGACTTTAATCCTCGACCCCGATCCGAGTCAAAAGCTCTCGGGGCCCCTGGGATCGTCGGTCGCAGCCCATGTTTCACGTGAAACATCGGGGCCGCCGCAGGGATCATTTCCCGATGCAGAATTCGGAGAAAATCCGGTCGAGGAGATCCTCGACATCCACCCGGCCGGTAATGCGGCCGAGGGCCCGTACGGCGAGGCGCAGATCCTCGGCCACCAATTCCGGATCGTGCGCGACCCGGCTGCGGGTCAGCGCCACCAGCGCCTCTTCCAGGGCCGAGCGGTGTCGGGCTCGCGTCAGGGCTGGCGAACCGACCGAATCCATGCTCTCGGCCGCGATCTGGCTGATCCGGGCCACCAACTCATTCAATCCGGCTCCGGAACGAACGGAAATCGGAAGCAAAGGGAGGCCGACCTCCGGAAGGGGCCGACCCGCCAGGAGATCCGTCTTGTTAGCCAGGACCAGATCTCGATCCTGCTTGAGATTCAATAGGTTCGGCAATTGATCGGCCACTCGTTCCGCATCCAGAACGAAAATCCGCAGATCGGCATCCTCGGCGCGGCGTTCGGCGCGCCGGACGCCCTCGGCCTCGATTTCATTCCGGGTGCGGCGCAATCCGGCGGTGTCGGCCAGCAGAACCGGGTAGCCACCAAGGTCGAGCGCCACCTCCAGCACATCGCGCGTGGTGCCTTCCTGGGGCGATACGATCGCCGCCTCGCGCCTCGCCAATGCATTGAATAGGCTCGATTTCCCAGCATTGGGCGGGCCCATGATGACGACCGACAACCCCTCCCGCAGCCGCTCGCCGCGATGGCCATCGGCGAGGTGCTCGGCGATGGCCTTGGCCACCGGCGCGACTTGTTCCGTTACCGAAACAATCAAATTTGCCGGCAGATCCTCATCGGGGAAGTCGATCGCGGCTTCGAGCCGGGCCAGGGCCGTGGTCAGGCTCTCGCTCCAGCCGCCATAGAGCTCTCCCAGAACCCCATCCAATTGCCGGACCGCCTGGCGACGCTGGGCCTCGGTCTCGGCGGCGACCAGATCGGCGAACCCTTCGACCTCGGTCAGGTCCAACCGGCCATTGAGGAAGGCCCGGCGCGTAAACTCGCCGGGTTCAGCCAACTTCAAATTCGGAAGCTGCGCCAGAGCCGCCAGAACCGCCGCTACCACAGCCCGCCCGCCATGGAGATAAAGCTCGGCCCCCTCCTCGCCGGTAAAGCTGCGCGGCGCCGGAAACCAGGCGACCATCCCCTGGTCAAGCGTCTCGCCGGTGATCGGATGGTTTATGCTGCGCCGCACAATTCTACGCGCTTCGGACAATGGCTCCCCGGTCAGGCGGCGCAGGCTGTCCCCCGCCGCAGGGCCGGACAGCCGGATGACGGCCAAGCCCGAGCGGCCCGGCGCCGTGGCCGGCGCGTAGATGGTGGAATCCTCGGTCATCGGCTCCCGGCGGTTACCTCAAGGAACCACGCTGGCCTTCCGCCGCCGTCACTTCTTCTTGGCAATCGGCGGGTCGTCCCCCGGCTTCAGCATCAGATGCGGAACTCGTCCCCCCTCGACCAGATGCTTTTGCAGCACCTCGTCGATCTCCTCCCGCGTGCGGGCGCGATACCACACCCCTTCGGGGTAGATCACCATGGTCGGCCCCAGCTCGCAGCGGTCGAGGCAGCCGGCGCTGTTGATGCGCACCCCGGCGATTCCCAACTCCTTGGCCCGCGCCTTCATATAGTCGCGCAGCTTTTCCGATCCCTTTTCCTTGCAGCAACCGCGGGGGTGGCCGGCCGGCCGTTCATTGGTGCAGCAAAACACATGGGCGCGATAGAAAAGGGCCGGGTCGCCCGAGATCTGCTCCTCCCCGGCCCTTTGCGATTCCTGGTCGATCTTCGTCATTCTCCGGTCTTCTTTCCCGCCAGGCCTTCCCAGAAGGCCCGCTGCATTTTTTCCAATCCGCCCAACCCACCCGGGAGCCAGGCCTTGAACATGGCCTCGGCGTCCATGCTTTTCAGGGCCGCCATCATCCGCTGCTCGGCTTCCTTCATCACGGCATCCTGAAGCGGCGCCACATCCGGCAAGCCCAGGAAAGCCCGGGCTTCGCCGGGCGAACAGTCAATATCGATTGTGATTTTCATATGCCCTCCGACAAACCCGACTGTCGCCCAGATTGGGCTTGAGCCGCCGCGATGCCAACCCGACTATATAAGCATAGCATCCGCGATCCGCCTTGGGGCGCCACGGCCCGATCGGCGAAATCACCCCTCGAAGATCAACGCCCGCAAATCCTGCCGGCCGAAAGGTTTCGCCACCCTTATGACGTCCCCTTCGGACATGCCTCCCGCTGCCGCCGGCGGCCCCGACGATCCGGCGCTTCTCGAGCGCCTCGGGTCCAACCGGCTTGGCCTCAGCACCAGCCCCTATCTCCATCAGCATCAGGCGAACCCGGTCCATTGGCAGACCTGGGATCCCGAGACCTTGGCCGCCGCGCAGGCGCTCGACCGGCCGATCCTGCTCTCGATCGGCTATGCCGCCTGCCATTGGTGCCATGTCATGGCCCATGAGAGTTTCGAGAACCCGGCCATCGCCGATCTGATGAACGAGCGCTTCGTCAACATCAAGGTCGACCGCGAGGAGCGCCCTGACGTCGATCAGATCTATCAGGCGGCGCTGTCACTCCTCGGGCAGCAGGGCGGCTGGCCGCTGACCATGTTCCTGACGCCGCAGGGCGAGCCCTTCTGGGGCGGCACCTACTTTCCGCCGGCCGAGCGTTGGGGCCGGCCCGGATTCCCCGACGTGCTGAAATCGATCTCCGACATCTACCGCACCGAGCGCGGCAAGGTGGCGAGCAACGTCACCGCGATCAAGAATGCGCTCAGGTCGATGGCCGAGCCGCGGCCCGGCGGCGCCATCTCCATGGAACTCACCGATCGCATCGCGCAGCATCTGCTGCAGCAGGTCGACCGTGAACATGGCGGGATCGGCGGCGCACCGAAATTTCCGCAGGAGCCGACCTTCGAATTGCTCTGGCGCGGCTGGCAGCGCAACAGCGACAGCGAGATGCGCGAGGCCGTGCTGCTGACGCTCACGCGCATGGCGCAGGGCGGCATCTACGATCATCTGGGCGGCGGCTTCGCGCGCTACTCGGTCGATGCCGAATGGCTGGTGCCGCATTTCGAGAAGATGCTCTACGACAACGCCCAGCTGGTCGAGCAGTACACGCTGATCTGGCAGGAGACGCGCTCGGCCCTCTATGAGGCCCGCATCCGCGAAACCATCGGCTGGGCGCTGCGCGAGATGCGCGCCGAAGCCGGGCCTTCGGGACATCGCGGCTTCGCCTCCTCGCTCGATGCCGACAGCGAGCATGAGGAGGGCAAATTCTATGTCTGGACCGAATCCGAGATCGATGCGGCCCTCGGCAAGGACGCGACCTTGTTCAAGCGCATCTACGATGTGCATCCGGACGGGAACTGGGAACAAAAGACGATCCTCAATCGGACCGCACATCCCGATCTCATGGACGAGTTCTCCGAGGGCGCACTTCTGAAGTCGCGGGCGAAGCTGCTCGCCCTTCGCGGTGCCCGCGTGCGCCCAGGGTTCGACGACAAGGCGCTGGCCGATTGGAACGGGCTGATGATCGCAGCACTCGTCTTCGCCGCGCAGGCGCTGGACCAGCCCGACTGGCTTGGCGTCGCGCGCGAGGCCTTCGCCTTCGTGACCCAGGACATGACGAAGGACGGGCGGCTGCGGCACAGCTATCGCGCCGGCCGCCTGCAGCATCCGGCGACGCTCGACGATTACGCCAACAATGCGCGCGCCGCCCTGCGCCTGCACGAGGCGACCGGCGATCCGTCCTATATCGCGCAAATCGAGGCCTGGCTCGAGATCCTCGACCGTCATTACTGGGAGAAGACCGGTGGCGGCTATTTCTTCGCGGCCGACGACACCACCGATCTGGTGCAGCGTCCGCGCAACGCCCATGACAATGCGGTGCCCTCCGGGAACGGCACGATGGTCGCGGTGCTGGCGAAGCTCCACTACCTGACCGGCAAGCCCGCCTATCGCGATCGCGCGGAAGCCGTCGTCGGCGCCTTCGCCGGCGAGATCGAGCGCAACTTCTTCCCGCTCGCGACACTGCTCAATGCGAACGATCTGTTGCAGAACGCGGTCCAGGTCGTGCTGGTCGGCGACGCCAACGCGCCCGCGATGCAGGCGATGCGCCGCGCGGTCCATGGCGTGTCGCTGCCCAACCTCGTGCTGCAGTCGGTCGCTGCCGGCACGGCGCTGCCGGCCGGTCATCCGGCCGCCGGCAAGAGCGCGCCCGCCGGCCAGGTCGCGGCCTTCGTCTGCCGCGGCCAAACCTGCTCGCTGCCCTTCACCGATCCCGAGCGGCTGCAGGCTGCTCTCGCCCTCGGATGACGGCAACCGCCCTCCTGTCGCGCCAGCGCGTCATGGCCTCGCCGCTGGGCCCGATCCAACTGACCGAGGAGGAAGGCCGCCTCACGCGCTTGAGCTGGGGCGGCGAGGAACATTCCCGCATCGACCCCGGCGCCGAATCCTCGGCCCTGCTCGAGCAGGCCGAGGCGCAGCTCGACGAATATTTCCGTGGCCATCGCCCCGCCTTCGATCTGCCATTGGCACCGCGCGGCACCGCTTTCCAGCAGAAGGTCTGGGACGCCATGAGCCGGATTCCCTATGGCGAGACCTGGAGCTATGCGGCCCTGGCGCGCCGGGTCGACAGCGTCGCGCGCGCGGTCGGCCAGGCTTGCGGCGCCAATCCGATTCCGATCATCATTCCCTGCCACCGCGTGCTCGCGGAAAACGGCGCCCTGGTCGGCTTCTCCGCCGTCGGCGGCACGGAATCGAAATCGTTCCTGCTCGAACTGGAGGGCGCCCGCCCTCTGCGCCTCCTTTGAAATCCAGCCTCTCTCACGACTCACTCCCGAAGGATTCGACCATGGCCAAGACCCACGCGATCCGCATCGCCGAATTCGGCGGCCCCGACAAGATGCAATGGCAGGAGATCGACGTTTCCGCTCCCGGCCCCGGCGAGCTGCTGCTGCGCCAGACCGCCTGCGGATTGAACTTCATCGACACCTATCACCGCAGCGGCCTCTATCCGATCCCCTTGCCGTCGGGCCTCGGCCTCGAAGCTGCGGCCGTGGTCGAAGGGGTCGGCAGCGGCGTCACCGAGTTCAAGGTCGGCGACCGGGTCGGCTATAATTCCGGCCCGATCGGCGCCTATGCGCAGCGCCGCGTCTATCCGGCAGCGAAGGTGGTGAAGCTGCCCGACGGCATCGACGATCCGACCGCGGCGGCGATGCTGCTGCGCGGCATGACGGTCGAGTATCTGATCCGCCGCACCTATCCGGTGAAGAAGGGCCAGACGGTCCTGTTCCATGCCGCCGCGGGCGGCGCGGGTCTCATCGCCGGCCAGTGGCTCGCGCATCTGGGCGTCACGGTCATCGGCACCGTCGGCTCGGATGAGAAGGCCAAGCTCGCGCGCGCGCATGGCTATCACCATGTCATCAATTATCGCCGCGAGAATTTCGTCGCGCGGGTGAAGGAGATCACCGGCGGCAAGGGCGTGCCGGTCGTCTATGACGGCGTCGGCAAGGATGTCTTCCTGGCGTCGCTCGATTGCCTCAGCCCGCGCGGCATGATGGTCACCTTCGGCAATGCCTCGGGCCCCTCGCCGGCGGTCGAGCCGCTCACCCTGCTGCAGAAGGGCTCCCTGTTCCTGACCCGCCCCACCCTCGGCAACTACACGGCGACCCGCGAGGAGCTGGTCGAGAGCGCCAAGGCGCTGTTCGAGGTGGTGCTGTCGGGCGCGGTCAAGATCCGCGTCAACCAGACCTATCCGCTGAAAGACGCGGCGCAGTCGCATCGCGACCTCGAAGCCCGCAAGACCACCGGCTCGACGGTGCTGCTGCCATGACCCTCCCCGGCGGAAGCCTGCTGCCGCCCGAGCGCAATTACTTCTGGGCGTCGATCCCGGGTCCCGGCGTGGAGCAGTTGCGCCTGCGGCTCGATCCGGTCGAGAACGTCGCCCACGGTCTGGTAATGGGCGTCGAGGACGGCGAGCCTTTCCGGCTCCAATACAAGATCAAGTGGGGCAGCAACTGGCGCATCCGCAAGGTGGCACTGGAAGCCCAGACCATGGCCGGCCTCGCCGAGCGCAGCCTGAAAAGCGACGGGCGCGGCAACTGGCAGGGCGACCAGGGCGAGCCCCTGCCGGAGCTCGAGGGCTGCTTCGATATCGACATTTCGGTGACGCCCTTCACCAACGTCTTCCCGGTGCGCCGGCTCGAGCTGGCACCCGGCAAATCGGCCGAGATCAAGGTGGCCTACATCGCCGCACCGGCGCTCGCGGTGAAGCCGGTGACGCAGCGCTATACCTGCCGCGAGCAGGGCAAGGGCCGTCACGTCGTCACCTATGAGGGCTATCCCTCGGGCTTCAAGGCCGACCTGCCGCTCGACGCCGACGGGCTCGTCCTCGACTACCCCGAGCTCTTCCGCCGCTTGGCACCGCGCTAGCGCTCAGGCCCGCGCGAGGGCCGTCTCGAGTTCGGGCAACACCGCCTGCCAGTGCCTCGAAGCGGCTTCGTCGCGCAGCGCCGCCAGGGCGCCACGATCGCCGTTCCCCTCGAGATGGGCCGCCAGCGCTCGGGCGCGGCGTACCAGAAAATCGAGATAGCGCGTCGGCTCCCTCGTGACCTGCCCCAGCGCCTCCGCATAACGCAGCATCCGCGCCGCATTGCCGGAGCGCCAGGCGGCCTCGATCGCATAGCGATTGAAGAAGACGCGGTTATGCCAGATCGTACCGGCCGCCAGCAGCGCTTCGCCTTCCTGCAGCGCTGCCTCCCGCTCGTCCGGATCCGGCGTCAACATCGCCAACAGGCCAAGACCGCTCGGCAACATATAGCTCGGGGTTTCGCGCGCGATGACATTGGCCTCGCGAAGCCACACGACGCCCTTGGGGTCGCCGGCGGTCGCCAGCGATTCGCCCAGGAACATCAGGCCTTCCGCCTCGAAGCGCCGCGCATTCAGTTGCCGGCTGATGGCGATGGCGCGCAAGGCCGCCTTCCTGGCCCCCTCCAGCTCGCCCATCTCGATTGAATTCCAGTAGCGCATATGTTCGGCGATCATCTCCGCCCGGCGATGTCCGACCTGGATCGCCAGCTTCACGGCCGCGTCGGCCTCCCGGAGCGCACCGGGAAAATCCAGATCGAACATGCTTCCGAGGGAATACATCGAGCGGTTCGCGACCTCGATCCGCCGATAGCCCTGCGCCGCCGCGACGCGCACACAGCGCTCGTAATGCCGGATCGAGCTCGCCATGTCCCCGCTCATGTAATAGGCGTCGCCCAAGCCGCCATGCGCCCGCGCCTCTTCCTCGGGCGCGCCGGCTTCGACGGCCAGCTCGAGGGCGCGGCTATGTTCGGCGAGGCAGCGCGCCACCTCGCCGCGCGGAAAGACGAAGTTGCCGCGCAAACCATGGATGCGGGCGAGCAGGACCGGAAGCTTCAGGCGCTGCGCTTCCGCCTGGGCCTGGTCCAGCAGCGCCAGCGCCTCCTCCAGCCGGTCCAGCACCGAGAGCGCGTTGGCCTGCCCCAGCATCGCGGCGAGGCGCTCGGGGCCCGGCGGCAGAGAAGCGGAAGCAATCCCGAAGGCCTGAAGCGCCGCTAGGGTTTCGCCCAAGCCTTGCGCCGCCTCGCCCTGCACCGCCGCCAGGGCGCCCTTGGTCGCAGGCTCATCGCCCAGCGTGCCGCCCCGGCGCGCGAGAGTGTCCGCACGGCCCAACTGGAACTGCGCCAAGGCCTCGCGCGCCGCGACGAGATAGGCCGCTGGAGCGCCAGGATCGTCCGCCCGGTCGAGATGCTCGGCCTCGAGCCCGGCATCCCGACCATGAAACCAGTCGGCCGCCTTGCGATGGAGCGCGCGCCGCCTTGCCTTCAGGAGGGAGCCATAAACCCCGTCGCGGATGAGCGCATGGGCGAAGACCAGGCCGGCGGCATTGGGCTTCAGCAGATGGGCTTCGATCAGTCCCGTCACCTCAACCTGCCGCCGTTCCAGAAGATGAGCCAGCAGCTCGGGCGCGAAACGCTGCCCCAGGGCCGAGGCCGCCTGCAGCAGCGCCTTCTCTTCGGGCGGCAGCCGGTCGAGCCGGCCCAGCACGACGCTCTGCACCGAGACGGGCACGCTGTCGGCCGAATCCGCCGCCGTATGGCGCAGCAATTGTTCCAGGAACAACGGGTTACCCTGTGCCCGCGTGATGCAGGCGGCGATGCGGGCATCGCCGGCCGAGATGAGCGAGGCGGCGAGGGCGGCCGAATCCGCCGGCCGCAGCGGCGCCAGATCGAGCCGATTGACCTCGGCCTCGATCAGCCGGGCTTGCCAGGCCTGGTCGAGCGGATCGCCCTCGGGACGCGTGGTGGCCAGCAGCAGGATCGGGTTATGGGCGGTCGCTTCGGCCAGCGCCGCGACCGAGCCCAGCATCGCGGGCTCCGCCCAATGAAGATCCTCGATCGCGATCAGGAGCGGCCCCTCTGCCGCCGCCCGCCGGGCCATTGCCGCCAGCAGGCCCTGCTTGCGGGCGAGCCGCGTGGCGTTGTCCATGGCGGCATAGATCAGCCACCGCTCGCCCGAACTGGGCAGATCCAGGATCTCCTCGAGCAGCGCCTGCTCGTCCGCTTCGACGAGACCGCGTACCAGCGCCGCCTCCAGGGCGGCGACGCGCGCGGGCCGGTCGCCCTCGGCGCCGAGGCCCAGGAGGCTCAGGGCCAGCGCCGGTATCGCGTCCTGTCCCTTGCCGGCACCGAAATCGAGCACGAAGGCGCGATGAACGGCGAAACCGGCGCGGGCCGCTTCCGCGACCGTCTCGTCCAGGAGCCGGCTCTTGCCGATGCCGGCCTCGCCCCGCAGCACCATCATCCGCCCGCGCCCGCTGGCCCGGGTCGCGCTGATCATGCCGGCCAGGAGATGACGATCATGCACCCGGCCGACGAAAGGCGTGGCGTCGCGACCCGGCGGTGCCAGACCGGTGACGCGCCAGGCGCGCACGGGACCGTCGATGCCTTTGAGCGCCTGCGCCGGCAAGGGCGTCGCGACCAGGCGGCTCCCCAAGGCCTGGCGCAGAGCGTCCGAGATCACGGTGTCGCCGGCGCCGGCCAGGCCCACCAGCCGCGACGCCAGGTTCACGCTCTCGCCCAGCACTGTGTAACCGCGGGCGAATCCGCCCGCCACGACCTCGCCGGCGGCGATGCCGATATGAACCGCTTGCACGGGACCGGAGGGCCCGACCTCCGCCAGACCGGCATGAATTTCGAGGGCGGCCCGAACCGCCCGTTCGCTGTCGTCGCCATGGGCGACCGGCGCGCCGAAGAGCGCCATGACCGCATCGCCGATATGCTTGTCGACGGTGCCGCCGTAATCCGCGATCACCCGGTCGGTGCGGGCATAGAAGCTGTCGACATGGGCCTTGAGATCCTCGGCGTCGAGGCGGCTCGAAAGCTCGGTGAATCCGACGAGGTCGGCGAAGAGCACCGTGACCGGCCGGCGCTCGCCCTCGCTGACGGGCTCGGCCGGTTTCGGCGTTGGGGCGCCCAGGGCGCGGCCGCAGCCGCCGCAGAATCCGGCCGCGAGGCTGTTCTCGAACTGGCAGTCGGGACAGGCACGCGCCAGCTTCTGGCCACAGCCGCTGCAGAAGCGGTGGCTGGCGGGATTCTCGGTTCGGCAACGCGGACATTCCATGCCGGGGCCAAGCCTTCCGGATCGGCGGGCGCCGCCTCGGGAAGAACCCGGCAACCGCCCTGCCCTTGGATGCTAGGACCGCGCTAGGTCTAGGGACAAGGCCATTGCCGTTGCCCTTGTCGTCGTGACGGAGAGCGTGGGGTCGAATCGCGTCAGTCACTCGCCGCGAGACGATGCCACCATTCCTGTCATGCCCGGACTTGATCCGGGCACCCAGCCACGCCGTCCCTGGATCGCCGGGTCAGGCCCGGCGATGACAGAAATAAGGGTATCGCGACGCGTCGAGAGAGTCCCACACCTGCCTCCTCCTCAAAGAGGAAAGGAAGAAAGAGTGGCAACCGCCCTGCTACTGATTCATCGAGCTGAAGAAATCGTGGTTGGTCTTGGCCTGCTTGAGCTTCTCGACCAGGAACTCCATCGCGTCGACCACGCCCATCGGCATGAGGATGCGGCGCAGCACCCACATCTTGGAGAGCGTACCCTTGTCCACCAGGAGCTCTTCCTTGCGGGTGCCGGACTTGGTGATGTCGATCGAGGGGAAGGTGCGCTTGTCGGAGAGCTTGCGGTCGAGGATGATTTCCGAGTTACCGGTGCCCTTGAACTCTTCGAAGATCACCTCGTCCATGCGGCTGCCGGTATCGATCAGCGCGGTCGCGACGATGGTGAGCGAGCCGCCCTCCTCGATATTGCGGGCGGCACCGAAGAAGCGCTTGGGGCGCTGCAGCGCGTTGGCGTCGACGCCGCCGGTCAGCACCTTGCCGGATGACGGGACGACGGTGTTGTACGCACGCGCCAAGCGCGTGATCGAATCCAGCAGGATCACCACGTCGCGCTTATGCTCGACCAGGCGCTTCGCCTTCTCGATCACCATCTCGGCGACCTGGACATGGCGCTGCGCCGGCTCGTCGAAGGTCGAGCTCACGACCTCGCCCTTGACCGAGCGGGCCATGTCGGTGACTTCCTCGGGCCGCTCGTCGATCAGCAGCACGATCAGATAGCATTCCGGATGATTGGCGGAGATCGAATGCGCGATGTTCTGCAGCATCACGGTCTTGCCGGTGCGCGGCGGCGCCACGATCAGCGCGCGCTGGCCCTTGCCGAGCGGTGCGATCAGGTCGATGACGCGCGTGGTCAGGTCCTTCTTGGTCGGATCCTGCAGCTCCAGCTTGAGGCGCTCGTCGGGATAGAGCGGCGTCAGGTTGTCGAAGTTGATCCGGTGGCGAACCTTGTCCGGATTGTCGAAATTGATGGTGTTGACCTTGAGCAGCGCGAAATAGCGCTCGCCTTCCTTGGGCGACCGGATCTGGCCCTCGACCGTGTCGCCGGTCCTGAGGCCGAAGCGACGCACCTGGCTGGGGCTGACATAGATGTCGTCGGGTCCCGGCAGATAGTTCGCCTCGGGGCTGCGCAGGAAGCCGAAGCCGTCCTGCAGGATCTCCAGCACGCCGTCGCCGAAGATCGCCGTGTCGTTCTCGGCCAGCTGCTTGAGGATCGCGAACATCATGTCCTGCCGACGCAGGTTGCTCGCGTTTTCGATCAGCAACTCCTCGGCATAGGCCAGGAGTTCCGGCGGGGTTTTTTTCTTAAGTTCCTGAAGATTCATGATGTAACCGAAGGGAGGGGATGTAACCGGCGGACGCGTCAGCTTGGGGGAAACCGAGGGGCGGAAGGGCCGGGCGGTGATGAACCGGCGGTCGGACGGAAGCCGACCTGAAAAGGCCCTAGAGGTTCGGTTTTTGGTGCGGAGAGTTGGTGGGCTCGGAGAAAGCCACCGCTATTGAACGGGGCGATCTTTAACGAAGGTGCCCAGCCAAGTCAATGGTCTAGGTAGGGCTAATCGCGTGCCGGTCAGAACGGCCGCACGATCGCCAGGATGACAATCCCGATCATTAGGACCGTTGGAATCTCGTTCACCGCCCGGTAGAACCGGGCCGGATGGCGGTTGCGATCCTGGGCGAACTGCCGGCGCCAGCGCGACAGGGCCGCATGGGCGATCTGCATCAGCACCAGGAGCGCCAGCTTGGCATGAAGCCAGCCCTCGCCCCAATGATGGCCCCAGGTCGCCAGCGTCAGTCCCAGGATCCAGGCGGCGATCATGGCAGGGTTGATAATCGCCCGCAGCAGGCGGCGCTCCATCACCTTGAAGGTTTCGGAGAGCTCCGAGCCCGCCTTGGCGTCAGCGTGATAGACGTAGAGCCGGGGCAGATAGAGCATCCCCGCCATCCAGGCGATGACCGCGATGACATGGAGGGAGAGCAGCCAGGGCTGCCAATCGGCGAAACTGTTCATGAGCGCATCCTCGAGGATGAGGTCGACGAGCCGCCGGGCTGGAGGGCCTGTCGCACCAGGCCGCCCAGGCCGGCGATGAATTCGGGCGCGGTACCGACGGTCGGTACCCGGAAATAGCCGACCGCGCCTTCCCTCTCGGCCAGATGACGATATTCGATGTCGAGCTCGACCAGCGTCTCCGAATGTTCCGAGACGAAGGCGATCGGCACCAGCAGGATCGACTGGCCGGCCTGGGCCGCGCGCACGATCTCCTCGTCGGTATAGGGACCGATCCATTCGAGCGGGCCGACCCGGCTCTGGAAACAGATCTCATAGTCCTCCGGCGTCAGACCGAGCCTGGCAGCAACCGCGCGCACGCTGCTGCCGACCTGGTCCGCATAGGGGTCGCCCGCCTGCACGATCTTCTTCGGCAGCCCATGCGCCGAGAACAGGATCTTGGTCGGACCCGCGGCGCGCGCCTGCGGCAGCATCTCGGCCGTCAGCCGCGAGACCGCGGCGACGAAGCCCTCTTCCGCCGGATAGTCGCGGATGGTGAAGGTCCGCGCCGTGACGCCGGCCAGGGTGGCCGCGCGGTTCCAATCGGCGAAGGCGGATTCCGTGGTGGTGGTCGAGAACTGCGGATAGAGCGGCAGCAGGATGATCCGGTCGGGGGCGAAGCGTTTCACCTCGGGCGCGGTTTCGTCGGCGAAGGGCTTCCAATAGCGCATCGTCACGAAACAGCGGACCTCGCCCAGATCCTCGAGCTCGGTTTCGAGCGCCCGTGCCTGGGCTTGCGTGTTGGGCAACAAGGGCGAACCGCCCCCGAGCTTGTCATAGACGGCCTTCGCCACCGGGGCCCGCCGGCGCGCGATCAGCCGGGCCAGCAGCCCACGGAAAAGACCCGGCACGCGCAGGATCGCCGGATCGGAAAAGAGATTGCGCAGAAAGGGCTCGACCGAATCCGGCCCGTCGGGACCGCCGAGATTGAACAGCACGATCGCGGTTCTCATGCCGGCACGCCTTCGCGGATCAGCGCCGCCAGTTCCGCGACATGCTCGAGCGGCGTCTCGGGCAGGATCCCATGGCCGAGATTGAAGACGAACGGTCCCTGTCCCAACTCGCTCAGGATCAGGCGCGTCTGCATCGCCAGCGCCGGCCCGCCCTCGACCAGGATTCGCGGCGGCAGATTGCCCTGCAGCGGCAGCATCGGCTGCAGGGTCGCGCGGGCCCAGGCGAGCGGAACGCTATCATCGAGCGACAACGCCGCAGCACCGCTCTCCTTGGCGAAGAGCGACAGATGCGGACCCACCGCGCGCGGAAACAGGATGACCGGGATATGCGGATGGCGGGCCTCGAGCTTCGCGATGATCCGCCGGCAGGGTTCGAGACACCAGCGCCGCAAGGCGGCTGAAGTTTTCTCCGCGGCCCAGGCGTTGGCCCAGCTGTCGAAGATCTGCAGCGCTTCGGCCCCCGCCTCGACTTGCGCCGACAGATGCTCGACCGTGGCCTCCACCAGGAGATCGATCAGCCGCTGAAAGCCATCGGTATCTTCGTTCGCCCAGCGCCTGGCGATGGCGAACTCCCGGCTGGAACCGCCCTCGACCATGTAGCTCGCCACCGTCCAGGGCGCGCCGGCAAAGCCGATCATCGTCACCGGCGCCGGCAGCGCGGCCACGACCTGGCGAACGGTTCGATAGACCGGCGCCAGCTTCTCCCGCATGCCATCGAGCCGCAGCCGCGAAAGCTCGCTTGCATCGCGCAACGGCTCGAGCACGGGACCGCGTCCTTCCTCGAAACTCACCGCCTGGCCCAAGCCCAGCGGCACGACGAGGATGTCGGAAAACAGAATCGCCGCATCCATGCCATAGCGTCGGATCGGCTGCAGCGTCACCTCCGTTGCCAGATCGGGCGTCAGGCAGAGATCGAGGAAGGTCCCGGCCTTGGCGCGCAGCGAGCGGTATTCGGGCAGGTAACGCCCGGCCTGGCGCATCAGCCAGAAGGGCGGCGGATTCAACCGTTCGCCGGCCAGCACGCGCAGCAGCGGCTTGTCGCTCGTCGATCGTCCGGCGCGTGGCGGGGAGTTCATGGCCTCTACTTCTATTCTTAGATTTATAGATTAGTAAGGAGTGGTTGTAGTGGATGGCTGTGCAACATGGGGATTGGAACTTGTCCCCACTCCATCCCCGATTCAAACAGCGCGGGATGGATTGCTTCTCCAACCGGGGACAGCTCCATCATAAGGCTTCATCCCGCGAGGATTCAGCGGCGGAATGACGCCCTGTGAATCATGGGAATGGCGAACGGATTGGACGGTGTCCTTCGTGTCATACCCGATTTCGCCGCGCGGCCCTTCGCGATGCCGGACTCCTCGCAGCGAATCGCTCGAACGCGCGACGATTGGCGCTTGACTCCTGCAAAGCCCGACTTGTCCCCGTTCGCATGGATTCAATCCCCCGCCGGGCGGTGAACAAAGGCTGCCGTTTCGTAGCGGCGCAGGCGCGGCGAGCACCAGGCGAGACTGAGGGCGGCGAAGATGAAGAACAGCACCGCCGGCAGGCCGGTGGCTCCGAGAAACTGCATGGCGGCACCGCCGAGCGGCGGTCCCAGCACGCCGCCGAGGCCCCAGCCGACGGTGAAGGCGGCATTGCCGGCGAGCAGCAGGTCGCCTTGGAAATTCCGGCCGAGCTCGATCAGGGTCAGAGTGTAGAGCACGCCGACGAGACCGCCCCAGAGGAAGCAGTGGATCGACAAGGCGAGGGCGGAGTCCGCGGCCAGCGGCAGCAGGACGGCGCCGACCGCCGCCGCGAAGGCGACGATGCGCACCAGCCGCGCGGCGGTCAACTTGTCGGCCAGCCAGCCGGCCGGATATTGCAGCCCGACATTGCCGATCGTCAGCAGCGAGAGAACGAACGTGCCCATCGGCGCGCTCAAGCCATGATCGATCGCATAGATCGGCAGGAGCGAGAGCGCGATCTGGTCGAAGGCCGCGAACACCAGCACCGTCAGGAACAGAACCGGCGCATAGCGGATGAAGCTCGTGACGCTGGTCGGCGACTTGTACCGGACGACAGGCAGATCGCGCCGGCTCGCCAACAGCGGCAGCAGGGCGCTCAACGCCATGGCCGTGCCGATCGCGAAGGGAATCCAGCTCTGGGCACCGGTGAGCGTCACGATCAGCGGCCCCAGCGCGAAGCAGCCCGCATTCACCGTGCCATAGAGCCCGATCAGCCGGCCGCGCGAGGCGGGGTCGGCCAGCTGGTTGATCCACATCTCGCTGATGACATAAGTCGCGGTGATGCAGCCGCCGAGCAGAAAGCGCAGCGGCAGCCACAGCAGCGGCTCGCGCGTCAGGCCGATCAGCACGAAACAGGAGACGGCACCCAGGATGCCTGTCACGGCCAGATTCCAGGCGCCGAAACGCCCGGCGAGGCGCGGCACCAGCCCCGCCGTTAAAAGCATGGCCAGCAAGGTCATGGCGGTCGAGGCGCCGATCATGACCCGGGATTGGCCCATGGAATCCTGGATCAGCGCCAGGAGCGGATAGGTCAGGCCTTGCGTCAGCGCGAAGACCGAGACGCTGACGATGACCGCGAAGGCCGCCATGCGGCGGCGCGGGGGTCTGGTCTCGGCGGGTGGATCGGTCGCGATCGGGGTCATGGCGCGGGGCCAGCCATGCCCCGGATTCCTCGAGCCTGTCCATCGCTTTCGCTCCGCTCCTTCCTGCGATCCCCGCCGAACGGGGGACGGGCTCGCACTGCCCCTGGATCCGCGCCCCATTGCCGGCCCTCGGCGGGCAGCCTAAAAACAAGCGGGCGCCCGCCCGCGTCGACCCCCCTCACTCAGGAACCTGGCGATCCCGATCATGGCGAACGGCCTGACCCATCATCTCCACCTGGTTTCCGACGCGACCGGCGAGACGATCTCCTCGGTCGCGCGCGCCTGCCTGGCCCAGTTCGAGGATGCGGATCCGGTCGAACATAACTGGACCCTGATCCGGACCGCGCGGCAGATGGAGAAGGTGCTCGAGGGTATCAAGGAACATCCCGGCCTGGTGCTCTTTACGCTGGTGAATGAGGAGCTGCGTGCGACGCTGACCGAGGAATGCCGCAAGCTCCAGGTCACCTGCATCCCGGTGCTGGATCCGGTGATCGGCGCGCTCGGCAGTTTCTTCGGGCGGCAGAGCCGCGGCCTGCCCGGAAGACAGCACGAGTTGGATGCCGAATATTTCGGCCGCATCGATGCGATGAATTTCGCGCTCGCCCATGACGACGGCCAGTCGAGCTGGGATTACGAGGATGCCGACGTGATCCTGGTCGGCGTCTCCCGGACCTCGAAGACGCCGACCTGCATCTATCTGGCCAATCGCAGTATCAAGGCTGCCAACGTGCCGATCGTGCCGGATTTTCCGGTCTCGCCCGAGCTGCTCGCGGCACGCAAGCCCCTGATCGTCGGACTGACCAAGGATCCGACCTCGCTGGTCCAGGTGCGCCGCAACCGCCTGCGGCTCCTCTCCCAGGACGAGGAGACCGACTATGTCGATCCCGACATGGTGCGCCGCGAGGTGATCCAGGCGCGCCGGCTCTGCAGCGAGCATGGCTGGCCGATCATCGACGTGTCGCGCCGGTCGATCGAGGAGACGGCGGCGACGATCGTGCAGCTCCTGTCGCAGCACCGGAACGGCGAGAATGTCGGCACCGGCGACTGAGACGATCCGGCCGCGATTGCTGCTGGCCTCGGCCAGCCCGACGCGCCGGCGCCTGCTGGAGCAGGCCGGCCTCGAATTCTCGGCCGAGGCGGCCCCCATCGACGAAGAGGAGGCCAAGCTCGCCCTCGAAGGCGAGGGGGCCGACGGGCCGGCCCTCGCCGAAGCGCTGGCCGAGCTCAAGGCCGTCGCCGTGGCACGCCGGCATCCCGGCGCCTTCGTCATCGGCGCCGACCAGGTTCTCGATTGCGAGGGCCGGCGCTACGACAAGCCGCGCGACGAGGCCGCGGCAAGGGCCCAACTCATGGCCTTGCGCGGGCGCACCCATCAACTGATCAGCGCGCTGGTCGTGGTGCGCGACGGCCGGCGCCTCTGGCATCACATCGACCGCGCGACGCTCACCATGCGGCCCTTCAGCCCCGCCTTTCTCGACGAGTATCTGGCGCGCTCGATGCCCGGAATCCTGAGTTCGGTCGGCGCCTATCAGCTCGAGGCCCGGGGCGCCCAGCTCTTCAGCCGGATCGAAGGCGACTACTTCACCATCCTTGGATTGCCGCTGCTGCCGCTCTTGGATTTCCTGCGGCCTCATGGTCTGGTTCCGGCATGACCGGCACCCCTCCCAATCCCGCCCAGCCCTATCCGGCCATCACCGGAAAAGCCCGCCTGGCCGGCGTGATGGGCTGGCCGGTCGGTCATTCGCTCTCGCCCCGGCTCCATGGCTATTGGCTGGCGGAGCATGGGATCGACGGCGCCTATGTGCCGCTGCCGGTGCGGCCCGAGCAGTTCGAACGGGCCTTCCGCGCCCTGCCGGTCCTGGGCTTTCGGGGCGCCAACGTCACCCTGCCGCATAAGGAGGCGGCGCTGGCCCTGGCCGATTCCGCCAGCCCCGAGGCCCGACGGATCGGTGCCGCCAACACCCTCGTCGTCGACGGGCAGGGCCGGATCGAGGCCCGCAACGCCGATGCCTTCGGCTTTATCGAGAATCTCAAGGAAGGAGCGCCCTTCTGGCGCGCAAAGGACTGCCCGGCCGTGGTCGTCGGCGCCGGCGGCGCCTCGCGGGCCCTGCTGGTCGCGCTCGCGGATGCCGGCGTGCCGGAGATCCGGCTGGTCAATCGAAATGCCAGCCGCGCGGAAGGTCTCGCCACCAGCCTCGGCGGCCCGATCGAGGTGGTGGACTGGGAGGACCGTGCCCGGGCGCTGGAGAATGCCGGGCTGCTGGTGAATGCCACCACACAGGGCATGGTCGGCCAGCCGCCGCTCGACCTGGCGCTCGACCGGCTGCCGCCCGAGGCGGTGGTGAACGACATCGTTTATGTGCCGCTGGAGACGCCGCTGCTGGCGGCCGCGCGGCGGCGCGGCAATCCGGTGGTCGACGGGCTCGGCATGCTGCTGCATCAGGCGCGGCTCGGTTTCGCCGCCTGGTTCGGCATCGAGCCCAAGGTCACGCCGGCCTTGCGGACCTATGTCCTGCGGCAGCCATGATCGTCCTCGGGCTCACCGGGTCGATCGGCATGGGCAAGAGCACGGCCGCGGCCCTGCTGCGCCGGCTGGGGATTCCGGTCCATGACGCGGACGCCGCCGTGCATCGGCTTCAGGCCCCAGGCGGTGCCGCGGTCGCCCCCATTGCCGCGGCCTTTCCCGGCACGGTCAAGGAGGGCAAGGTCGACCGCCAGGCGCTGGGCCGCGTGGTCTTCGCCGACAAGGCGGCCTTGAAGAAGCTCGAGGCGATCCTTCATCCGCTGGTGCGCCGCGAGGAGCAGAAATTCATCGCCCAGGCGCGCGCCCATCGCCGCAAGCTGGTGGCGCTCGACATTCCGCTGCTGTTCGAGACCCATGGCGAGCAGCGCTGCGACCATGTGATGGTGGTCTCGGCGCCGCGGCGCGTGCAACTCGCCCGGGTGATGCGCCGGCCCGGCATGACGCGCGAGCGGCTTGCCGGCATCGAGGCGCGCCAGCTTCCCGATCTCCTGAAACGGGCGCGGGCCGACACCGTGATCGACACCGGCCTGGGCCGGCGTCACAGCCTGCAGGCGATCCGCCGGGCGGTCATGAAGCTGCGCCGGCACGCCAGGCGATGACGCCTTCCGTCCGCGCCCGCACTTCGGGCGAGGCCAGACAGGTGGCGACGGCCTCGTAGCCGGGGGCGCCGGGATAGGGGGCGACGCGGGTCGGCGGGCTGTGATTGGCGGGGCAGAGGATGATCGCTTCGTCCGAACCCATGGCGCCCAGGTCGAGGATTGCGGAGGAGCGCGTCATCAGGAAGAGCGGGCGCGCACCGCTGCCGCGCTGGCGCAACTGCGCGATCAGGGCTTCCTGGGTGGCGTGATCCAGCCCCTGTTCCACCATATCGACGACCAGGATGTCCGGACCTTCGGTCTCCAGGCCAACGAGCAGGGCCCGCAGCGCCGCCGACTCCGTGGCGCCTTCATCGAGGAGCCAGGCCAGGGCCCGATCGACGCGCGATTTAAGCGCCGGATCGCCATCCAGCCGCGCCTGCGCCGCTGCCGCCCCGTCCGCCAACCGATTCAGGCCGAGGAAGACGGCGTTCGGCAGAGTCTCCGCCAGGCGCATGGCCAGCCTTGTCTTGCCGCTGCCGAGCGGGCCGATGATGTAATTCAGCGTCCGGATGTCGTTCAACTCGAACCGCTCGCCGCCCCAGGGCCAGGGAAGCTCGAAGGCGACGCTGAGCCCAGCGGCGGGCCCGAGCAGGCGGGCCAGCTCTCCGGCGGAAGGGGCCTGGCCCCGGGCGAGATCGGCCCGAAGACCGCGAACCTTCTCGATCGCACCGCCGAGCTGGCGCATCCGGTTTTCGAGCGTCGCCTGATGCGTGGCCAGGGCCGGCTCCAGGGCCCCGGGATCGCCGCCCAGCGCGCGGGCCACCTGGGCGAGGCTGAGACCGAGCGCCCGCAGCGCCACGATTCCGGCGGCGCGGGCCATCTCGTCGGGACCATAGACCCGCCACCCGGCCGCGTTGCGGCCGGGAGCGACCAGGCCGCGCCGCTCATAGAGGCGCAGGGCTTTGGCGGAGACGCCGAGCCGCCGGGCCGCTTCGGCAGGGCTCAGAAATCGGGCGGAGGAGCTCACGACTCACCTCGCTGTTCGCTGACCGCTCCCCTTATCGGGCCGGTCCCAGGGGCCGGGTCAACGGGTTATTCGCGGCATCCGGTGTTTTCATCCGCGGCAGAAGTTGGCCGGAGGGGGCGGCGTTTTCAGCTTCGTCCGGGCGGGCGCAGTGTGCGATTCTGTTGCACCTGAACGGAGAGCGGAGACGAAGAAGGACCATGCGCGAGATCGTTCTCGATACGGAAACCACGGGATTGAGCGCGGTCGGCGGCGACCGCATCATCGAGATCGCCTGCGTCGAGCTCTTCAATCACATCCCGACCGGCCGCAATTTCCAGCGCTATCTCAATCCCGAGCGCGGCGTCTCGGCGGATGCGTTCGCGATCCACGGCCTCTCCGACGTCTTCCTCGCCGACAAGCCGCGTTTCGCCGAGATCCTGGCCGATCTCGAAGCATTTATCGCCGACAGCCCGCTCGTCATCCACAATGCCGAGTTCGACATGGGCTTCATCAATGCCGAGTTGGCGCGCCTCGGCCGCCCGCCCCTCGACCCGACCCGCGCGGTCGACACGGTCACCATCGCACGCCGCAAATTCCCGGGCGCGCCCGCCAGCCTCGATGCGCTCTGCAAGCGCTTCGGCGTGGACAATTCGGCGCGCACCAAGCATGGCGCGCTGCTCGACGTGGAGCTGCTGGCCGAGGTCTATCTGGAACTGGTCGGCGGCCGTCAGGCGGGCTTGGCCTTGCTGGCGGAATCCGGTGCAGCCGCCGATGCGTCGAGCGATCACGAGCTGGTCGGCCGCACCACGGCCGCGCGGCCGCCGCGCCATTTCGCGCCCAGCCCCGAAGAGCTCGCGGCCCATGCCGAGCTGGTGAAGAGCCTGGCGGATCCGATCTGGCTGAAGGCGTAAGGGGCTGGATGTAATCCCCTCTCCCTTCTTCAGGGGGAGGGTTAGGGAGGGGGCTGACGCGATTTCTGACACTGGCAGAGGGGCCGCTCTCAGTCTGTGTCCTGGACCGAGACGTCCCCCTCCCTAGCCCTCCCCCGCAAGGGGGGAGGGGACGGACTTCACGAAACCTTCCTCACACCACCGCGGGTGCTGCGCCCTGCGACTTCTGTTCGCGGTAATGCATCGCGAAATCGATCGGGTGGATCAGCATGGCGCGGAACCCGGCCTGCTGGATGATGTTGGCGATGATCTCGCGGGCGAAGGGGAAGAGCAGCCGGGGCGCTTCGATCAGCAGCAGGGGCTCGATCATGCGGGTCCCGATCTGGCCGACCTGGAACAGGCCGCCATATTGCAGCTCGGCGATATAGGCGACCTGGTCCTGATGGCGCGCCTCGGCGCGCAAGGACAGCATCACCTCATATTGCTGCTCCGCCTGGGGCAGTTTCCTCGCCTTCACATCGACCTTGATCAGGCCCTGCGGCACGCGGCCCGCCTGCTCCATCAGGGCCGGCATGTTCGGGCTCTCGAAGGAAAGGTCCTTCAGGAACTGCCCCATCACGGTAATGGGGGCGCCGGCCGGGGGTTGGTTCGCGGCAAAGGGATCGGAAACGGGCTGAAAGGGCGCGTCGGCCATCGCTGGGAGTTCTCCGGCAGGATGTCTGGGGCGCCCGGACGGACGCCGAGGGGTTGAGAAAGCCGGACCGGCCCGAGCCTCGGGCCCTCGTTCGGCTTATGGGGCGCGGGGTAGCATGGAAGCGCCACGGGGCTCAATGGGGCCGATGGCTCGGCCGCAAAAACCGGCTCGGACGGCCGGCCCCGCCGGGATTACGGGGCTCGATCCGCCAGCGGGAAGGCCTTGCCCAGGATCGGATCGAACCGCAGCAATTCGCCGTTGACGACCTCGGTTCCGGTCAGGCTGCGGATGAAGCCCCAATGGGTGACCACGCCGATCCGGCTCCAATCCTCGTGCCCGGCCATTCTTTCGCGGAAATGCCGGCTGCGCTCGACCACCTCCTCCGCGGTCTCGTTCAGCGCGCCATGCCACCAGCGCTCGGGCAGGGTGCCGAAATCCAGCTCCGGCCAGGCCAGGGCCAGCTCGCTGCGCAGGGTCCCGACATCGCAGTGGAATTTGCAATGCTCGCGCACCATCGGCTCGATCGCGATGGGCAGGTCGAGCGCCTCGGCGATGATCTGGGCGGTCTGGAGCGCGCGGGTATAGGGACTGGACAAGAGCAGTGTCAGATTCTGTCCGGCGAGGCGTTCGGCCGCAGCCAGGGCCTGCCGCCGGCCCTCCTCTGTCAGACGGGGGTCATGGATGCCCGGATCGACGCGGGTTTTCGAGTAGACGACGTTGAATTCCGATTGGCCATGTCGCACCAGGATCATCGCCCTCTCTCCCGTCGGACACTCGAAGGATGGCCGGATCCCACCATGAACCGACGCCTCAGGAACCACTTGGCCGGTTTCCGGTTCCTCAAGTCCTGGCCTGCTCTTTTTCCGACCATCGGCCCCCGGAGCGTCGTACGCCCAAGGGCCAAAGCCTAACTTGCCAAACCATTGACATGGAACATGCCTTGCCCTGGGCCGGCGATTTTCCTATCTAACTGACACGGACCGGATAGCATCAAGCCGGAGCGCGAGTGCCGGCGCGGGTTTTCCGCCCGGCCGAGGCGGCGTGATCTAGCCCAAGGCTGGGGCCGCCGTCCAGCGGCTCCCGAATATCGATCGAATGGCGGCTTCTCGGCCGGTCTCGACGACCGGAGATCGAGGGTTGGCCCAGCAAGGCGGGCTTCATGGGCGGCGGTTTCCAGTTTCTCGACATCCTGTTCTTCGCTGCGATCGCGGTGTTCCTGGTGTTTCGCCTGCGCAGCGTGCTGGGCAAGCGCGTCGGCACGGAGCAGAAGAACGCGCGCGACTATGCCGACAAGCGGCTGAACCCCGAGAAGCCGGCAAACGACGTCAGGCGCGACGACGACAAGGTGGTGGCGTTGCCCGATCGCACCGGCGATCGCAACGCAAAGCCCGCTGCGGCGGGCGAGCCCGCGGCCGATGCGGCGCCGGCGGGTCCGCTCGAGCTCGGGCTGGCGCAGATCCGTGCGGTCGATCCCGGCTTCTCCAAGGACGGCTTCCTCGGCGGCGCCAAGGCGGCGTTCGAGATGATCGTGGGCGCCTATGCGGCCGGCGATGTCGGCACGCTGCGCCCGCTATTGTCGAACGACGTCTTCGAGCGCTTCAAGGGCGCCATCGAACAGCGGCGCAAGGCGGGCGAGACGCTCACGACCACGCTGGTCGGAATCAAATCCGCCGAGATCATCGAGGCAAGCCTGCAGGATCGCATCGCCAGCGTGACGGTGAAATTCGTCTCGGAGCAGGTCAATGTCACGACCGACGCCGGCGGCAAGGTGGTCGATGGCGATGCGTCGCAGGTGACGACCGTTACCGACATCTGGACCTTCACGCGCAACACCCGCACGCGCGACCCGAACTGGTCGCTGGTTGCGACCCGCAGCCCGAACTGATCGTTCGAGCCCTGCCCTTCATGATTCCGATCAAGGCGATTCCGCGCCAGTCCTGGATCGGCCTCGCTCTGCTGTTGCTCGCGGCTTGCGCGGAGAAACCGTCCGAGAAGCCGGCACCGCTGCTCACTCTGGCGCCGGTCGAATTCTCGAAGCTCTCGGGCTGGAATGGCGACGATCAGAGCCAGGCGCTGCCGGCGTTGTTGCGCAGCTGCGCGCGGCTCGAGAAGCAGCCGGCGGACAAGCCCGTCGGGCCCGACGGCATGGCCGGGACCGTCGCCGATTGGCTGGGTCCCTGCCAGAGCGCGAAGTCGCTGCCGGCGGGCGACGCCGAGGCCGCGCGGCGATTCTTCGAAGGCGCGTTCCAGCCCTTCGTCGTGGCCGACCGCAAGGATCCGCAAGGCCTCTTCACCGGCTATTACGAACCGGAGCTTGCCGGGTCACGCGCCCCCGACGCGACCCACAATGTGCCGCTCTATCGGCGGCCCGACGATCTGATCCTGGTCAATCTCGGCGACTTCCGCGCCGATCTGAAAGGCGATTCCATCGCGGGCCGTGTCATCGACGGCACGCTCAAGCCCTACTACACCTATCAGGAGATCGACGAAGGTGCGCTCAAGGGCAAGGATCTCGAGCTGGTCTGGGTCGCCGATCCGATCGACGCCTTCTTCCTCCATATCCAGGGCTCGGGGCTGATCCGCTTCGCCGACGGCAGCTCGATGCAGGTCGGCTATGCGGCGAAGAATGGCCAGCCCTTCGTCGCCATCGGCAAGACGCTGCTCGACCAGGGCGAGCTGCAGAAGGGCCAGGTCACGACGCAGTCGATCAAGGAATGGCTGCGCACGCACCCCGACCGCGCCGCCTCGATCATGTATATGAACCGCTCCTATATCTTCTATCGCGAGATCAAGGGCGACGGCCCGATCGGCGCGCAAGGCGTGGCGCTGACGGCGGGGCGCAGCCTCGCGGTCGATACCAAGCTGATGCCGCTGGGCGCGCCGATCTGGCTCGACACCACCTGGCCCGCCGACACGCCCGAGGCCGATCGGCCGTTGCAGCGCCTCGTGGTGGCGCAGGACACCGGCGGCGCCATCAAGGGTGCCGTGCGCGGCGACATCTTTTTCGGCTCGGGCGAGCAGGCGCTCGACTATGCCGGTCGCATGAAGCAGCCGGGACGCTATTATCTCTTGCTGCCGCGCGCAGTCGCCTCACGCCGCGCGGCGGCGAGCTGAACAATGTTGACGTGGAAGCCATGCTCCTTCCTTTTCTTTCCTCTCCATCCGCGAAGCAGGGGGAGAGGATCAAGGTGAGGGGGCTCTCGATGACATGCGAGTTCCCGAAGGGTGCGTTCTTTCCTGCGACCATCCCCCTCACCCAGCTCCGGCTAGATTTCGGCTGCGCCTCAACCAAGCCTACGCGTCCCTCTCCCCCACGTCGTGGGGGCGAGGAAAGAAACAGCGGAACCGCTTATGACGGACGCAAGCATGCAAGATAGCCCCCACGTCGCGCTCCTGGTCACCTGTCTGGTGGATCTGATGCGACCGGAGATCGGGTTCGCCGCGGTCAAGCTGCTGGAGCAGGCGGGTTGCCGCGTCTCGGTGCCCGAGGCGCAGACCTGCTGCGGCCAGCCGGCCTATAACTCCGGCGATCGCGCCGATGCGCAGGCGATCGCGCGCCAGGTCATCGCCGCGTTCGAGCCCTTCGATTACGTGGTGGTGCCGTCGGGCTCCTGTGCCGGCATGGTTCATGCGCATTACCCTGCGCTCTTCGCCGACGATCCGGCCTGGCGCCCGCGCGCCGAGGCCGTCGCCGCCAAGACCCATGAGCTGGTCTCGTTCCTGACTGATCAGCGCGGCGTCACCAGCGTGCCGGCGCATCTCGACGCCGTCGCGACCTATCACGATTCCTGCTCGGGCTTGCGCGAGCTCAAGATCCGGGAGCAGCCGCGCCAGCTGCTGAAGACCGTGACCGGTCTGACGCTCAAGGAACTCGAGGGCAGCGAGGCCTGCTGCGGCTTCGGCGGCACCTTCTGCGTCAAATATGGCCCGATCTCCGATCGCATCGTCGCCGACAAGACCGCCGATATCGCCGCGACCGGCGCCGACCTGCTGCTGGCGGGCGATCTCGGCTGTCTCATGAACATGGCCGGGAAACTCACGCGCCAGGGCCACAAGATCGATTGCCGCCACGTGGCCGAGGTGCTGGCCGACATGACCGACGGCCCGCCCATCGGGCGCGGTCAGGTCGAGCCGTTGTAGGATCGCGCCATGAACGCCCCCACGGCTCCCTTCGTCGGTATCTCCGATCCTGCCCAAGGCCCGCGCAGCCCTTCGGCCGTCGGTCACGGCGTCAGCGACCAGTTCAAGCACAATGCCGATCTGGCGCTGGGCGACGCCAAGCTGCAGGTGGCGCTGGCGGAGATGCGCTCGAGCTTCAAGGGCCGCAACGAGGCGGCGCGCAAAGGCCTGCCGGAATTCCAGGCGCTCAGCGACCATGCCAAGGCGATCAAGCAGCATGTGCTGGCCAACCTCGACTACTATCTGGAGCGGTTCGAGGCCAAGGTGAAGGCGGCCGGCGGCCAGGTGCATTGGTGCAACGATGCGGCCGAAGCGCGCGACAAGGTGCTGGCGATCTGCCGGTCGGCGGGTGCGCGCACGGTCACCAAGGGCAAGACGATGGTGGGCGAGGAGATCGCCATCAACCACCATCTGGAAGCCAACGGCATTCTCCCGGTGGAGACCGACCTCGGCGAATACATCATCCAGCTGCGGGGCGAGACGCCGAGCCACATCATCGCGCCGGCGATCCATGTCAGCAAAGAGGGCGTCGCCGACACCTTCCGCGCCCACCATACCGACCTCGACCCGGCGCGGCCCCTGTCGGAGATCACGGCCATGCTGGCCGAGGCCCGCGGAAAGCTCCGGGCCCGGTTCCTGGCGGCGGATGTCGGCATCACCGGCGCCAATTTTCTCATCGCCGAGACCGGTTCCAGCGTCATCGTCACCAACGAGGGCAATGGCGACCTGACCCAGACCCTGCCCAAGATCCATATCGTGCTGGCCGGGATCGAGAAGGTGGTCCCGACGCTCGAGGACGCGACCGCGATCTTCCGGGTGCTGGCGCGCTCCGCCACGGGCCAGGAGATGTCGGTCTATACGACGGTCTCGACCGGCCCCCGCCGGGCCCACGACCTGGACGGGCCGGGCGAGTATCACGTCATCCTGCTGGATAACGGCCGCAGCGGCGTCCTGGGCACCGAGTTCGAGGATATGCTGCGCTGCATCCGCTGCGGCGCCTGCATGGACCATTGCCCGGTCTATCACGCCATCGGCGGCCATGCTTACGGCTCGGTCTATCCGGGCCCGATCGGGGCGGTGCTGACCCCGGCCCTGTTCGGGCTGGCGCATTCCAAGGACCTGCCCAACGCCTCGACCCTCTGCGGGCGCTGCGAAAGCGTCTGCCCGATGCAGATTCCCCTGCCCAAGATGCTGCGGCAATGGCGCGAGCGCAGTTTCGAGCGCCATCTGGCCCCGGCACGGGAGCGCTGGGGAATCAAAGCCTGGGCCTGGCTCGCCCGGCATCCGCAAATCTACCGAGGGGCCATGGCCCTGGCCGCCCGGTTGCTGCGCCGGCCGGCCACAGGCCGGATCCGGCATCTCCCATTAGGCGGGGCCTGGACCGCCGGCCGCGACTTCCCGGCGGCCTCCGGGCGGACCTTCCAAGAGCAATGGCGCCGGCGCGCCCGTCCTTGACCGGGAACGGCGGCGGTTCCCTTCCCTCTCCGCGAAATGATCGGGGAGGCGATTGTTTTTCTCCCGGCACTCGTTGAAAATTGTCCATGGACGCTTCGGCGGCGAAGCGAGTGGGGGAGGCATTACAATGACGCGTTGGATAAAGTGGGTGGGGCTTGCGGTGGCGGCGGCGTGGATGACCTTTGCGGCGACGCCAGCCCATGCGGATTTCTCGGTCTGCAACAAGAGTTCCTACAAGATCTTCGTTGCGTTCGGCTATTGGAGCGCCAAGGACAAGGCCTGGACCTCCGAGGGCTGGTGGACGCTCGAGAAGGGCGACTGCCAGATCGTCTACAAGCCGAATCTCGATCAGGAGAAATATTACGTCTACGCGGAATCGACCGACCATGATTACACTTGGTCGGGCAAATATCCGTTCTGCGCCTCGGATGACGAGTTCACGATCGTCGGCGATTCCGAGTGCAAGTCGCGCGGTTACTACTCGGTCGACTTCTTCGAGGTCGAAGTGGGCGACAAGCGCGATTTCACGCAAGACCTGGTCGATTGAGATCGATGAGATGCGGATCGTCTGGATGGCAGGCGATCCGCATCGTCCTTTCGGCTTCGGATTGACGTCGAGGGCGGCGCCTCGCGCCGCGAGAGTACAGAGTTTGATTCCGATCACACGGTCATCGCGATGACCGACGCACGCGCCGAGATCCTGGGCCGGTTGCGCCGCGCCCTCAAGCGCGACGCCCTGGATGCCAAGGCCGCTTCCGGCATCGAAGCCCGGGTGGCGGCCCATGCGCCCGGCCCCATTCCGGCCCGCACCCAACTGGATCGTGAAGGGCTGATTGCGCTCTTCAGCACCAAGCTGCAGGGCGTGGCGGGCACGGTCGAGCGGCTGGGTTCGCTGAACGACGTACCGGCGGCGGTCGCGAAATATCTCGCCCGCCATAACCTGCCGGCCGCGGTCAAGCTGGCGCCGGCACCGATGCTGTCGCAGATCGACTGGTCGGGCCAGCCCATGATCGAGCTCTCGTCGGGCCGCAGCGACGGCAACGATCTGGTGTCGTTGACGCCGGCCTTTGCCGCGGTCGCGGAGACCGGCACGCTGATGCTGACCTCGAGCGCCGAGACGCCGACCACGCTCCATTTCCTGCCCGACCATCATATCGTGGTGCTGCCCTTGTCGCGGCTGGTGGGTCCCTTCGAGGAGGCCTGGGCGAAGCTGCGCGCTTCGACCGGCGGCGGCCAGATGCCGCGCACGGTCAATCTGGTGACGGGTCCCTCGCGCAGCGCCGATATCGGGCTGGTGCCGCAGCTGGGCGCCCATGGCCCGCGCCGGATCCATGTGCTGCTGGTCGATGACGACGCGCAAGCCTAGCGCCGACGAACAGGCCCTGTTCCGCGAGGCGATGCAGGGCGCCAAGCCGATTGCGCGCAAGAAGCGCGTGTCGAGCTCCGCCGTCAACACCGCGCCTGCCGTCACCCCCGCGAAAGCGGGGGCCCAAGCCTCAGCCGACAGCGCTGGCGGCCCCATGGATCCCCGCTTTCGCGGGGACGACAAACGGAGGGGCAGCCCGGTGGCGCCGGCGCCGAAGGCAAAGCCGCCGCTGGATGCGGGCCGCATCGCCGATCTCGACAAGCGCACCGGCGAACGCTTCAAGCGCGGAGAGATGGCGATCGACGCCAAGATCGATCTTCATGGGCTCACCCAAGCCGAGGCTCACGACAAGCTGCAGGGCTTTCTCGCCAAGGCCGCTGCTGGCGGCAAGCGCTGCGTGCTGATCGTGACCGGGAAAGGTGCGGGCGGCTGGGGCGTGCTGCGCGATGCCGTGCCGCGCTGGCTGAACGAGCCCGAGATGCGCCGCCATCTCCTGGCCTTCTCGCTGGCGCAGCCCCGCCATGGGGGTGCGGGCGCGCTCTATGCGCTCCTGAAACGGAAACGCGAGCCGTGACGCCCTTCGGCCAGCGCCTGCGCGAGCTGCGCGCCGAGCGCAAGCGCACGCTGAAAGACATGGCGGCGGTACTGAAGGTGAGCTCGGCCTATCTCTCGGCCCTCGAGCATGGCCATCGCGGGAAACCTTCGTCAGGCCTGGTGCAGCAGATCGCCGCTTATTTCAACCTCGCCTGGGACGATGTCGACGAGCTCAAGCGTCTGGCGCTGATCTCCGATCCGCGCGTGACCATCGACACCTCGGGATTGTCGCCGGCGGCGACGGAACTCGCCAACACGCTGGCGGAGCGCATCGGCGATCTCGACGAAGTGACGATCGCGGCGCTGCGGAAGAAATTGGAGGGGTGAGGGCAACGACGCTGCTTCACTTTCCTCTCCGCCCGCGGAGCGGGGGGAGAGGGTTGCGAAGGCTTAGTCGGAGCGTAGCGGAGACTTGGCCGAAGCTGGGAGAGGTGGGTCTCTTCTTGCCGGCAACACCCTCTCCCAGCTTCGGCTAAGGCTCGACCTCGTCTCGCCTAAGCCTGCGCAACCCTCCCCCTCATTCATGAGGGGGAGGGAAGAGGACTACAGAATGAACTTGCTCAGATCCGCGTTCTTCGCGAGCGGCGCCAGGCGGTCGCGCACGTAGCCGGAATCGATCCGCAACACCGCGCCGGCATGGTCGGTGGCGGTGAAGCTGATCTCTTCCAGCACGCGCTCCATCACGGTGTGGAGGCGCCGCGCGCCGATGTTCTCGACGGCGCCATTGATCTCGGCGGCGAGGTCGGCCAGCGCGTCGATGCCGTCCTCGGTGAAATCGAGCTCGACCTCCTCGGTCTTGAGCAGCGCCACATATTGCTTGATGAGGCTGGCTTCGGGCTCGACCAGGATGCGCTTCAGGTCGTCGCGCGTGAGCGCCTTGAGCTCGACGCGGATCGGCAGGCGGCCCTGCAGCTCGGGCAGCAGATCCGAGGGCTTCGCCAGATGGAAGGCGCCCGACGCGATGAAGAGGATATGGTCGGTGCGGACCGCGCCATGCTTGGTGGTGACGGTGGTGCCCTCGATCAGCGGCAGCAGGTCGCGCTGCACGCCCTCGCGGCTGACATCGGCGCCCATGCGCTCGGAGCGCGCCGAGATCTTGTCGATCTCGTCGAGGAACACGATGCCGTTCTGCTCGACCGACTGGATCGCCTCGGCCACCACCTTCTCCTGATCCAGGAGATTGTCGCTTTCCTCGGCCATCAGGACCCCGTGCGATTCTTCCACGGTCAATTTCCGCTTCTTGGCGCGGCCGCCGAAGGCCTGGCCCAGCATGTCGCCGAGATTGACCATGCCGACCTGGGCGCCCGGCATGCCCGGAATCTCGAAGGTCGGCATGCCGCCGGAATCCTTCACCTTGATCTCGATCTCGCGGTCGTTGAGCTCGCCCGCGCGCAGCATCTTGCGGAACTTGGTGCGCGTCTCGGCCGAGGCGCCCTCGCCCACGAGCGCGTCCAGCACGCGCTCCTCGGCCAGGATCTCGGCCTTGGCGGCGACGTCGCGGCGCAAGCGCTCCTTGGTCATGGCGATGGCGATCTCGATCAGATCTCGGATGATCTGCTCGACATCGCGGCCGACATAGCCGACCTCGGTGAACTTGGTCGCCTCCACTTTCAGGAAGGGCGCCTGCGCCAGCTTTGCCAGGCGGCGCGCGATCTCGGTCTTGCCGACGCCGGTCGGCCCGATCATCAGGATGTTCTTGGGCTGCACTTCCTCGCGCAGCTCGGGGGCGAGCTGCTGGCGACGCCAGCGATTGCGCAGCGCGATCGCGACCGCGCGCTTGGCCTCCTGCTGGCCGACGATATAGCGGTCGAGCTCGGAGACGATCTCGCGCGGGCTGAAATTCGCGGCGGCCGGCGTGGCGGGCTCGGATTTGCGGGCGGTGGGTTGCACGTTCATAGCCGTTCCAGCGTCAGATTGCGGTTGGTGTAGATGCAGATGTCGGCCGCGATTTCCATGGAACGGCGCACGATCGCCTCGGCCGTCAGCTCCGGACGATCGAACAGCGCGCGCGCCGCGGCGAGCGCGAAGCTGCCGCCCGAGCCGATGCCGATGATGCCGTCCTCGGGCTCGAGCACGTCGCCATTGCCGGTCAGCACCAGGCTCACATTCTTGTCGGCGACCGCCATCATCGCCTCGAGCCGGCGCAGGTAACGATCCGTGCGCCAATCCTTGGCGAGCTCGACGCAGGCGCGCGTCAGCTGGCCCGGATGCTGCTCGAGCTTGGCTTCGAGCCGCTCGAACAGGGTGAAGGCGTCCGCAGTCGCGCCGGCAAAGCCGGCGATCACGTTGCCCTGGCCGAGCCGGCGCACTTTCTTGGCGTTCGACTTCATCACGGTGTTGCCGAAGCTCACCTGGCCGTCGCCGCCGATCACGATCTCGCTCCCTTTACGGACCGCGAGGATGGTCGTGCCGTGCCAGAGCGTCGAGGAAGAGGCGGTGGGAGAATTCATGGAAGGGTCGAAGGACATGGCGCTCAAATGGGGGGTTGGGTTCGGGGCCGCAAGCCGGGTGCGGTTATGCACCCCTCGCCATTCGGGCGACAGGGGCTTTCCGGGGCGAACCCGTCCGGCACCGCTTGTGGAAAATCTTTCGACCGTCCGTTCCCGGACTCGGGGATAATAGATATTTATTAGCAATATCAAATCTATAGGAAGATATCGCCATGGGGATAAAGCTGAGGGCAGAGCGGCGGGCTGCGGGGGCGGTTTTCGCGCTTGGGCCACCCCATATTCGCTTGTTAGTGTCCGCCCCGAACGACCATCCAGGCCGGGGTTTTCCCGGTCGCCGCCGGTCGGAACCTCCCCAGGCGGCGGGATAGATAAAGGTTCGACGAGCGCCATGGCCCTGTTTCAGGCCGAACCGGCCGAGACCGGCGGCAAACCCGCCTTCTCCACCGGCATCCTGCCCTACCAGTCGATCCGCGAGCTGGTGCGCGATCGCGAGATCGACGCGCTCGCCGGAATCGACGAGGACCAGCTGCAGCCGGCCAGCCTCGATCTGCGGCTGGGAGCGGTTGCCTATCGCGTGCCGGCCTCCTTCCTGCCGGGTCCCGATGCGACCGTCATGTCGAAGATCGAAGCCTTCGGTCTCTATCCGATCGATCTGCGCGACGGCGCGGTGCTGGAACGCGGTTGCGTCTATGTCGTGCCGCTCCAGGAGCATGTGGCGCTGGGCTCGCGCCTCTCGGCCTTCGCCAATCCGAAGAGTTCTACGGGCCGCCTCGACATCTTCACCCGTCTCATCGTCGACGGTGCGGTCGCCTTCGACCGGATCGAGCCCGGTTATCGCGGGCCGCTCTATGCCGAGATCGCGCCCAAGACCTTCTCGGTGCTGGTGCGCCAGGGCTCCCGGCTGAACCAGCTCCGGCTGCGCCGCGGCTCGCCGCCGACGAGCGGCGCCGCGCTGCGACGGCTCCATGAGCAGGTCCCGCTGGTCGACACGCCCGAGCGTGTCACCCTGCGCGAGGACAATCTCGGGCTGACGCTCGACCTCTCGGGCGATCCCGAGACCGGCCTCGTCGGCTTCCGTGCCAAGCGCCATGCCGATGTCATCGACATCGATCGCAAGGGTGCGCTCGATCCAAAGGATTTTTGGGATCCGATCTATGCCCGCAGCAAGGACAAGGCCAGCCGCGGCATCATCCTCAATCCCGACGATTTCTACATCCTCGCCACCAAGGAAGGCGTCACCGTCCCGCCCGACCATGCGGCCGAGATGGTGCCCTATGACACGCTGGTGGGCGAGTTCCGCGTGCATTATGCCGGCTTCTTCGATCCGGGCTTCGGCTACCACAATGCGCGCGGCGGCGGCACCAAGGCCGTGCTCGAGGTGCGCTCGCACGAGGTGCCCTTCATCCTCGAGCATGAGCAGATCGTCGGCTGGCTGCGCTATGAGCGGCTGATGGCCGAGCCCGAGAAGCTCTATGGCCGCGACCTGGGCTCGCATTACCAGAACCAGGGGCTGACGCTCGCCAAGCATTTCATGCCGTGGCGGTGAAGGACAGGATCTCGGGGCGACGTTCTTTCTCCTGACATTGCCTCAGCTTCTTTCGTCGTCGCTTGCTACTCCTGTCATCCCCGCATCCAACAACCGTCATCCCCGCGAAAGCGGGGACCCATCTTGATCCAGGGCGTCCAGCTTAGAGTTGGGTCCCCGCTTTCGCGGGGATGACAGGAGGAACAAGGGATGACGGTTGTTGTATGCGGTGACGATGAGTGCCGCCTGCGGCAACGAAGATAGAAATGAGGCTCCCTTGCGATCCGTTCTGACCCTCATCGCCGCCACCCCGGGCGCGCTTCGTGACGACGCGCTCACCGCCGCGCGCGACGCTCTGCTCGGGCTTGGCGCCGGCGTGGGTGCCGCCGACTGGCTGGCGCCGGGCCAGGCGTTCGACCTGCCGTTCGAGAATGTCGAAGCAGCTCAAGCCGAGCGCGCGCTGCGCGAGCGCTTCGCGGGCGCCGCCTTCGATCTCGCGGCGCAACCGGCTCAGAACCGGCGCAAGAGGCTGCTGGTCGCCGACATGGAATCGACCATCATCACGCGCGAGCTCCTGAACGAGCTGGCGGTCATCGCCGGGATCGGCCCCCAAATCATCCCGATCACGGAGCGCTCGATGCGCGGTGAAATCGATTTCGCGCAATCCCTGCGCGAGCGCGTGGCGCTGCTCAAGGGCTTGCCCGTCTCCCTGCTCGACCGCGTCGCCGCCCTGATCGAGCCGACCCCGGGTGCGCGCGCGCTGGTGCAGACCATGCGCGCCCACGGCGCCTATACCGCGCTCGTCTCCGGCGGCTTCGACTGCTTCACCGGGCTTGCGGCCAAACTTGTCGGCATGGACGAGGATCGCGCCAATCATCTGGTGATCGATGGCGAGGGGCTCGCGGGCCGCGTCAGCGAGCCCATTCTCGATCCTGCGGCGAAAAAAAATTCACTGCTGGAGATCGCGGCGGCGCGCGGGATCGCGGCGGCCGACGCAGCCGCGATCGGCGACGGCGCCAACGACATCCCGATGCTGCTGACCGCGGGGCTCGGTGCCGCTTTTCGCGGCAAGCCCGCGGTCGCGGCCGCCGCCCGATTCCGTCTCGATCATGCCGACCTGACGGGCTTGCTCTATCTGCAGGGCTACCATGCGAATGAATTCCGCGAGTAGCGCTTTGCACCTGCGAAGGATGCGTTACTCTCGCTGCCCCTGATCGGGCGGCGCCCTCGCAGGATCTGAACCGGCGAGCGCCGCTCGAACGAGCGAAGAGGACCCGCGCAGCCGATGTCGAACGCCCCCGCCCCCTTGCCTGCCTTGCCCAAACCCTCCCGCCTGCCGCAGCGCCCGCAATTCTCCTCGGGTCCTTGCGTGAAGCGGCCGGGCTGGTCGGCGGCGGCGCTGGCCGGGGCCTGTCTCGGCCGCTCCCATCGCGCCAAGGTCGGCAAGGCCAAGCTCGCCGAGGTACTCGACCGCAGCCGCGCGATCCTCGGCATCCCCAAGGATTACCGGATCGCGATCGTGCCGGGCTCCGATACCGGCGCCGTCGAGATGGCGCTCTGGTCGCTCCTGGGCGCGCGCGGCGTCGACATGCTGGCCTGGGAGAGCTTCGGCAAGGGCTGGCTCACCGACGTGGTGCAGCAGCTGAAGCTGACCGATGTGCGCAAGCTCGAGGCGCCTTACGGACGCCTCCCCGATCTGCGCAGCGTGGATTTCGCGCGCGACGTCATCTTCACCTGGAACGGCACCACCTCGGGCGTGCGCGTGCCGGACGGCAACTGGATTCCGGCCAGCCATGACGGGCTCGCGATCTGCGACGCCACCTCGGCCGTGTTCGCCATGGAGCTGCCCTGGGAGAAGCTCGATGTCGTGACCTGGTCCTGGCAGAAGGTGCTGGGGGGCGAAGCCGCGCATGGCATGCTGGTGGTGAGCCCGCGCGCGGTGGCGCGGCTCGAAAGTTACAAGCCCGCCTGGCCGCTGCCGAAGCTTTTCCAGATGACATCGAAGGGCAAGCTCAACGAAGGCCTGTTCAAGGGCGACACCATCAACACGCCCTCGCTGCTGGCGACCGAGGATGCGATCGATTCCCTGAAATGGGCCGAGCAGATCGGCGGCCTCAAGGCGCTGATGATCCGCACGCAAGCGAACTTCAACGCGATCGAGCGCTGGGTCGAGCGCAGCGACTGGGTCGATTTCCTGGCCGAAGATCCGGCCACCCGCTCGCCGACCTCGGTCTGCCTGCGGCTGGTCGATCCCTGGTTCTGGGAACTCGAGGCCGAGCAGCAGGCGAAGACCGCGAAGGCCCTGGCCGACCGGCTCGAGGCCGAGGGTGCCGCCTTCGATGTCGGCGCCTATCGCGACGCGCCCTCCGGCCTTCGCATCTGGGCCGGCGCCACGGTCGAGACCGCCGACCTGGAGGCGCTCTTCCCCTGGCTCGACTGGGCTTACGAGTCCTTGCGCAACGAGGCGCGCTGAGCCCTTTCCCTCCTGATTCGCGAGGAGTCCCTATGACCCGCGTATTGATTGCCGACGATCTGAGCCCGCGCGCCGCCGAGATCTTCCGCGAGCGCGGCATCGAAGCCGATGTCAAGGTGGGGCTCTCGCCCGCCGAGCTCGAATCCATCATCGCCGGCTATGACGGCCTCGCCGTGCGCTCCGCCACCAAGGCGACCGCGAAGATCATCGCCGCCGCGACCCGCCTCAAGGTGATCGGGCGCGCCGGCATCGGCGTCGACAATGTCGACATCCCGGCCGCGACCCAGCGCGGCATCGTGGTGATGAACACGCCCCACGGCAATTCGGTCACCACGGCCGAACATGCGATCGCCATGATGTTCGCGCTCGCCCGCCAGATTCCGGCCGCCGACCTCTCGACCCAGGCCGGCAAATGGGAGAAGTCGCGCTTCGTCGGCGTCGAGCTGATGGGCAAGGTGCTGGGCATCGTCGGCTGCGGCAATATCGGCTCGATCGTGGCCGACCGCGCGCAGGGGCTGAAGATGAAGGTGATCGCCTTCGATCCCTATCTCTCCGACGACCGTGCCAAGGACCTCAATGTCGAGAAGGTCTCGCTCGACCAGCTCTTCGCCCGCGCCGATTTCATCACGCTGCACACGCCCCTGACCGACGGCACCCGCCATATGATCAACGCCGGTGCCATCGCCAAGATGAAGCCCGGCGTGCGCATCATCAATTGCGCGCGCGGCGAGCTGGTGGTCGAGGAGGATCTGAAGGCGGCGCTGGCCTCCGGCCAGGTCGCCGGCCTCGCTCTCGACGTGTTCGCGGTCGAGCCCGCCAAGAGCAACCTGCTCTTCGGCTCGGACAAGCTGGTGGCGACGCCGCATCTGGGCGCCTCGACCGCCGAGGCGCAGGAAAAGGTGGCCCTTCAGGTGGCCGAGCAGATGGCGGATTTCCTGCTCACGGGCGCCGTCACCAACGCGCTCAACATGCCCTCGGTCACGGCCGAGGAGGCGCCGCGCCTGCGGCCCTATATGGCGCTGGCGCAGCAGCTCGGATCCTTCGCCGGTCAGATGACGCATTCCGGCCTGAAGGCCGTGAAGATCGAATATGAGGGCCATGCGGCCGAGCTCAACACGCGGCCGCTGACGGCCGTCGCGCTGGCGGGGCTGCTGGGACCGCTGCTCGACAGCGTCAACATGGTCAACGCACCCGTGATCGCGCGCGAGCGCAATATCGAGGTGAGCGAGATCAAGCATAGCCGCCCCAGCGACTATCAGACTTTGATCCGGCTGACCGTGACGACGGACCGGCAGAGCCGCGACGTGGCCGGCACGCTCTTCGGCGGCGACAAGCCGCGGCTGGTGCAGATCAAGGGCATCGCGGTCGAAGCCGAGCTCGGCCACCACATGCTCTATGTCACCAACCGCGACAAGCCCGGCTTCATCGGCCGGCTCGGCACGCTGCTGGGCGCCGAGGGCGTCAATATCGCGACCTTCCATCTCGGCCGCTCGGGCCCCGGCGAGGACGCGATCGCGCTGATCGAGGTGGATGAGCGGCTGGATGACGCGCTCCTCGCGCGCATCCGCCAGATCCCCGACGTGGTGCAGGCGACGGCGCTGTCGTTCTGAGGCGCGAGGTCGCGAGCGAAGAGGATTTCGTCACAAGAACCTCCCGGTCCGACTCTGCCGCGGATACGCGACCGGGTGGACGGTTCGAGCCACAAGCCATACAATCCCTGCCGTTGCGTTCTGGCGACAGGCGATGGCAGCGCATGGCTGGAGAACGCCCTAAACGCCGTATTGCCGCGATCCTTGCCGCCGATATCGTCGGTTACAGCCGGCTGATGGAGCAGGACGAAAGCGGCACATTGGCAACGCTCAAAGCGCGCCGCCGCAGTCTCCTGGACCCTCTGGTCGCTCACTATCAAGGCCGTATCTTCAAGGTCGTCGGCGATGGTGTGCTCATCGAGTTCGCCAGCGCCGTCAATGCGGTGCAATGCGCGGTCGACCTCCAGCAGGGCATGGCGGCGGCAAACAGCGATGTCTCGCAGGATCGTCAGATTGTCCTGCGCGTAGGGATCAATTTGGGCGACATCATGGTCGAAGGCGCCGACCTCTATGGGGAGGCTGTGAATATCGCGGCGCGCCTCGAGGGTATCGCTGAGCCGGGGAGCATCCTCCTGTCCGGCACCGCTTACGACCACATCAAGAACAAGATCAAGGCCGGTTTTGACGATCTGGGACCACAGAGCCTGAAGAACATCACGGAGCCGGTTCGCACCTATCGCGTCGCTGCGTTGGCTACGGACGTGGCGGCACCCAAGGCCGCAAGCGAAAAGCCGTCGATTGCCGTGCTCCCCTTCACCAACATGTCCGGCGACCCGGAGCAGCAATATTTCAGCGACGGCATCACCGAAGACATCATTACCGAGCTTGCGCGCTTTCACAGTCTGCTCGTTATCGCGCGCAATTCCTCGTTCCAGTATCGCGACAAGGCGATCGACGTGAAGCGCGTGGGGCGGGAGCTGGGCGCACGCTATATCGTTGAAGGGAGTGTGCGAAAGATCGGCTCGCGCATTCGCATCACGGCGCAACTCGTGGACGCCGCGACCGGGAGCCATCTCTGGGCGGAGCACTATGACCGGGAGCTGCAGGACATCTTCGCCATCCAGGACGAGGTCGTCACGACGATTATCGGGCGAATGGTCGGGCAAGTCGAGACCGCTGGCATCGGCCTGCTGCGGCGCAAGCGCACGGAGAATCTTGCCGCCTACGACTACCTGCTGCACGGCATCGAATGCATGAGCCGCTATGACATCGTCGGCCTCGAGCAGGCGCTCCTCATGTTCCGGAATGCGATCGCCCTCGACCCCGATTTTGCCCAGGCCTATGCCAAACTCTCCATGGTCCTGGTCAACGACTACTGGGCTAGGGCTTACGGGATGCTCGGCGCCGGCACTCTCCGGGATGAGGCCATCGAGGCCGGGAAAAAAGCGGTGGCGCTCGACAGTAGCGATGCTCAATGCCACCAGGCGCTGGCCCATGCCTATCTGTGCCGGCGATCGTTCGATCTCGCGGATTATCATCTCGGCATGGCAACCCGGCTCAACCCCAACGATTCGGAGCTTGTCGCTCATCGCGCTTGGTTCGAACTCTGCGCCGGCCGGCCGAACGAAGCGCTTGCCTGGCTCGATCAGGCGGTGCAGCTCAACCCAAATCCGCGGACCTGGTACTGGGAACTCCGCGGCCTGGCGCTCTATCACCTGAGACGCTATGCCGATGCCTTATCGGCCTTCGAACGCATTTCCTCGGGGCCGGTCTATATCGATCGTTTTCGCGCCGCCTGCCACGCCCAGCTTGGCCAGCTCGATGAAGCGCATGCCATCGTGGCCCAGGCGCTCACGCGAGACCCGGACTTCTCCTTGCGCCAGTTTGCCTTGGTGGAGCCCTACAAGTCGCGCGCCGATCTCGACCATATGATCGACGGCATGCGCAAGGCGGGTCTGCCCGAGTGATCGTATGGCGAGGTGAACCCCACGACGGACGATTCCGGGGGCCGGTGGCCCGCTAACGCGGCTTCGTGTCGATCGCCAGCAGCGCGTTCACCAGCTCGCGCAAGCCCCGCTGCAGCAGCTTGTCGCGGCGCAGCACGACGCCCAGGCGGCGCGACAGCCGCGGCACCAGCGGCCTCACCTCCAGACCGTCGCGCTTGCCGTCGGCGGTCACGGCCATGCGCGGCAGGATGCTGCAGCCGAGCCCGGCGCTCACCAGCCGCTTCATCGCCTCGACATGGCCGAGCTCCATCACCGGCTTGACGCGCCGCCCGGCGCGCAGGAACCAGGCCTCGACGATGTCGCGCGAGGTGGCGCCGGGATCCTCCAGCACGACCGGCAACTGGGCCAGCGCCGCGGGCATGGCGGCCGCGGGAATGCGCTCTTCGCCGGCGGCGAAGACCGCCACGAACTCGTCCTCGAGCACGGGCGTTACCTGAAAGCCGCGGCCGGGCACCGGCAGGGTCAGCAGCCCGACATCGATTGCATTGTCCTCGAGCGCCTTCAGATGGTCGCCGGTGTTGCCCGTGAAGACCACGATCTCGAGCGCGGGGAAGCGCCGCCGCAGATCCTTGAGCAGGGGCGGCAGCAGATAGGTGCAGGCGGTGCCGCCCGTGCCGAGCCGCACGCGGCCGCCGACGGTCGTGGCATGGCCGGCCATGGCTTCGAGCGCATCGGCGAGCGCGCCGTCGATCCGCCGGACATGGACCAGCAGTTCGGTGCCCGCGGCGGTCGGCGCCGCGCGCCGCCCCACGCGCTCGATCAATGCCACGCCGAGGCGCCGCTCGAGCTCCTTCATCTGCAGGCTCACCGCCGGCTGCGTCAGATGGAGATGAGCGGCGGCGACCGAGAAGCTGCCATGCTCGATCACGGCGGCGAAGCTATGGAGATGGTCCGGATTGAGCCCGCGCATGTCAAAGTTTTCCTTATGGAAAGTATAATATCTCCAAATTTCTCTTATTCAACGCGAGGCCACAAATTGCCCGGTAACGGCAGGCCCCGGCGGGCCGCCCCTTTCGAGGATCCGGACCATGACGAGTTTCTGGCGCGAACGCATGATGGGCTGGCTGCGCGAGCCGGCGCTTTACCTGGCGGCTTCGGTGGAGTCGCGGTGGCGCCAGGCCGAGGCTCTCGGCGCGCTGGACGAGCGGCTGCTGCGGGATATCGGCCTCTCCGCGGCGCAAGCCCGGATTGGACGGCCGGCCAATCCCGTCGGCCCCGGGAATTGGCCGCTTTCGGGCCCTTCGGCCCAGGGGAACGGCACCGGTTTCGGCGGCGCCCGGTTCTAGCCGGGCCCGTCCCGGTCCCACGCTAGCCCCCCGGGGGCGTTACTGGTAAAAGTCGGCTCGCGCCGGGTTCCTTCTCATGGGAATGCCGGCGCGCCGCTTTGCCAATCGCCCAGGAGGTGGGGCCCATGCGCCGCGCCAGTGTCTCGCGTAAGACCAAGGAAACCCAGATCGAGGCCGAGATCGAACTCGACGGCCAGGGCCGCTCGGACATCTCGACCGGCATCGGCTTCCTCGACCATATGCTGGACCAGCTGGCCCGCCACAGCCTGATGGACATCACGCTGAAGGCCAAAGGCGATCTCCATATCGATTTCCATCACACGACCGAGGATTCCGGGATCGTGCTGGGCGAGGCCGTGGCGAAGGCGCTGGGCGACCGGCGCGGCATCACGCGCTGGGGCGAGGCCACGGTGCCGATGGACGAGACTCTGACGCGCGTGGCGCTCGACGCCTCGAACCGCCCCTATCTCATCTGGAAGGTCGCCTTCTCCAAGCCGAAGCTGGGCGAGATGGATACCGAGCTCTTCAAGGAGTGGTTCCAGGCCTTCGCGCAGAATGCGGGGCTCACGCTCCACATCGAGAATCTCTACGGCGAGAACAACCACCATATCGTCGAGAGCTGCTTCAAGGGCCTGGCCCGCGCGCTGCGCGCCGCGATCGCGATCGATCCGCGCAAGGCCGGTGAGGTGCCCTCGACCAAAGGCGTGTTGGGCGGCTCGCTCACGTGAAGGCCGTCATCGTCGACTACGGCTCGGGCAACCTTCGATCGGCGGCCAAGGCCCTGGAGCGCGCCGCGCCGGCGGATGCGTCTGTCGAAGTCTCGGCCGACGCGGCATCTTTGGCCGACGCCAGCCATATCGTGCTGCCCGGTGTCGGCGCCTTCGCCGACTGCAAGCGCGGCCTGGAGGCGCGGCCCGGGATGCTCGACGCGCTCGAGCGCGCGGTCCGGCGCGAGGGCAAGCCTTTCCTCGGCATCTGCGTCGGCATGCAGCTCATGGCGGCGCGCGGCCGCGAGTTCGGCGTGACGCCGGGCCTCGGCTGGATCGCCGGCGAGGTGCGGCTGCTGGAGCCGGGCACCGATCGCCATGGAATGAAGCTCAAGGTTCCCCATATGGGCTGGAACGAGCTGCAGCTGCTGCGCCCGCATCCGGTGTTCGACGGCCTTGTCACCGGATCGCACGCCTACTTCGTGCATAGTTATCATCTGGCGGTCGAGGACCCGGCCGACCTGCTCGCCACCTGCGACTATGGTGGCCCGGTGACGGCGGCGGTGGCCCGCGCGAATATGGTGGGCACGCAGTTTCATCCGGAGAAGAGCCAGGCGCTGGGTCTGAAGCTGCTGGCGAATTTTCTCGCCTGGAAGCCCTGAACGACAATCATTTGCGGGAGCCCCTTCGGGGACATCGCCATGGCCAAGACGGTGGTCGAGCTTCTGAAGAAATATTCCGGCACGGATCTCGCCGATCTGTGCGACGCGGCCGAAGACGGCATCCGCGCCGGCGGCGGCTTCGGCTGGCTGACGCCGCCGACGCGCGACGTGATGGAGACCTATTGGAAGGGCGTGCTGCTGGTGCCCGAGCGCCGGCTCTTCGTCGGCCGCCTCGACAACACCATCGTCGGCTCGGCCCAGCTTTTGCGGCCGGGCAAGAACAACGAGGCCCAGGCGCATTGGGCCACCATGACGACGCATTTCGTGGCGCCCTGGGCGCGCGGCCATGGCCTCGCCAAGGCGATCCTGGTCGCGGTCGAGGAGGCGGCGCGCGAGATCGGCGCGCAGGTGCTCAATCTCGACGTGCGCGAAAGCCAGGAGGCCGCGATCCAGCTCTATCAGTCGCTGGGCTATGTGCATTGGGGCACGCATCCCCATTACGCCAAGGTCCAGGGCAAGAGCGTCGCCGGCCTGTTCTATTACAAGGACCTGGTGTGAGCACCGGCTTCAACGATACCCGCGCACTCCCGTTTCCTTTCCTCTCCACCCGCAAAGCCGGGGGAGAGGATCAAGGCGAGGGGGGTCTGACAGCGCGTGAGATGTCGAAGGGTGTCGCTCTTTCCTGCGACGATCCCCCTCACCCTGCCCTCTCCCCCTCCGAGGAGGGGGAGAGGAAAGTAAAAAGCCCATATCGCTTGGCGGGCGCGAACCCCTTGGCTCGAGGCCGCCTGTGATCCTCTATCCCGCGATCGATCTCAAGGGCGGGCAATGCGTGCGGCTGCGCCAGGGTGACATGGCGCAGGCGACCGTGTTCAACAGCGATCCCGCCGACCAGGCGCGCCGCTTCGCTTCGGCGGGTGCCGAATGGATTCACGTCGTCGATCTCGACGGCGCGTTCGCGGGGCGTGCGGTCAATGGCGCCGCGGTCGAGGCGATCCTGGCGGCGGCCAACCAGCCCTGTCAGCTCGGCGGCGGCATCCGCGATCTCGACGCGATCGAGGCCTGGATCTTGCGCGGGATCTCGCGCGTCATCCTCGGCACCGTCGCGGTGCGCGATCCCGATCTGGTGCGCCAGGCCTGTCGCAAATTTCCGGGTCGCGTCGCGGTCGGCATCGATGCCAAGGGCGGGCGGGTCGCGGTCGAAGGCTGGGCCGAGACCAGCGAGCTCACGGTCGAGGAACTGGCCCTGCGCTTCGAGGATGCCGGCGTCGCCGCGATCATCCACACCGACATCGATCGCGACGGGCTGCTGCAGGGCGTCAATGTCGAGGCGACGGCCGCTTTGGCGCGGCGCATCAAGACGCCGGTGATCGCGTCGGGCGGCGTCGCGGGCCTCGACGATCTGCGCCGGCTGCTGGCGGCCGGCGGCATCGCCGGCGTGGTCGCCGGCCGTGCGCTCTATGACGGGCGGCTGATCCTCGAGGAGGCGCTGGCGCTGCTGGCCTCGGCGCGCGCGCAAACCCCCGAACGAAATCCCCGGAAGACGCAATTATGCTGAAGACCCGCATCATCCCCTGTCTCGACGTGCATGCGGGCCGCGTGGTCAAGGGCGTGAAGTTCCTCGACCTCGTCGATGCCGGCGATCCGGTCGAGCAGGCGCGCGCCTATGACAAGGCCGGCGCCGACGAGCTCTGCTTCCTCGACATCACGGCCAGCCATGAGGAGCGCGCGATCATCCTCGACGTGGTGGCGCGCACGGCCTCGGAGGTGTTCATGCCACTGACGGTCGGCGGCGGCGTGCGCCAAGTCGAGGATTTCCGCAAATTGCTGCTGGCCGGCGCCGACAAGGTCTCGGTCAACACCGCGGCGGTCGAGAATCCGTCGCTGGTCACGGCGGCCGCCGAGAAATTCGGCGCGCAATGCGTCACGGTCGCGATCGACGCCAAGGCCGAGGGCACCGGCAAGTGGCAGGTCTATACCCATGGCGGGCGCAAGCCGACCGGGCTCGACGCGGTCGAATGGGCGAGGCGCATGGCGTCGTCAGGGGCGGGCGAGATCCTGCTGACCTCGATGGATCGCGACGGCACCAAGCAGGGCTACGATCTGGGCCTGCTGCGAGCGGTCAGCGACGCGGTCCCGGTGCCGGTGATCGCGTCCGGCGGCGTCGGCACGCTCGATCATCTGGTGGCGGGCGTGCGCGAGGGCCATGCCAGCGCCCTGCTGGCGGCCTCGATCTTCCATTTCGGCACCTACTCGATCGCGCAGGCGAAGGCCGCGCTCGCCGCCGCCGGCGTTCCTGTCCGGCCGATCGGCTGAAGGCGACAGAGCAGGGACGATAGATTCCCGGGCCTTTCTGCGACCCGGGAATCCGCGACCGTCTCAGCGGTGATTGGCGCCGTCGTCGCGACCATGGCCGCCGCGGCCGCGATCGTCATTGGCGTCATGGCCGGCGCCGTCATCGGCGCCATGCTTCGCCCAGGCGGCCTGGTCGATCAGACGGACGCCGTCGAAGCGGACCGGAGCGGCGGTCAGCGCCATCAGAATGGAGAGCGCGCCAGCGGCAAGCGCCGCCTTCTTGATGCTTGTCATGGGGTGATGTCCTCTCGGGTGATGCAAAGCGCCAGGATGCGCTTCGAGAGGAGAACGGCTGGCCGGGAGACTCTATTTCGCGAAGCGCCTCCGGCCCGCGGCTTCGTGATGCCCGTTCGCGGTCACAAGGCTCAGCGATGCAGCGACAGGCCTTTCAGCACCTTGTCGACGGTCTTTTTCTCCGCGCGCAGCGCCATGCCGACGATGCGCAACTCTTCCGTCGGCACGGCCTTCATCGCCGCGCGGTTGTCGATGTCGTTGCCGGTAGCGAAGAGCTCCTCGGTGAAGAGCGAGAAGACCAGGTTGCGTTCGCGCGCGCGGTCATAGGCGCGCCGGATCGCGCCCGCGTCCGCGCTGAAGACCAGCACCGGCTGCTTGAACATCGGCAGATAGCGATGGCCCGAGCCGTCCTCATAGGGCTCCCCGGTGACGCCCTCGACCTTCGCGGCGATACCGCTGACGGTGAAGGCGGTCACATTGAGCTTCTGCCAGACCGGGAGATCGTCGCGCAGGACCACGGCGATCTTGGTGTCGAAGATCATCGTCATTTCGGCGCGGACTCCGTCGTGTCGGGTGAGGCGGGCCTGGCGGCGCGCCGGGTCCGGGCGCGGAAGCGCTCGCGATTGAGCCTGCGCTCCGCCTGCATGGCGGGGCCGATGCGGGCGCGCAGATCATGGGCCTCCACGGGCTTGCCGCAGGCCGAGCAGGCGAGGACCGGGTGGGTTTCCTGGCCGCAAGCCTTGTGGATCAGCGTCAGCGGCGGGCCCTCGGGGCCCGATGCCCAGCGGTCGCCCCAGCCGGCGAGCGCCACCACCACGGCATGAAGGTCGCGGCCCTTCTCGGTCAGGCGATATTCGTAGCGCACCGGACGCTGGCGATAGGGCACCCGGGCGACGATGTCCCGGGCCGCAAGCTTGGCGAGGCGGCGCGACAAAAGATAAGGCGCCATCCCGGTCTGGGCCTGAAACTCCTCGAACCGGCGCTGGCCCAGGAACAGCTCGCGTAGGATCAGCAGGGTCCAGGGATCGCCGATCGCGCCCAGCGCCCGGGCGATCGAGCAGGTGGCCGCGGCAATGTCCGAAACACGCATGAGGTTTCATACTTCAAGAATTGAAGCCTGTCGAGTTGCAGGCTAGGCTGGGCGCCACGGGCCCTCGAACCAGGAGCTTCCTTATGACCCCAGCCGCGTCTTCGGGTGCCGCCATCGGCGGCGATCAGCCGCGTTTCTGGGACGATGTCGAGGTGGGCGAGCGGGTGCGCAGCGCCGGGTTCGAGTTTTCGCCCGACAATATCTTCGCCTTCGCCCGGCAATATGACCCGCAGCCGATGCATCTCAGCGAGGAAGCCGCCGCGAAGAGCTTCTTCGGCGAGCTCATCGCCAGCGGCTGGCAGACCGCCTGCGTCACCTTCCGGCTGATGGTCGATGCCAGGCCGCTGGGATCGACGCCGCTGGTTGGGCTCGAGATCAAGGAGATGAAGTTCGAGCGCCCGGTGCGGCCGGGCGACCGGGTCTATGCCGAGGGCGAGGTGCTGGAGCGGCGCGCCTCCAAGACCCGGCCCGAGCGCGGCATCGTCGTCATGCGGGTGGTCACGAAGAACCAGAAGGACCAGCCGGTCATGTCCCAGCTCTGGGTGGCGATCCTGCCCACCCGGCAGGGCGCCGCGCGGCTTTAGCCGCCACCCAGACCCTCCCACCAATTGTGATAGTTTCATGACATTGCCCCCCACATCTGGGGGGTGTAGGGTGGAATCCCGCAGTTTTCCGGGAGGATCGAGGGCATGGCGCGGGCCCCCGCAAGTCTAGATGGAACGATTCTAGACAAGCTCTACAAAGTCATCGAAAGCCGGAAGGGGGGTGATCCGACCACCTCCAACACCGCCCGGCTGTTCGCCAAGGGCACCGACAAGATTGCCCAGAAGGTGGGCGAGGAAGCGGTCGAGACCGTCATCGAAGGGGTGCGCGGGCGGAAGAAGGATCTCGCCCTCGAAAGCGCCGACCTGCTCTATCACCTGCTTGTGCTCTGGGCCGACCGGGGCTTGAAGCCGCAGGATGTCTGGGACACGCTGGCGGCCCGCGAAGGAGTGTCCGGCATCGCGGAGAAGAAGGCGAGAAGTCAGAGCAAATGAGCGCCGCGGTCGCCGCTTACGACAGGAACAATATCTTCGCGCGCATCCTGCGCGGCGAGATCCCCTGCAAGAAAGTCTATGAGGACGAGCATGCGCTCGCCTTCCACGACATCCATCCGCAGGCGAAGATCCATGTGCTGGTGATCCCAAAAGGCGCCTATGTCTCGATGGCGGATTTCTCCGCCCAGGCGAGCGACAAGGAGATCGCCGGCTTCGTGCGCGCGGTCGGCAAGACCGCCGAGATCCTCGGCGTGGTCGAAAGCGGCTATCGGCTGCTCGCCAATCACGGGCCGAACTCGCATCAGGAAGTGCCGCATCTCCACGTGCATATCTTCGGCGGGCAGGCCCTGGGCAAGATGCTGGCGGTCGAACGCAAGGCCTGAAGCCCCGGGCTTTCCGCTCGCGGTCGCGTCATCGAAATAGCTCCCTCATGACCCAGCAACGGATCGCCAGGCTCGCACCCGCCATCTTCGGCGATCCTGTCGAGGCCGTCGACACGCCCGCGCTGCTGGTCGAGCTCGACGCCTTCGAGCGCAACATCGCGCGCATGGCGCAGTTCGCGAAAGCCAAGGGCGTGCGGTTGCGGCCGCATGGCAAGACGCATAAATGCGCGACGATCGCGCGGTCTCAAGTGCAGGCGGGCGCCGTCGGCGTCTGCTGCCAGAAGGTGTCGGAGGCCGAGGCCTTTGTCGCCGGCGGGATCGAGGATGTGCTCGTGTCGAACGAGATCGTCGCGCCGGCGAAGCTGCGCCGGCTCGCGGCCCTGACGGCGCAGGCGCGGATCGGCATCTGCGTCGATCATCCGCTGGGGCTGGACGCGCTGATCGCGGCGGCGCCCGAGGCGGCGCGGCCGATCGATGTCTATATCGAGCTCGATGTCGGCGGCGGCCGCTGCGGCATCGAGCATATCGAGGATGGCTTGCGACTGATGGATCGGATCGCTGCCGCGCGAAATCTCTCGCTCGCGGGCATCCAGGCCTATCAGGGCTCGGCGCAGCATCTGCGCAAGCCCGCCGAACGCAAAGCCGCGATCGAGGCCGCGGTGGCGCGCGTGCTGGGCTTGCGCGAGGCGCTCGTGAAGCGCGGCGCCGGCGCGCTCAGGGTGACCGGCGCCGGCACCGGGACTTTCTATCTCGAGGCCGCGAGCGGGGCCTATGACGAGATCCAGCCCGGCTCCTATGTCTTCATGGACCGCGATTATGGCGACAATGAATGGGCGGCCGAAGCCGGGCGCTTCGAGAACAGCCTGTTCCTGCTGACGACGGTGATGAGCCGGCGTGCACGCCAGGCCGTGGTCGATGCCGGGCATAAGACGCACAGCATCGACAGCGGCATGCCGGCGATCGCGGGTCGCCCCGATCTGTTCTATGACCGGCCCAGCGACGAGCATGGCGAGATCTTCCCGGCCTCGCCTGAGGTGCTGCTGCCCGAGCTGGGTCAACAGCTGCGCCTCATCCCGGGCCATTGCGACCCGACGGTCAATCTCCATGACTGGCTGGTCGGAATCCGCGCCGGCCATGTCGAGGCGCTCTGGCCGGTCGAAGCGCGCGGCGCCTTCAGCTGACGCCGCCGATCGGGGACGATGGCAGGACAACCGAGGATGCGCGCGATTCCTACCAGCCGCCCGCGCCTCCTCATGCGAGAATTCTCCGTCGAGCTGCTCTCCGTCTCGGAGGATCCGCCATGAGCCCCGCCCCGACCCACGCCCCGCTGCTCAATGACCACGATCGCCTGGCACTCCAGACCGAAGCCGAGACCCGGCCGGATCGCGTCATCGTCACCGACAGCGGCCGCGGGAGGTTCGAGCAGCTGCTGTTCAGCGGCCGCCATATCGCGCTCGCCGACGAGCCGGTGGCCGATGGCGGCGCCGATGCGGGGCCCGGACCCTACGACCTGTTGCTGATGGCGCTCGGCGCCTGCACCTCGATGACCTTGCGGCTCTATGCCTCGCGCAAGCATTGGCCGCTGGAGCGGACCGTGGTGCGGCTCAGCCATGCGAAGCGCTATGGCGAGGATTGCCGCGACTGCGCCGACAAGGATGTCGGCATCGACCAGATCGACTGCCGCATCGAGCTGATCGGCGCGCTCGACGACAGCCAGCGCGCGCGGCTCCTCGAGATCGCCAACAAATGCCCGGTCCACCGCACGCTGGCTTCGAAGATCGAGATTACGACCGAGCTGAATTTTGCATGATCTCGGCCGCGGTGATTCCCGGGCTCCTTCTAACCCGACAGCGACGCGCTAGCGGCGCCATGTACCGAAATAGAGAGCGCCTCCGACGAGCGCCTGCGGCCCACGCCGTACTTGTCTTCGTGACGTCGCAGCGTGCTGGCTTAATCAGACCAATCCGGTCGATCTACAAGAGCAATGGGCCGCCCTTGCGAGCGGCCCATGTCAATGATGAGCGAGCGCTGTTACGCGGCCGATTTGGCCCGGTTAACGCTATAAATGGCGGCGATGGCGCTCTCCGCAAACTCGTAGGCGCTGATGTTTTTGCCCACCTTCTGAGGATCCCACACCGCCATCTCGAACACGAACCGATAGTTCTTCATGATTTCGACTAGGAACCTACTCAAGAACGCCTGGGGATTCGTCTTCCAGACCAGCAACCCGTCCTTATCGACATCCAGCAGTGCCCGCAGGCCGTACAACAGGGGCACGATGAAGCCGTCTGGACATGTGTAGCTCACCGGACGCTGGAAGAAGGGCGTGGTTGGTTCGGCTCGTAGGTATTTGGGATTCTTCTCGGCAGCCTTCTCAGGGTCGTAGATCCTCACCGCGGAGATCTTCCCGAAGCTGCCGCCAGCTTTATTGTATGCCGACGGGATTTCCTCATACAGAATGTCATAGAGCTCGGGAAAGACGCCAGCGACTTTCATGGCGCTTTTGACGGCCTCATTATGAATGCCGACTGTATACCCTCCCTCTGACGGCGTTGAAACATCCGCGTGCTCCAACAGCTTATTGAACGCAGCAACACACACGGCTTTGTTGCGATAAATCTGGTTCGGGTTGACACGCAGACCACCAGGCAACTCCAGCTTTGATAGACCAATCCAGCAGAGGGCGATGACGTCTCGAACCTTGATGCGGCCGCCGTCGTTGGTCTTCCATTCAACTGCTTCGGCCAGGGAGCTCGGCAGTTCCTTCTTGAGGACGTCGTAAAAGCCCTTCTTGTTTGCCTTGGTTTCTTCGCTCAATTGGACGTTATTGTTCCTGGCTGCCCCGATCTCAAGGAGCGAACTTCGGAACGTCTCTACAACGCTCTCATCTTGCATTTCAGCCGGGACCTGGATTTCGACTGGCATCTCGAAATCCAGCAAATCGACAATTTCCCCAATTGCGTTTCTGTTCTCGGTCCAAGCCTTCCTAAACGCTTCCCAATCCTTCACGCGATTGAGTTCACGCTCCGTAGCCCCAGCCTCGCGGAGGATGTGCCTACCCGCCGCAAGTGCGTTGTGACCGCCGTCGAGGATGCCCTCAGTCTCGGGATCGAGGAAGCTAAGCTGGTAGCGGTCGCGGTCAAGGGCCCTGTATGACGAGGATGCCAGCAAGATCCCTTTTGTCTTCGCGGGAAACAGCTCGACAGATAATCTGAGGCTGTCTTCGATGTCAGCGGTCACAGACCCCTTCTTTGCGGAGCGGGGATTTGCCGCGAGGTCGTCGGTGTCCAGCAGTTGGACGACTGATTTTGCCGGCAGCAAGCCATAGAGCTTCCGAACAGGCCCCACGACCTGCTCGCTGCATTGATTGATCTTGACGGTCAGCGATTTTTTCATTTGGTCCTCCAAAAGTGAGAGGACCGATCCCGGATGGGATGAACGTGCGGCAGCGCAGCTCCCGCGATAATGCCAATCCGAAACCAGTCCAGGTTTCTATTCCGGCTCCTGTCCAGGAGCCGCGATTTAAATAGCAGCCCTGACGCGTAACCGCAAGGCCGAAGCCGATGGGGAACAGTCAGGTCTTGATTGCACTAAGGCCCCGCCTGAAGCTGCCGGTAGGACAGCGCCTCGGCGATATGGACGCGGCGGATCTGCGGCTCGGCCTCGAGGTCGGCGAGGCTGCGGGCCAATTTCAGAATTCGATGATAACCCCGCGCCGAGAGGCGGAAGCGCTCGACCGCGTTGCCGAGAAGCCGGCGGCCTTCGCTGTCGGGGGCGGCCAGCTCCTCGAGCCAGCGGCCGTCGAGCTCGGCATTGCAGCGCGGCGCCGAGGACGTCGGTGAGGCGGTGCCGTCGACCAGGCGCTTGACGCGCTCATGGTGGAACGCCCGCGCGGTGGCGACGCGGGCCGCGACATCGGCGCTCCGCTCGGCCGAGGGCGGCAGGGTCAGGTCGCTGGCGCTGACCGCGGGCACCTCGATCGCGAGGTCAAGGCGATCGAGCAGCGGACCCGACAGCTTCGCCTGGTAATCCTGGCCGCAGCGGGGCTGGCGGCCGCAGCCGCGGGTCATATCGCCAAGATGGCCGCAGCGGCAGGGATTCATCGCGGCGATGAGCTGGAAGCGCGCGGGATAGGTGACGTGGGCCGCGGCCCGCGCGACCGTGACGCGGCCGCTTTCCAGCGGCTGGCGCAGCGATTCGAGCGCGCTACGCGGGAACTCCGGCAACTCGTCCAGGAACAGCACGCCCAGATGGGCGAGCGAGACCTCGCCGGGCTTGGCGCGCGGGCCGCCGCCGGTGAGGGCGGCCAGCGTCGCCGAATGATGAGGGTCGCGGAATGGCCGGCGGCGCAGCAGGCGGCCGCCGGCGAGACTGCCCGCGACCGAATGGATCATGCTGACCTCGAGCGCCTCGGCCGGCTCGAGCGGCGGCAGAATGCCGGGCAGGCGCTGCGCCAGCATCGATTTGCCCGAACCCGGCGGGCCGATCATCAGCAGGTTGTGAGATCCGACCGCGGCGATCTCGAGCGCGCGCTTGGCGCTCTCCTGTCCCTTGATGTCGGCGAGATCGAGGGCAGCACCCTCCTGCAGTGCGATCTTGGGCTCGGGCGGGCGCAAGACCTGGCTGCCGCGAAAATGATTGATCAGGGCGAGGAGGCTCGGCGCCGCCACCACCTCGATCTCGCCGGCCCAGGCGGCCTCGCCGCCCTGCTCGGCGGGACAGATGAGCCCCAGCCCCATCTGCGCGGCGCTGATGGCGGCCGGCAGCACGCCCGCCACGGCGGCGATCCGCCCGTCGAGGCCCAGCTCGCCCAGGGCCGCATAGCGGTTGAGCTCGGCGCCCGGCAGCACGCCCATGGTCGCCAGCAGCGCCAGCGCGATCGGCAGATCGAAATGACTGCCTTCCTTGTTGAGATCGGCCGGCGCCAGATTGACGATGATGCGCTTGGGCGGCAGTGCCAGGCCCAGCGACGCCAGGGCGGCGCGCACCCGCTCGCGGCTTTCGCCCACCGCCTTGTCCGGCAATCCGACCACGGCGAAGACGGGGAGGCCGCTCGCGGTCTGCACCTGCACATCGACCCCCAGCACCTCGATGCCATGGAACGCCACGCTGGCAATCCGTCCGCCGGGCTTGAGCGTCCCGCCCCATCCCGCCGGTCGCGCGCGGCCGGTCTCCGGGGCTGCCGTCACCGCGCCATCCATCGCCGCTCCCCCCGATGCCGCTGCTTCGAATGTCGCAGCTTCCAATGCCCGGACATCTACAACCTATATTAGTATTTATAATATCGATACTCGTTCATAGATTGTTCCCTGTCAAGCCGCCATTGCCAAGCCGGCCGGGTTGGGGAAGATGGGCCGACCGTCCGACCGATGTCCCGAAGCGGCTTCCTCCTTCATGACCACTTATTTCAAGCAAGCCCTTCGGGCGCATCAGGCCGGCCAGGCCGCTTCCGCCGAGGCGCTCTACCGGCAGGCGATCGCGGCCGGCATCGAGCTGCGCTCGGCGCGCCATAACCTGGCCCTGCTGCTGCTGGAACGGCGCGCCTTCGCCGAAGCCAAGGCGCTGCTGGTCGAGCTCATCGCCAGCCCCGAGGCCGACGCCGCGACGCATTTCATGCTGGCGCGCATATTCCTCGCCGAAGGCGATGGCGCCGCGGCCCTGGCGCCGCTCGAGCTGGCGCATTCGCTCGAGCCCGGCTCGGTCCCGGTGCGCCTCGAACTGGCGCGGCTGCTCGCGGCCAAGGCCGAGTTTCGTCGCGCACGGGCGCTGCTCGAAGATGTGAGCGCGGCGACGCCGCCACCGGAGCGGCTGGCGGCCTTGCGCGCGCGGGCCGAGATCGAGATCGCCTGGGCCGAACTCGACCCGGTGGAAGAGGCGGAACATCTGGCGCAGGCGGAGCAGACGCTGCGTGCAGCCGTGGCGCTGGCGCCGCAGCATCCGGCCCTGCTCAACAATCTGGCGATGCTGCTGCGCCGGCAGGGCGCGCTGGCCGAAGCCGAGACCTTGGCGCGCCGGCTGCTGGCGATCGCGCCGCAGGTGCCCGAATCCTCGCTGACCCTTGCGGCCGTGCTCGCGGCCCGCGATCCCGCGCGCGAGGCCGAGGCGGTGACGCTGCTGGAGCGCGCGGCCGTGGCCGCTCCCAACCATCCGTCACTCACCTGGAACCTGGCGCATTCGCTGATGCGGCTGCAGCGCTGGCCCGAGGGGTGGCAGCGCTATGCGCGCCGCTTCGAGCGCCCGCAACGGGTGCCGCCGCCGCCGGGCCCGCTCTGGGACGGCAAGCCCACCGGCAAGCCGCTCTTGATCTGGGGCGAGCAGGGCTATGGCAATGTGATCCAGTTCGCGCGCTATTTGCCGGCCGTCGCCCGGCTCACGCCGCATCTCATCCTGGCCTGCCAGGCGCCGCTGCTGCGTCTGCTGGCCGGGCTGCCGGGCTTAAGTGAGGTTGCCGATTTTGCGGCGACCCTGCCGCCCTATGGCGCGCACTACCCGCTGCTCGATCTGGGCCTGGCGCTGGGCATCCAGGCGAAGGATCTGCCGGGCCCGATCCCCTATCTCAAGGCGCCCGATGCCGACGCGCCCTGGAACGAGCTGCAGTCGGCGCTCTATCCCCGCATCGGCATCGTCTGGGTCGGCAACCGCCATCCCGATCCCCATCGCAGCACGACGCTCGATCGTTTCGTCCGGCTCGCGCAGCGTTTCGATCTCTCCTTTTTCAGCCTCCAGATCGGGCCGGCCGCGGCCGACATCGCGCGCGAGGGGCAGGGCCGCATCGTCGATCTGGCGCCGCTGGTGCGCGACTTCGCCGACACCGCGGCGGCGATCGCGCGGCTCGATCTCGTCATCACCATCGACACGGCGGTCGCGCATCTGGCGGGCGCCCTGGGGGCCGAGGGCTGGGTGCTGCTGCCCCATCGCGCCGGCTGGATGTGGCATTTCGATCCGGAGCGGTCGAGCTGGTATCCGGACCTGCGGCTGTTCCGGCAGACCTCGGTCGGCGACTGGGACGGTGTCTTCGCCCGGCTCGAGCTGGCGCTGGCGGACTGGCTGGCGCAGGGACGCGGCGCCAAGCCCATCGGCCGGCCCGATTGAATGGCCAGGGAAAGCGACATCTCGATTGCGCAGGCGGCGCGCAACAATGCGGACTGGTGCGATGCGGTCGCGCGCAGCCACGGCGCCGGCGGGAGATTTCTGCCTGAGCTCTGGTTCAGCGACGGCAAGCTGCCGCTGTTCTATCCCAACCTGATCACCCTGACCGCCGAGGGCCAGGCGGCGCAGCGCGAGCGCGTGGCGGCGCTGCTCGAGAACGGCCCGCCCTTGCCCTGGGCGGTCAAGGACAGCTTCGCGGCCCTCGATCTGACGGCGCAGGGGTTCGACTGCCTGTTCGAGGCGAGCTGGATCGGGCTGCCGCCCGACGAAGTTTCCCCGCCGGCGGAGGATCTTTCGATCCGCTGGCACCGGGTCGAGCGTCCCGACGATCTCGTGGCCTGGGAGACGGCCTGGCGGCGCGATCTCTCGGCGGGCTCGGCCGCGATCTTCCAGCCGGCGTTGCTGCAGGATTCCACGATCGCGATCTTGGCGGGCCGTCTCGGCGAGGAGATCGTGGCCGGCGCTGTGCTGAACCTGTCGGCCGGCGCGATCGGGCTGTCGAATCTGTTCGGGCCGGAAACGGCGCGTGCCTCGGTCTGGAATGAATGCCGCCGCGAGGCCCAGGCGCGCGCTCCCGGACTTCCGGTCGTCGGGTATGAGCGCGACGAGGATCTGGCGCTGGCGCTCGAGGCGGGCTTCCGCGCGCTGGGTCCCTTGCGCGTCTGGCTCTGGACCGGCAGCGCCGGATGAGCCATCAGCCAACCTTTGCTTCGAAGCCCTGCAGCAGATTGACGGTGTTGAGGCCGAGCTCCTCGATCGCGTAGCCGCCCTCCATCACGAACAGGGTCGGACGCTTCAGGCGCGCGATCGCCTCGCCGATGCGGATGTAATCCTCGCTGCGCAGCTTCAGATGCGAGATCGGGTCCTTCTCGAAGGTATCGACGCCGAGCGAGATCACCAGCGCATCGGGACCATAGCCTTCGATCCGCGCGAGCGCGTGATCGAGCGCCGCGCCATAGGCGTTCCAGGCGGTGCCGTGCCGCAGCGGATAGTTCGCGTTGAAACCCTCGCCCGGGCCCTCGCCGATCTCATCGGCATAGCCGCTGAAATAAGGATAGGTCGTCTCGGGCGAGGCATGGAGCGAGGCGAACATCACGTCGGGACGGCGATAGAAGATCGCCTGCGTGCCGTTGCCATGATGGTAGTCGACATCGAGCACCGCGACCCGTGCGGCACCCGCCTGGCGGAAGGCCTCGGCCGCGACCGCGGCGTTGTTGACGAAGCAATAGCCGCCGTAATTGTCGGGCGTCGCGTGATGGCCGGGCGGACGGCAGAGCGCGAAGGCCGCGCGCTCGCCCCCGGCCACGAGCTTCTGCGCGCTCAAGGCCACGTCGACCGCCGAGCGCACCGCGGCCCAGGAGGTCGGCGTGATCGCGGTCGAGGCGTCGAGCGCGAAAAAGGCGAACTTGCCGGTGATGCCCTCGGGCTCGATGGCCCGCATCCCGCCGACCGGCCAGCTCAAGGGCAGGGCCGGCGGTGCGTCGGGCCCGAACTGCGCCTGCCATTGCGTCCAGGCGGTCTCGAGGAAACCCAGCAGGGGCGCGTTATGCACCCTGCGGATCAGGTCGGCGCCGAAGCGCTCGGGCGGGCGCACCGGCCCCAGTCGCGTCTCGGCGATGCGGGCGAGGATGCTGTCGACCCGGCGCGGATTTTCGTAAGGCGGCACGAACTCGCCGAACGAGAACTCGCCCTTCGGCGCATGCAGCCGGTGATCCTCGCTGGCGATCGTGATCATAGATGGACGATCCTTACCTTACGCTTGCGGACGGGGTTGGCGGGGCAGTCGTCCGCAAGCGGAAAACAAACCAACGCGGCCGTTCGCGGGCGGACAACTACGACTCGAAGCCCTGCAGGACGTTCACGGCGTTGACGCCGAGCTCCTCGACCGCATAACCGCCTTCCATGACGAAGAGCGTCGGCTTGCCGGCGGCGGCGACGGCCTCGCCGATGCGGATATAGTCCTCATGCTTCAGCTTGAATTTCGAGATCGGATCCTTCTCGAAGGTGTCGACGCCGAGCGAGACCACGATGGCGTCGGGCGCGAACTCGGTCAGCCGGCGCATGGCGGTGTCGAGCGCCGTGCCATATTCGGCCCAGCCGATGCCCCAGGGCAGCGGCAGGTTGAGATGGAAGCCCTCGCCCCTGCCCTCGCCGCGCTCGTCGGCATGGCCGAGGAAGAACGGGAATTCCTGCTTCGGATCGGCATGGATCGAGATCGTCAGCACGTCCTCGCGCTTGTAGAAGATCTCCTGCGTGCCGTTGCCATGGTGATAATCGACATCGAGCACCGCCACCCGCGCCGCCCCGCCGTCGCGGAAGCCCTGGGCCGCGATGGCGGCATTGTTGAAGAAGCAATAGCCGCCGTAATAGTCGGAGCCCGCATGATGGCCGGGCGGACGGCAGAGCGCGAAGGCGCCGCGCTCGCCGCCCTTCACCAGCTTCATGCCGGTCATCGCCACCTCGGTCGCGGCGACCGCCGCGCGCCAGGTGCCGGCGGTGATCGGCGTGCCGGCATCGAAGGAGTAATAGGAGAGCTTGCCGTCGATGGTCTCGGGCAGGATCCGGCGCATGCCCGGGGCGATCCAGTTGAGCGGCAGCGCGTCGTAGCTGCCATGCTGCTGCACCCACTCGCCCCAGGCGGTCTCGATGAAACGCACGAAGTCGGGCTTGTGGACGCGCAGGATCGGGTCGGTGCCGAACTTCTCCGGCGCCGCCACCTCGCCCAGCTTCTGGTCGCGCACGCGCGCGATCACGATCTCGGCCCGGCGCGGCATCTCGAAACAGGGCATCAGCTTGCCGTCGATGAGCTCGGCCTTGCCGTCCTGCAGCCGGTGATCTTCGGTGAAAATGGTCTTCATTCGGGTGGAATTCCTGGGATGGGTCTCGAGGGTCGGGCTTCTTAATGCCCCCGGCCGGACCCGGGCGCAATGGGAGAACATTCGGCAGCGCGGACCCGTTCCGCAAGCCCCGGTTTCGGCCGGTCGCGGGCGAAGAGCCGGGCAAAGAAAAGGCCGGGCGGCAGATGCCACCCGGCCTCGTTCGATTCCCTGGCACCCGGCCGAAACCGGGGTCCGGGGCCTACTTCTTCAGCTCGGTCCAGATCGCGTTGTACAGCTTGACCGTGTCGTCGTCGCAAGGCGGCAGGAACTCCGGCGCCGGCGCGCTCGCCGGCATGATGATCTCCGGCGCATCCGCCATTTCCTTCTTCATGAATTTCTCGCTGCCGACGATGCCGTTGGCATAGTTCGCGAAGTTGGAGATGAGGGCGGCGTTTTCCGGATCCATCACGAAGTTCTGGAACTTCTTCGCGTTCTCCAAGTCGGGCGCGCCCTTGAGCACGGCGACATTGTCCATCCAGCCGGTCAGGCCTTCCTTCGGATAGGCATAGACCATCGAGGGCATCTGGGTGCGGACGCGCAAGGACGCGCCGTTCCACTGCTGCGACAGGTCGACGTCCTTCGAGGTCAGCTTCTCGATCGTCGCATAGTCGAAGGTGCGCCAGTACTTCTTCGAACCCATCAGCAGCTCGGTGAGCTTCTTCAGGTCTTCCGGGTTCTTGTTGCAGCGGGGCAGGTTCAGATAGCGCAACCCTGCATTGATGACCTCGTTCATGTCATCGAGCATGTTGATGCGGCCCTGCAGCTCCGGCGGCGGGTCGAAGAGCAGCTTGTAGGTGTTGACGTCGCCCTTATAGACATCGGTGTTAACCGTGAAGGCGGTCGTTCCCCACTGCCAGGGAACCGTGTAGTTGCGGCCCTTGTCCCAATAGACGTCGACCCAGCGCGGATCGACATTCTTGAAGTTCTCCATCGTATTGGGCTTGGTCTCCTCGAGGAGGCCTTCCTTGATCATGACCGCGACCATGTAGTCGGACGGCACGACGATGTCGTAGCCCGTGGCGCCGCCCTTGATCTTGGCCAGCATCACCTCGTTCGAATCGTAGTCGTCGAGGGTGACCTTGACCTTGTAGGTGTCCTCGAACTTCTTGATCAGGTCGGGGTTGGTGTAATTGCCCCAATTGTAGATATGGAGCTCGCCGCCCTCGGGCGCCGCCGCCGTTTCCTGGGTGGTGGTGGTCGGCGTGCTCGTCGTGCTCGAGGAGCTCGCACTCGTGTCCGTCGTCGCGGTGGTGGTCGACGCGGTCGAGGAGCTACTGGCGGTGCTGTCGGTGGTCGAGGTCGAGCTAGATGCCTGCTCTTCCTTCTTCTCGTCGCAACCGGCCAGCGTCAGCGCCGCAAAGGCGACCGCCACGCCAACCAGGCCGCCGAAAAGGCGATTCCTCATAGATAGTTCCTTTCTCTCAAACGATCCGGTCGAAGGCCGGAGTTACTTCTTCCGCCTCTGCGCGAGGAAGAAGAACAAGCTAACCAATAGTACGGAAACCACCAGCATAATCGTCGAAACCGCATTGGTTTCAGGCGTTATGCCGCGTCTGATCTGGCCGAAAATGTAGATCGGCAGCGTGGTCTGGCCGGGACCCGCCACGAGGGTGGTGATGGTGACGTCGTCGATCGAGGTGATGAAGGCCAGCATCGCGCCGGCGATGATGCCGGGCGTCAGCAGCGGCAGGGTCACCCGCCGGAAGGCGTGCCAGGGGCTGGCATAGAGGTCGGCCGCCGCCTGTTCCAGGGTCCGGTCCATATCCTCGAGCCGGGCGCGGATCGGCAGATAGGCGAAGGGGATGCAGAAGACCATATGGGCCAGCATCAGATTGGCGAGGCCCAGGTCGATCCCCAGGAGCGTGCGCCCCATGGCGAAGAAGGATAGGGTCGCGACCGCCGTCACGATCTCCGGCACCATCAAGGGCAGGTTGATGACGACATAGACGCTGGCCAGCCCCCGATAGGGCGTGGTGCGCGTGGTGGCGAGGGCGGCCGCGGTGGCGGCGATGGTGGCGCCGATGGTGGCGACCACGGCGATCTTGAACGAGGTCAGCGCCGCATTCTTGATCTGGTCGTTGTTCACGACCTTGATGAACCAGTCGATGCTGAACCCGGTCCAGATCGTGACCGAGCGGTTGGCGTTGAAGGAATAGACCACCAGCACCAGGATCGGCGCATAGAGCATGAAGAGGCAGAAATAGGCGATCGCGCGGAAGCCCGGCTGATAGGTCATGTCGAGCATCCGCCGCTGGCGGCGGGTGGCGACGAAGGGAGCGGGTGCGGTGACGTCAGCCATGGCGCACCTTCTGGCGGCCGGTGACGCTCGCATAGATCATCAGGAAGACCAGCACCACGGCCATCAGGATCAGCGCCATGGCCGATCCGAAGGGCCAGTTGCGGCCGGTGCCGAACTGCTGGGCGATCAGATTGCCGATCATCAGGTCGCGCCCGCCGCCCAGGAGCGCCGGCGTGATGTAAGCGCCGAGACCGGGGATGAAGACCAGGATGCAGCCGGCGATGATGCCGGGCCTGGCCAGCGGGATGATGATCCGCCACAGCACCTGACCGCGCGTCGCATAGAGATCGAACCCGGCCTCGACCAGCCGGAAGTCGATCTTCTCGAGGCTGGCATAGAGCGGCAGCACCATGAAGGGCAGGAAGGCGTAGAGCAGGCCCAGCGCCACGGCGAAGGGCGTGTAGAGCATCACGATCGGCTGCTGGATGATCCCGGTCCACATCAGGAAGCCGTTGATCAGCCCCTGGTCGCGGATGATCAGCATCATCGCGAAGCTGCGCACCAGGAGGTTGGTCCAGAAGGGCAGCGTCACCAGGAAGAGCCAGAGATTGCGCGTCTTGGGCGGGCGCGTCGCCATGAAATAGGCGGCCGGGAATCCGACCAGCAGGCAGATGGCCGTGGCGACGCCGGCGACGATGAAGGAACGCGCGAAGATCTGCAGATAGGATGGCGAGAAATGCAGGATCGTGGGATCGAACAGGTCGCGGTTGAAGAGGAAGGTCACATAGGCATCGACCGAGAACTTCCATTCGACGCCGCCATAGGCGCCGGCCTCGAGGAAGGAATAGAACAGGACGATGAACAGCGGCAGGATCCCGAAGACGACGATGATCAGCATCGCCGGCGACAGCAGCCCGGCGCGCTTCAGCGTCTCGCGCCGCTTTACCTCGGCTCGGGTCTGGGCCAGCTTGTCGCTGCTGGTCGGGGTTGCGGTCGCGTCGATACTCGCCATGAGCGCCCGACGCCTCAATCGCGCAGGAGCTGGGCGGCGTCGGTCGCGAAGCGGATGCCGACCTCCTCGCCCTTGTCGAAGCCCATGCGGGCCCCTTCGCGATTCTGCACCCGGACATGGAACGTCTTGCCGTCGGCGAGCGTGACGAAGTAGCTCGTGTCGGTGCCGAAATAGACGATGTTCTCGATCTTGCCGGCGAGCTGCCGGTCGGCATCCCTGGTGAGCGACGTGCGCTCGGGCCGGATCGCGACCGTGCCCTTGTCGCCCAGCGCGACGCCCTGCGGCAGCGGCACGGCGATCTCACGGCCGCCCGGCAACTTGAGCCCCATCTGACCGTTCGACCTCGCGCCCAGCGCCACGTCGATCAGGTTGGTCTCGCCGATGAAGTCGGCGACGAAGCGGCTGGTCGGATGCTCATAGATCTCGGTCGGCGTGCCGATCTGCAGGATTTTGCCATGGCTCATGACCGCGATGCGGTCCGACATGGTCAGGGCTTCTTCCTGGTCGTGGGTAACGAAGATGAAGGTGATGCCGGTGTCGAGCTGGATGCGCTTGAGCTCGATCTGCATCTCCTTGCGCAGTTTGAGGTCGAGCGCGGAGAGCGGCTCGTCGAGCAGCAGCAGCTTGGGATGGTTGGCGAGCGCCCGGGCGAGCGCCACGCGCTGCTGCTGGCCGCCGGAGAGCTGCGAGGGCTTGCGGCCGCCGAGCTTGCCCAGCCGGACCAGCGCCAGCATCTCCTCGACCCGCGCCGCCGTCTCGGCCTTGGAGATGCCGCGCATCTCGAGACCGAAGGCGATGTTCTGCGCCACGGTCATATGCGGGAACAGCGCGTAGGACTGGAACACCGTGTTGACGGGGCGCTGATAGGGCGGCAGATGGACGACCGATTCCCCGGCGAGCAGGATGTCGCCCGCGCTCGGCAGCTCGAAGCCGGCGATCAGGCGCAGCAGCGTGGTCTTGCCGCAGCCCGAGGGGCCCAGCAAGGTGAAGAACTCGTTCTCGCGGATGGCCACGGAAACGTTGTCGAGGGCGTGAACGGCCTCTTCCCCCGTACCGAAAATCTTGGTCGCGCCCTTGGCTTCGACCGCTACCTGTCGCGCCACGGCACCCCCTTTGGCCTGACCTGGTCGGAAAATCGCTGATCGCGAAGCTAGGCAAAAACCCTGGCCGCGCCAAGGGGAAAACCAAACGAACGCCGTTAAAACAAGGGCATCGACATATTGGATTAAGCCCAATAAGAGACCGGTTCCAAATCATCGGTCCCTCATTCCTGCGGTCGGGTTAGAGTGCGGCCGTCCCTGCCCGCCGCCCCTTCCGGAAAGCCACCGATGTCCCTGCCCGCCACGGCCGCCGCCCGCCCCTCGGCCTTGAGCGGGATCGGGCTGATGGTGCTCTCGGTGCTGCTCTTCACCACCATGGACATGCTGGTGAAGCTCGCCTCCGAGCGGTTTCCGATCGGCGAAATCGTCTTCGTGCGGAACTTCTTCGCCTTCCTGCCGGTCCTGATCGTGGTCTCCCGGTCCGGCGGATGGGCCGCCATCCGCACCCGCAACATCCTGTCTCATCTGGTTCGCGGCGGCGTCGGCATCCTGTCGATGGCCTGCTTCTTCCTGAGCTACGCCTTGTTGCCGCTGGGCGAGGCGGTTTCGCTGGCCTCGTCGGGCCCGCTCTTCATGACGGCCCTCTCGGTCCCGCTCCTGGGCGAGAAGGTCGGCCCGCGCCGCTGGAGCGCGGTCGTCGTGGGATTCGTCGGCGTGCTGGTCATGATGCGCCCCGGCAGCGGCGTGTTTCAGCCCGCGGCCCTGGTCGCGATCACAGCGGCCCTCTGCTACGCGCTCGCCATGACCCAGGTCCGCCGTCTGAGCCGCAGCGAGAGCAGCACCGCCATCGTGTTCTATTTCACGCTCTTCGCCACCATCGTCGGCGCCGCCACGCTGCCCTTCGACGCGGTCATGCCGACCTGGCCGGAGATGCCGCTCCTGGTGGGGATCGGCCTCATCGGCGGGGTCGCGCAATTCACCATGACCGCGGCCTTCCGCCGGACCGCGGTCGCGATCATCGCGCCCTTCGATTATCTGGGTTTGGTCTTCGCCATGACCCTCGGCTATCTGGTCTGGGGCGACCTGCCGGATTTTTGGCTCGTCACCGGGGCCGTGATCGTCGTCGCCAGCGGCATCTATATCGTCCATCGCGAGGCGATGGTCGGGCGCCAGCGTCGTGCCGCGCTGGCCTCGGGCTGACGACCGCCCTCAGGTCGGCCGGCGTTTGCCGCCTTCGGCGTAGCGTTGCTCGATCGCGTCCCAGATCTTGGCTTCGATCTGCACGCCGTCGAAACGGTTGATCTCCTGGATGCCGGTCGGCGAGGTGACGTTGATCTCGGTCAGATGATGGCCGATGACGTCGATCCCGACGAACACCAGCCCGCGCGATTTGAGCGCCGGCCCGATCGCCTCGCAGATCTCGCGCTCGCGGTGGCTCATCTTGGTCTTTATCGCCTTGCCGCCGACATGGAGATTGGAGCGCGCTTCGCCTGCCGCCGGCACGCGCATGACGGCCCCCATCGGCTCGCCGTCGACCAGGATGATGCGCTTGTCGCCCTCGCGTACCTCGGGAAGGTAGCGCTGCACGATCACCGGCTCGCGATAGAGCTGGGTGAAGAGCTCCAGCAGCGCATTCAGGTTCTCGTCGGCCGGAACCAGATGGAACACGCCCGACCCGCCATTGCCGAACAGCGGCTTGATGATGATGTCGCCATGCTCCTTGCGGAAGTCGAGCACCTCGGCGCGATCGGAGGTGATCAGAGTCGGCGGCATCAGGCCCGGGAAATGCGTGACGAAGAGCTTCTCGGGCGCGTTGCGCACATGGACCGGATCGTTCACCACCAGCGTCGCCGGATGGATATGCTCCAGCAGATGCGTGGCGGTGATATAGGCCATGTCGAAGGGCGGGTCCTGGCGCATCAGCACGATGTCGAGCGTCGCCAGATCGAGCGTCTGCTCGGCGCCCATCGTGAAATGATTGCCGCGCTCGCGCCGGAGCTGCATCGGCCGGGCGCGGGCATAGACGCGGCCGTCGCGCAGGAACAATTGGCGCGGCCCGTAATGAAACAGAGCATGCCCCCGTTTTTGCGCTTCGAGGCCGAGGACGAATGTGCTGTCGGCATCGATATTGATGCTCTCGACCGGATCCATCTGGATGGCGACGGCAAGGCTCATGACCGGCGATACCTCTGTCTTGGGGCCTGCGACTATAAGCCGGCGTGCCCGCGTCGCGCCAGTTGCCGCGTCTTCACCTGTCACCCCGGGGGGAACCGTTGGCGGAAATGGCGGAGGCCGGCGTTCCGTTCCGAATGGCCTGTTCGCCGCGACAATTATCCTGCAAATTGTGGCGCAGGGAAGCGATCCCGCCGTTGGGGATATTCTTGACGACCGGGCGGGCGTTTTACGCCAGTCGCCGCCGGCGAAGGCATTCGGATTCCGGGGCCTCTTAGAATGCAGTGGATAGGAACCTGGGCTCGGGCTCTTCGCTGGCACCAGTGGTCGAAGAACCTTCTGATCTTCATTCCCCTGGTCGTCGGACATGCCTATGGCGATACCGACAAGATCGCCACGGCCGTCGCCGCCTTCGTGATCCTGTGCCTGGCTGCCTCGGCCAACTATGTCGTCAACGACATCCTCGACCGCGAGGCGGACCGCCGGCACCCGACCAAGCATCGCCGCCCGCTCGCGAGCGGGCAGATCTCCGTCACCACCGGCTACGCCATCGCCAGTGTCATGGGCCTGGTTGCGCTCGCGGCCGCCTTCTATCTCTCCGTGCCGTTCCTGCTCGGCCTGATCGCCTATCTGGCCTTGACGCTCTTATATTCGACCCTGCTGCGGCGGTTGCCGCTGATCGATGTCCTCGCCATCGCCATCCTGTTCTCGCTCCGCATCCTGATGGGCACCTTGGTCATCAGCCTGGAGCCTTCGCCCTGGCTGCAATCGTTCTCTCTCTGTTTCTTCCTGTCATCCGCTTTCGCGAAGCGCCATGCCGAGCTCATCGGCGCGGCCGACCGGGAAAGGAACATCGCCAACCGCGGCTACCATCGCGAGGACTGGCCCCTGACGCTGGCCTTTGGCATCAGCAGCGGCATGGCGTCGATCGTCATCATGCTGCTCTATCTCGCCAACGATGCGATGCCGTCCGGCTACTACAGCGATCGCACCTGGCTCTATATCGTTCCGCTCGCGCTGACCGCCTGGCTGATGCGGATTTGGCTCCTCGCGCAACGCGGCGAGTTCCGCACCGACCCCGTGATCTTCGCGCTGACCGACCTCACGAGCCTGGGGCTGGGCCTCACCACCGCGGGGGCGTTCTGCCTGGCCTTGTGACCCTTTCCTTCGCCGAGACGCGGCGCTTCGCCAGGGGCCGGGCTCGTCCTGACCTGGCGGAGCGGCTGCCTAGGTAAGCCAACCCAGGAGCACCATGAGACGGGCCCGGATTCTCGCCTCCTTATTGGCCGCAAGCGTACTCATTGTCCTGCTTGTCCCGTTTCAGCCGTCGATGCCGGTGGCCGCGCTCGATCCGTCATGGCAGATGAGCCTCAACCAGGCCGTCGAGGACGGGCTCGTGTTCGGCCGCGATGTCATCTTTACCTGCGGTCCCTACGCGGCGCTCATCACGGGTCAGTATCATCCGGCGACATATCTCAGGGCCGTCGCCGTCGCCTTCTTCTTCGCCGCTTTTCTTTTCGCCGCCATCCAGGCGATATCCCGCGGGACGGGTGCTTTGTGGACCTGCGCCTTGCTGCTGGCGATCCTGGCGGTCCCGGGCGCCAGGGTCGAATTGCTCGGTGCCTATGGCCTGATCTTGTCAATCGTCCTCGTCGGTCACTGCGCCGAGGCTCCTCGGGAAGAAGGCTGGCAAAAATCGCTCTTCCTGGCGATCCTGTTTGCGCCGCTCGGTCTGCTGCCGCTGACAAAGCTCAACCTGCTTCTCTTCACGGCCACGCTGATTCCCGCCCAGTTCGCATTCCTGTGGCTGAACGGTCGGCGCGGGCTGGCGGCCTGCAGCGTGGCCGTGCCGGTCGCCACGCTCGTCGCAAGCTGGCTCCTGGCCGGCCAGCCGCTTCAAGGCCTGCCCGACTATTTCGCAAGCGGGTCTTCCGTCATATTCGGGTACAGCGACGCGATGTCCAACCGCGGGCCGGTCAGCGAGATCGTCGTCTATGTGCTCGCGGCATCGCTGATGATGCTCGCGATCCTGCTGCCGCCCCGACGGTCCCTGCCTTCCCGCCTCCTGCTGTTCTTCTCTTGCGGCATCTTTTTCTTTGTCTCGCTCAAGTCGGGATTCGTGAGACATGACAGGCATGCGATGAACGCCGCGGCCGGCCTCGTGATTGCGGCCACTCTGCTGAAATTCGCCGTCCCGGCCAACCGGGCCGTTGCCGCGGTCGTCCTGGCGGCCCTCGCGGGCGCGGGCTTCATCGTTTTTCACTATATCGACCCGTCGACCTCCCGGATCACCGACCCCTACATCCGCGCGGCGAAGGGCATCGCGCGGGAAATCTCCGGAGGGGATCTGAAAGCGGCTTATGTCGCCCGCCTGGAAGAGATCCGTTCGGAGACGAAGATCCTGCCGCTGGAGGGCACGGTCGATATCTATTCCTTCGGTCAGACCGCGCTGATCGCGTCCGGAAACAAATGGGCGCCGCGACCCAATCTGCAATCGCACGCCGCCTATACGCCGGCGCTTGCCGACGCGGATCGGGACTATCTTCTCGAACGGGGCCCCGACAATGTGATCTTCCGGATCGAGACGATCGACACCCGCTTCCCCTCGCTCGAGGACGGCTCGAGCTGGCCGGTGCTGCTCGACGACTACCGCCTGGACCAGTCGGCCGGCGGCTATCTCTATCTGCGGCGAAGGAGCGACGTCTCGGCGCCGGCGATGCGGCCGGTCGAAGAAGGCGTCCATCGCTTCAACGAGGAGGTCGGCCTTCCCGATTCCCCGACCCCGCTTTTCATGAAAATTCGGTTCCACAAGACCCTGCTCGGCAATCTTGCGTCGGCGCTGTTCAGGAACCCATCCCTCTGGATCGTCGCCGAGCTCGCGAACGGCGAAACACAGCGATATCGCCTGGTTCCGGGAATGACGGAAACGGGCTTCGTGATCTCTCCGGTCGTCGAAACCATCGAGGAGTTCGCCGCCTTGTACGAGGATCGGGCGTCCCTGGCCGGCAAGCAGGTGAAGAGCTTTCGGATAGCGGGCAGAGGGTCCGAGCTGTTCTGGCGGCAGAGTTACGAGATCAGCATCGAGGCCCTCGAGCCGCGCCCGGGCGGATAAGCGCCGCGGGGTTCGCGGCGCGACGTCAGGCCACCCGTTGCGCCATCAGGCCGCCGAGACGCACGCTTTCCGAGATTCCGCGATCTTCCGGGTAATAGAAGCAGGTGTCGGCGATCTGCAGGCCCGCGACGGAAGTCTGGACAGGCGGCAGCATCGCGGCAAATCCCGGCGGGCATATGGGCTGCGCGTATCGCAGGCGCCCGATATGGCAGGCGATGAGGTCGTCGTCGCGCAATGACGGATTGAGCAGCTTCAGATATCCGAACGCCTCGGCCCGGAAAAAATCGTCCGGCCGCCGGAACTTCGGATGAGTCTGTGGCATGTAGTAGGGAACATAGACGACCGTATCCGGGACCTTTCGCAGGCGCGAGGCCTCGATGATCCCGGGGATCTCGAAGCGCGGGTCGGCAATATTGACCCAGAAATGCGGCGTGACGGACGTCCTCAGGCGGAACACCGCGCAGACCACGCCGATATTCCGGATCGCTTCGTAACGCGCCCGTGCTTCGGCCGGCAGGCCGGGAATCAGATCGTTCACGAGGGGAGTCGGAACGGTCGAGATCACGGCATCGGCGGCAAGATAGGCGCCGCCGGCTTCGACGCCCCTCACCCTGCCGTCGCCGATGTCGATACGCGTCGCCGGCATGGAAAGGCGGATCTTCCCGCCGCACTGGGCGATCGCGTCCACCAGGGCCGTGATCAGAGTCTCCGATCCGCCCTCGATGTGACCCAGCTCTTCCTCGAACATCGAACGACGCGAGCTGCCGATGCGTTTGATCCGGCTCCAGACCCAGGCCGCCGAGATGTCGTCCGCATATTCGTGGAATTTGAGCCTGAAGAGCGGCGCCCACATCCGCTCATAGACGCGGCGCCCGCACCAGGCGGTGATCCATTCCCTTGCGGAAACGGTCTCGAGACGGCCCGCCTCCCTGCGCCACGCCGACAAGGCCATCATCAGCCCGTAACGGATCTTCTCGACGGGCCCGAGCCCATCGAAGCGAAGCAGCGAAACCGGATCGCCCCAGGGATGAAGCGCGCCGTCGAAATAATAACCCATCGAGGTCGGCACCCACCGCACCGTGTCGGCGAGCCCGAGCTCGGACAGCAGAGTGAACAGGGGCCGATCCGCCTTGCACACGAAATGATAGAAGCGCTCGATGGAAAGCCCGGCGAGATCGAAATGGGCAGCCATGCCGCCGGCCTCCGGCGCGCCCTCGAGAACCGTCACCTCGTGGCCGCGCTTCGCGGCGTGATAGGCCGCGGCAAGGCCCATGACTCCGGCGCCGACGACGACGATGCGGCTCAAGGTCGGAGCTCCAGCAGGAACCCGGAACGGACGGGCTGGCGAAAGGCTTCGAGACCGGCGGCGCCGGAGATCGGTGTCTTGGAAAGGGCGGTCATGAACCGTCAGATCCGGAGCCGGCGGAAGACGAACCACGGCAGATGGCGGATGATCAGCATGATCGGGCACCAGATCCAGGGCGTGTAGAGTATGCGCTGGCCGCGCAGGGCCGCCCTGCGGATGTCGGCGGCGACCCGGTCGGGCGACGACAGGAAGGGGCCCTTCTTCTCCAGCGTCGCGGTCATCGGCGTATCGACCGGGCCGGGCTTGACGATCAGGATGCGCACCGGGCTGCCGTCATAGCGCCGCTGAAGCCCTTGCAAGAAGATGTCCAGCCCGCCCTTGGCGGCGTCATAGACCGGGTTCTTCGCCCGGCCGCGGTCGCCGGCGACAGAGCCGAGGGCAATCAGCGAAAGCGGCGCGTCGGGCTTCCGGTTCTTGAGCAGCGCCAGCGTCCACAAGACGGCGCTGGAGAAATTGGCTTCGAGCAGCCGGCGCGCCTGCGACAGATCCGAGACGGCGTCCGGCATGCGGCCGAGAACCCCATGGGCGATGAGGATCTCGTCGGGCTCGCCGAAGCGGGACCGTATCGCTTCGGCATGGTTCTCGACGGCGCTCACGTCCGCGAGATCGGCGACGACGACGTCCGCTGCCGCGGCGCCGCGCGCCACGAGGTCCGACGCGATCTCGCGCAGGCTGCTCTCGCGCCGGCCGACCAGCGTGAAGCGGAGGCCCTCGCCCGCGCATCGGCGGGCATAGGCCTGGGCGATCGCCGATGTCGCGCCCAGAACGAGCAGATGGCGCGCTGTGCTCATGCCGCAATCCCCGTCACGCGGCGCCAGAAATCGGAGATGAAGGCGGGGTCGCGCTGCGCCTCGAGCGTTCTCCAGTCCGGATAGCCGGCCTGGAAATGCTGGGACGACATGGTCGCATCCTTGGCGGGATAGAGCCGGCCGCCGGATTCGAGCACGATATCGGCCAGCGCCTCCAACAAGGCCGACGTGCTCGCGCCGAGATTGGGAAAATCGAGCGCGAGCGTGGCGCCGGGCGTCGGGAACGAAAGAATTCCCGGCGATGCCCGGGAGCCGAACTTCTTCAGCACGGCGAGAAACGAACCTTCGCTCCGCCGGGCGGCGAGTGTCAGCAGCTTCCGGATCGCAGCCGGCGCGGAAGCCGTCGGAATGGCGCATTGCTGCTGAAAGAATCCCCGCCTGCCGTAAAGCCGATTCCAGCGGTGAATTCCATCGAGCGGAAAGAGGAAGGGATCGTAATGGATCCTTTTCCGGCCCAAAGCCCAAGGCCGGTTCCAGTAAATCGCATTGAAGGCGCGCAGGGCGTGCGAATTCAGCGACCAGGCCGGCATGTCGAACGGCACGGCGAAAGAGGGATTCCGGTGGATCTCGAATCCGCCGGCATCGGCATGCCGGCCGCGCCGATAGAGGCCGCGCCCGAGCCGGGCCCCCTTCGCCAGGCCATCGATCCAGGCCGCGGAATAGCTCCAATCGCCGTCTTCCTCGGCGATCCGGAAGAATCCGTCCAGACCCGACAGCGGCAAAGTCTCGGTCTCGAAACAGGCGGAGCCGATGGGCGCCAGCTGCAGCTCGATCCAGAGGAGGAGGCCCGTGAGCCCGAGGCCGCCGATCGTGGCCGCGAACATCGCGCCGTTTTGCGACGGCGACAACTCCAGCAGATCGCCGTTCGAGCGGGCGAGTCCGATGGCCCTGACATGGGCGCCGATCGTTCCCGCGGTTTCATGATTCTTGCCATGCACGTCATTGGCGACAGCACCACCGATGCTGACGAATTTCGTGCCGGGACAGACGGGCGGGAACCAATGGCGCGGGACCGAGATCCGCAGCAGCTCATCGAGGGTCAACCCCGCCTCCACGCGAACGACGCCTGTCCGCCAATCCGCGGCGAGGATCCGGTCGAGGAAGCGGGTCTCGATCAGGCGCCCATTCGCATTCAGGCAGGAATCGCCATAGCTGCGCCCCTGTCCATAGGCGAGGGTGGGCAGGTTTCCCCGCTCGATCTCGGCGCGGGCGGAATCGAGGAAGGCCGGGCGCGAGACATGGTGCAAACCTTTGTGAAAGCGTCCCCACCCTTCAACGCTCTCCAGCGGCAAACCGGCTTCCTCTCGTCTGAACTGTTTTGCGCACGGGCCCGGAGATCCGAGGACGGGAGGCTACGCGCTTTCCGGAAATCTGGAAATGCCAACCCAACCCGGCCCCGATGGAGCGGCCCGCTGGGGTCGGTCAGTGCAGCCGCGACTTCAGTTCCTGGATCAGTTTGCGCGCCTGCTGGCGCTCGGCGCTTTCGGGGGCCATGCCCACGAAGCGTTCCAGCGCCGCGGTCGCGGCCTTGAGATTGCCGCTCTCGGCCTCGATCAAGCCCAGCTCCCGCCAGAGGCCGACCTCGTCGGGCGCCACCAGCAGCATGCGGCGCACATGTTCGGCAGCGCCGCTGAGCGCGCGGGCCGCGATCAGGCGACGCTTGACGTTGTTCTCGAGGCGCAGCAGCACGGCGCGGTCGGGTAGCGGATTGTAGTGGCGCGTCTCGAGTTCGGCGGTGGGACCGTGGGCGGCCTTGAGCAGGCGCCGTAGATCGGCGACGGCCAGCACCGCACCGCCATTGAAAGGATCGAGGATGGCACGCTCGCCCTCATATTCGAGGCGGATCACGAAATGCCCGGGGAAATCGAGGCCGACCGCAGCCCAGCCCTGGAGCCGGGCGGCATGGAGATAGACGATGCCCAGCGCCACCGGCAGGCCGCGGCGGCGCTCGATCACCGAGATCAAATTGGCATTGGCGAGATCGTCATAGTGATCGCGGTCGCCGTCATATCCTTCCTGCCGGGCCAGGGCCGCCGCCAGCGCAAAGCTGCGGGCCCGCAGATCGTCGCGGCCGACGGCGTCGAAGGCCGCCGCGACCGACGGGCCGAGGCCCGACAAATGCGAGCGCGCATCCCCCAGCGAGGCCTGGGGGCGGTCGAGGGAAGCCAACGCCAGCGCCGCCGCGGCCAAGTCGACCTGATCCTCCGCCGCCGTCCCGATCAGGGTCAGATAGTCGCGTGCCGGCATCGCCTCCGGCCAGGGCAGGCCGGTCGAGACGGTGGGTGAATCAGCCGAGAACGTCATAAAGGGTTGATTCGATCCACGAAAATGAGGATTACGAGGCGGCCGTGGTGGTGGCTTTGACCGCGGGAATGGTGGGCTCGGGCCCGGTCGGGCCCTGGGCGGGTTCGGTCTGGGCGGGCAAAGGCGGGGGCGGTTCGCCCTTGATGCGGACCCAACTCGTCACCCTCCGGACATAGGAAATGTCGCGTGCATGGTCAATAACGCGCTGCAGCTCGGTTTTGTCCTGTGCAATTCCCATGAGATAGAGGATGCCGTCGACGGCCTCGACGCTGTAATTGACCGAGCGCACGGCGCTGTCCAGCAGCATCCGGTTGCGCAGATCCTGGGCAATCCACTGATCCTGGAGCGCCTGGCCGACATCGAGGGGTTCCGAGACCTGGATCTCGTCGATCACTTCGTTCACCCCTTCGACCTCCCAGGCGAGGCGCACCGCGTTCACGCGGGCGGTCGGCCGCTGCACCACGCCGGTCAGGAGCAGCCGTCCCTCCTGGATCTGCAGCCGCACCCGCATGAACATGTCGGGATCGTTGTCGAGCCAGCGCGCCTGCACCTTGGTCCAGATGAGATCGTCGGAAAGAGCGGTTCCGAGGCCCCGCTCCTGCGTCGCCTGCACCGCGACGAAGACGCCGACGGTCTCGGCGGTGCCGATCGGGCTGCAACCGGCGAGGACCGGCAATAGCAGGAGCATGCCCAAAGCGGGCCCCGGAAAACGGCGCACGCGTCCAGGGCGGCGGGTGAGAGCGTGGGCCGGCGCCATCATGCGAATCGGGCCGGATTCTAGACCGCGATTCCCTTGTCACGCCAAGAAATCCGGCAAATACGAGTCAGGAGGAGCGTCCATCCGGACGCCAGGCGTCCGTCAGGTGACGGGGCCAATGGCCCGGCACCATCAGCATCGCATCGAAGCGAAGATCGAGATCGGCGAGACGCGGATGCTGCGCCAGCCAGCGCGACAGCGCGCGGGCAATGCGCTCGCGGCCGCGCCGGTCGATCGCCTCGCCCGCGGTCAGGAGATCGGGACGATGCTTGACCTCGATCGCCACCAGGAGATCGCCGCGCCGCGCGAGGATGTCGATCTCGCCCACCCCCAGCCGCAGATTGCGGCCGAGGATGCGATAGCCCTTGAGCCGCAGCCACCAGCAGGCGAGCGTCTCGGCGCCCGCACCGCGGCGCAGCGCCGCCCGGCGCTTCTCGATCCGCTCGCGGGGCTGCGGGTCCATGCGGGCGCTCACGCGTCCCTGTCGGCGCCGGCGAGGGCCAGGGCCCGGGCATAGATCTCGCGGCGGGGCCGGCCGGTGGCGGCCGCGACCGCCGTTGCCGCATCCTTCAGGCTCATATGCGCCAGCGCCTGCTTCAACGCGCGGTCGAGGTCGGCCTCGGAGACCGCCGTTGTCTCGGCCAGAGGCGGCCCCACCACGATGACGATCTCGCCCTTGGGCGGCCCCGCCTTCGCATAGTGATCGGCGAGGGCCCCGAGGCTGCCGCGCCGGACCTCCTCATGCAGCTTGGTCAGCTCGCGGGCGACGGCCGCCGGCCGGTCGGCCAGGGCGGCGCGCATGTCGGCCAGCGACTCGGCCAGCCGGTTGGCGCTTTCATAGAAGATCAACGTGGAAGGAATGGCCGCGAGCCCGGCCAGGTCGCGCCGGCGTTCGCCGCTCTTGGCGGGCAGGAAACCGGCGAAGAAGAATCGATCGGGCGGCAAGCCTGAGAGCAGCAGTGCCGTCAGGGAGGCGGAAGCGCCGGGCAGGGCCGTCACCTCATGGCCCGCCGCGATCGCTTCGCGCACCAGCTTATAGCCGGGGTCGGACACCAGCGGCGTGCCGGCGTCGCTTACCAGCGCGATGGCCCGGCCCTCGGCCAGGCGCTGCAGCAGCTCGGGCCGCATGCGCTCGGCATTATGCTCATGGTAAGGCAGCATCCGCGTGGCGATGCCGTAGCGCGCGAGGAGCTTCGCGGTGACGCGCGTATCCTCGCAGACGATCAGATCCGCCGTCCGCAGCAGCTCGAGGGCGCGTTGCGTGATGTCGCCCAGATTGCCGATCGGCGTCGCCACCAGATGCAGGCCTGGCGCCGGCGATCCGCCGATCTTCTCCCGTTCGCCCGGCGTCGCCGCGGATGGCTCGGGTTTACTTGACCGGACCTGATCGCTAGGCTCGGTCTCATCATCCTCATCGACGCCGGAGCGCACGGCCCGTGTCGCCTTCCCTCGCCCTCGCCCGCCCTCTGCCCGCTTGGCCATTCTTCGCTCCCGCCCGCCGCGTGGCCCTGCCCGTCATCGCCGCGTTGATGGCGGCGGGCCTGCTCGCCGGCTGCGCGCCGAAGACTGTAACGGCCCCGCCGCCGACGCAACAGGCGACGGAGCCGCCCCCGGCACCGGAGCCGACACCCGCGCCAGCGCCGGCGCCCGTACCGCAGGGCCCCGCCAAGGTCGGGCTGCTCCTGCCGCTCTCCGGCAGCAATGCGGGCCTCGGCCAGGCGATGCTGCAGGCGGCCGAGATGGCCCTGTTCGAATCCGGCAGCGACAATCTCTCGCTCGAGGTGCGCGACACCGAGCAGGCCGGCGGTGCCGCCGCCGCCTCGCAGCAGCTGGTCGCTGCCGGGGCGCAGCTGGTGCTGGGGCCGATCTTCGCCTCCGCCGTCACCCAGGCTTCGCCCGCGGTGCGCAACGCGCAGGTGCCGATGATCGCCTTCTCGACCGACCGTTCGGTCGCGGGCACCGGCGTCTATGTCATGGGCATCCTGCCGCAGCTTCAGGTCGATCGCGTGGTCCGCTACGCGGCGACGCTCGACCGCAAGCGGATCGCGGCGCTGGTGCCGGACACGGCCTTCGGGCGCACGGTTGTCGGACAGTTGCAGCAGTCCGTGCTGGCGACCGGCGGAACGCTCGCGGCGGTCCAGTTTTATCCGACGGGGACCTCCGACTTCTCGCCCTTCCTGCAGCGGCTCGGCAATGCCAAGGGCACCTTCGACGCGCTGATGATTCCCGAGGGCGGCGACGTGCTGCATCTGGTGGCGCCCCTCCTCTCCTATTACGGCCTCGATCAGACCAAGGTGCATCTGCTCGGCACCTCGCTCTGGAACGATCAGGCGCTGCTGCGCGAGCCGGCGCTGGTGGGCGGCATCTTCGCGGCCCCGGACAACCTGGCCTGGGCCGGTTTCGCCAATCGCTATCGCTCGAACTACGGTACCCAGCCGCCGCGCATCGCCAGCGTCGCCTATGACGCGACGCTGTTGGCCGGCGCCTTGACGCGCGATCCGAATCACCCGCGCATCGACGACAGCGCCCTGACGGGCCCCGACGGATTCGCCGGCATCGACGGCATCTTCCGCTTCCGTCCCGACGGCACGGTCGAACGGGGGCTCGCCATCTATGAGATCCAGACCGGCGCCTTCGGCGTCATCGATCCGGCGCCGCAGAGCTTCCCCCCGCCAGGCGCCTGACGCCGCCGCTCGACGGAATCAGTTCAACTGGGTCAGCTTGCGCGCCCGCCGGTCGGCGGCGTCCGCTTGCGCAGGTTGGCCGAGGCTGCGCCAGGCGCGCGCCATCCAGCGCCAATTGCCGGGACTGGTCTCCTTGCGGCCCAGCCTCTCGCCGGCGAGCGCCCGCGCCAGATGACGCCGGCCGCAGCGGATCGCCGCGGCCAGCAGCGTCTGCTCGATCAGATCGCGCTGCGCATGGCTGCCGCCGAAGAGATGGGCCTTGCGGCGCATCGAGAGAAGCAGATCCACCGCCTCGCTGTCGCGGCCCTGGCCATAGGCGATGAGGGCTTCGGCCAGAGGCAGCCCGACCTCGCGGGTCATCATCGCATTGCTGTCCTGCCCCAGCGCGCGGGCGGCGAGCCGCGCGCGCAGCGCTTCGGCCTGCCGATCCTCGCCCGCGCCGACGAAGGCCATCATCGCGTGCGCATCGTTGAAGCAATAGACCATGTCCTCGGCATGCGGCAGCCAGAGCTTCGCGAGCGCCTGCCAGCGCCGCTGCCCCGCCTCGAACCCCACCAGCTTCAGGCGCCAGAGCAACGACGACGCATCGACCAGGTCGAGCGGCTGATCGCTGACGCCGCCGCGCAAGGGTCCGTCATAGAGATCGAGCGCGGCATTGCCGTCGCCCTGGTCCAGCTCGTAGAGCGCGAGATGCCACCAGTTATGCACCGCGAAGAAGCTCTGCGCCCAGTAGGGCGCGCCACCCGAGAGGAACGCGATGCCGTCGCCGACGCGGCCCTGCATTTCCAGGACATGGGCGATCGCGTGATGGGCCCAGGGATCGTAGGCATCGCGGGCGATCGCCCCCCGGCCCATCCGTTCCGCCTGCTGATAATCGCCGTTCTCCTCGAGTCCGAAGGACAGCATGCCGAGGAGATAGCTGTAACCCGGCTCGGCCTCGCTCCAGTTGGGCAGCACGCGCGCGACGGTGTCGCGGATGTTGGCGGCGTCGCCCAGGAAGAAATAAAGATCCTGCAGCACTTTGACCGCGAGCAGGTCATGCGGGTGATCGAGCAGCACCGCTTCCCAGGCGGCCGTCGCATCCTGCCAGTGGCCGCTCGACCAGGCGCGCGCGGCATGGAGATGGCCGCGCAGTCGCGCCGGCGTCGTCGGCCGCAACGCCGCCTCCGCGCGCGCGAGACTGCCCAGCGCCTCCTGGCTTTGCGCGCGCGTCATCGGATAGAGATGGAACAGGGCCTCGACCAGATGGCCGAGCACGAAGCCCGGCTCGATCGCGACGGCGCCACGGATCTCGGCCAGCGGATCGCCGCTCAGCGCGACCATGCCCTGCACGGCGCGCTCATAGGCCTCGAGGGCGGCCCGGTTGTCGGTATCGGTCGGCTCGCCCCAGCGATCGGTGAGTGCCACGCGCGTCCTCCTCAAGCGCCGCGAGGCCCAAGCATAGCGCTCGCCCGCCGAAAGCGTCAGGCCGCTTTCGGCTCGGCCTCGCGGATGACCCTCGTCTCCTCCAGCAGCCATTCGCGGAAGGCCTTCACCGCCGGCCGGTCGGCGGTCGCCCGCGGCGCCACCAGGTAATAGGCGAATTGCAGCTTCAGCATCACGTCGAAGGGCTTCACCAGATGGCCGGCCGCGATCTCGTCCTGGACGATGACGAGACTGGACAGCGCCACCCCCTGCCCCTTGATCGCCGCGTCGATCGCCATGGTCTCGGGCGAGAAGCGCGGACCCCGGGTCGGGTCGACACCTTTGACGCCCGCCGCCAGGAGCCACATCCGCCAGTTGGGATAGAGGTCGCTGTCGGGCTGCACATCGCTGTGGAGCAGCGTGTGATATTTCAGGTCCTCGGGCTTGCGTAAGGGGTGCGGGCCTTCGAGCAGTTTCGGACTGCAGACCGGATATTCCGGGGCGCTCATCACCTTGTCGACGCGCAGGCCCGGATAATGGCCGGCGCCATAGCGGATCGCGATGTCGATCGGCTCGACGGCGAAATCCACCACATGGTCGGTGGCGTCGATCCGGAGCTCGATCTCGGGATGGCGCGCGGCGAAGCGCTCGAGCCGCGGCACCAGCCAGCGCGCGGCGAAGGTCGGTGCCGAGGAGACCGTCAGGGTGTTCATATGGGACCGGGTGACCAGCCGCATGGCCGCCTGGATCCGGTCCAGCCCCTCGCGCAGGCCGGGCAGGCAGAGCTGGGCGGCGTCGGTCAGCATCAGCCGCCTGTTCAGCCGGCGGAACAAAGGCTGGCCGAGCCGGGCCTCCAGGGTCTTGATCTGCTGGCTGACCGCGGCCGGGGTCACATGCAGTTCTTCTGCGGCCTTGGCGAAGGAAAGATGCCGGGCGGCCGCCTCGAAGACCCGCAACGCATTGAGCGGAAAGGAATTCATACCCTCTCCTTCAGGATAGATTTTCTAATCTTCTAGGGTAGAAGGTCTCGTTTGTCAAATGGCGGAAATTCGCCCATCTTCACGTCCAAGGAGCCGGCACCGACGTTCCTTCAATGAAGGATTTATTAAGTCGAAGGGTGCCGGCCAAACGGATGGAGATTGTCATGATCGATCGTTTCTTTGATGGCTTGGTCCAAACCTGGTTCGGCTCGGACCGGACGGCCTCGCAGCCGCAGAACAGCCTGCGGGACCCGCTCTCGCTGGACATCGCGGCCGGCACCTACAAGCTGCTCGAAGGTATCGACAGCGGCATCTCGGCCCTGACGAACGGCGTCTCGCGCCTTCGCCATGGTTCGAACCACAGCCCGGTCGGCTGCGGCTGAACTCCCAGGGACGGGCGGGACAAACCCCGCCCGGATAAACAGCGATGACCACCGACCCAAGGGCCTGCCGTTTCTGACGGCGGGCCCTTTCGCTTTTAGGGGCGCAGGCCTGTCAGCCGAGGAGCGCGGGGAGCAGGGCGTTGAGGCGCTGGCGGCCCTCGGCCGTGGCCTTCAGGCCCGAGGCGTCGAGCGTCAGGAACCCGCCGGCGATGAGTCGGTCGAGCTTGGCGCGGTCGAACAGGGCCTCCGGTTCGGAACCTGTCTCGTCGATGAAGCGCTTTCGTGCGATTCCTTCGCTCAGGCGCAAGCCCATCAGGGACATCTCCTCGAGCCGCGCTTCGGCCGGGACCTCGTCGCGCTGGCGCGTGGCATGGCCGCCGCGCTCCACCATGTCGAGCCAGGGCTCGGGGGCGCGATGCTGGCGCGTCGCCCATTTGTGCCCGCCCAGCGTGAGGCGGCCATGGGCGCCGGGACCGACGCCGACATAATCGCCATAGCGCCAATAGACGAGGTTATGCCGCGAGGCCTCGCCGGGCCGCGCATGGTTCGAGATCTCGTAGGCCGGCAGACCCGCGGCCTCGGTCAGCTCCTGCGTGATCTCATAGAGGGCGGCTTGCGTCGCCTCGTCGGGAATCGCGAACTCGCCCCGCGCGACCGCACCTTCGAACGCCGTGCCGGGCTCGATCGTCAATTGATAAAGCGAGAGATGACCGCCGGCGCGTGACAATGCTGCTTTCAGTTCCTCGCGCCATTGTGCCGGCGTTTGGCCGGGCCGCGCATAGATCAGGTCGAAGGTGAAGCGCGGGAAATTCTCACGCGCGGCTTCGAAGGCTTGCAGCGCCTCGGAAGCACTATGCTGGCGGCCGAGAAATTTTAGCGAATGATCGTCGAGCGCCTGGATGCCGATCGAGACGCGGTTGACGCCGGCCTGGGAAAGCGCACGAAAGCGCGCCACCTCGACGGAAGTCGGGTTGGCCTCGAGCGTGATCTCGATGTCGGGGGCGAAGGTCCAGTGCCGGCGCGCGCGTTCGATCAGCCGCGCGACCGTGTCGGGCGCCATCAGCGAGGGTGTGCCGCCGCCGAAGAAGATGCTGTCGAGCCGGCGAGGGGACCCGCCCGCGCCCGCGATCTCGGCCGCATAGTGATCGAGCTCGCGCAGCAGCCCGTCGCGCCAGCGCGTCTCGTCGATCGCGGCGCGGACATGGCTGTTGAAATCGCAATAGGGGCATTTCGACTTGCAGAAGGGCCAATGGATATAGAGCCCGAAGCCGCCCGGCACGGGCACGGCTCCGGCGCCTTCGTTCGGCACCGTCATTCTCTGCGTCGTCGGGTTCATCCGGTTCTTCTCAGGCGAAACAGGCGGCCACCAGCTGGCGGAAGGCGTCGGCGCGGTGGCTGATGGCGTGTTTCTCGGCCGGGTCCATCTCGGCGAAGGTGATCGTCCGGCCGTCGGCGATGAAGATGGGGTCGTAGCCGAAGCCGCGCAAGCCGCGGGGCGGGAAGGCGAGGGTGCCCTCGACCTTGCCCTCGAAAGTCTCGCAATGGCCGTCGGGCCAGCAGAGCGAGAGCGCGCAGATGAAGCGGGCGCGCCGGTCCTTCGGCGAGGTGGCACCGCGCGCGGCCAGTTCCTGCTCGACCTTCTTCATCGCGGCCCCGAAATCGCGGCTCTCGCCGGCCCAGCGCGCCGAATAGATGCCCGGGGCGCCCTCGAGCGCATCGACCGCGAGGCCGGAATCGTCGGCCAGCGCCGGCAGCTTGGCGCCGATGGCCGCGGCGCGGGCCTTGAGCTCGGCATTGCCGCGAAAGCTCGTCTCGGTCTCCTCGGGCTCGGGGAGGCCGAGGGTCGCGGCCGAGACCGATTCGACCCCGAAGGGCCGGAGCAGCTCGGCGATCTCCCTGACCTTGCCCTGGTTGTGGCTTGCCACCACCAGCGTCTTACCGTCGAACCGTCGCGCCATGCGCAGAGCTTTCACCATCATGAGGCAGGGATCTTCTACCGACCATAGGCCGGGAAATGTTTCGAGCGGACGAAACCCCATCGCCCGATAGAAGGCCCGCGTCGCGTCATAGGGCGCCCAGTTGGCTTCGGGCGCCAAGGTCTTGACCGAGAGGAACTCGACGCCTCGGGCCAGAAGACTGGTTTCGGCGGCGCGCAACAGGCGCCTTCCGATACCGAGGCGATGATGCGCGCGTAACACGCCCATGCAATGGAGCTCGGTCGCATAGGCGCTCTGCGGCTTGAGAGTGACGAAGCCCAAGAGATCGTCATCGCGTCGTGCCGCCAGCAGCGTCAGGCCGCCGGCTTCCTCGGCGTAATGCTCGATGGCCTCGGGAATGCCGAACCAGTCGGGCAGGGCGGAGAGGATGCCGTGAACGATCGCGCGGCGCCGGTCGGGATCGGGCTCGGCCTCGATCCTGATATCGATCTGCGGCGCCGTCCCGCTCATCCGGCTTTCTTGATCGCCTCGCGCTGCAGCTCGACCAGCTGGCCGATGCCGGTGCGCGCGAGCTGGAAGAGCTGGTGGAACTCGGCCTCGGTGAACGCCTTCTTCTCGGCGGTGCCCTGGATCTCGACGATCTGGCCGGCACCAGTCAGCACGAAATTGGCATCGGCGTCGGCATTGCTGTCTTCGGCATAGTCGAGGTCCAGCACCGGTGTCCCCTGGAAGATGCCGCAGGAGATGGCGGCCACATGGTCCTTGAGCGGCATCGCCGGCATGGCGCCCAATTTGCGCATATGGGCGAACGCGATATGGAGCGCCACATAGCTGCCGGTGATGGCGGCGGTGCGGGTGCCGCCATCGGCCTGGATCACATCGCAATCGAGCCGGATCTGGCGCTCGCCGAAACCGCCCAGATCGATGACGGCGCGTAAAGACCGGCCGATCAGCCGCTGGATCTCCTGGGTGCGGCCGCTCTGCTTGCCCTTTGCGGCCTCGCGCTCCATGCGCTCGTTGGTCGCGCGCGGCAGCATGCCATATTCGGCCGTGATCCAGCCTTTGCCCGAATTGCGCAGGAAGGGCGGCACCTTCTCCTCGACGGTCGCCAGGCAGAGCACCTGGGTGTCGCCGAAGACGGCGAGGCAAGAGCCTTCCGCATATTTGCTGACATTCACATCGAGACGGACGGAGCGAAGCGCGTCGGGCGCGCGACCGGAAGGGCGCATGGATCAAGGGCCTGGAGGAAAGGGTTTCAGGATCTGGCGTTCGAGGCCGCAACCTATCCTCTGACGTCCGACCGGTCCAGTTTTGCCGGGCTTTCCCATGAACCGCCCGGGAACCGGCTTCGGGCGCCTGCGTTCACCCCCATTGTCCGGGCCAGCCCCCGCGGGGTCCGGCGCCGCGGCCCCGCAGCCGTTGCATTGACGGGCATGGCCTGCGTTACTACCTTTTCGTGACGCGCCAGGAACCCATGATGACAACGCCCCTTTCGGTCAAACGGACGATTCAGGCGCCGGGTCGCCCCGACGCCGTTGCCGAGCTCAGCCAGCGCTCGCGCGAGATCTTCCGTCACATCGTCGATGCCTATGTCGAGACCGGCGAGCCGGTGGGCTCGCGCACGATCTCGCGCAAGCTGGGCATGGGCCTGTCGCCGGCGACCATCCGCAATGTGATGGCCGACCTGGAAGAAGCGGGCCTGCTCTATGCGCGCCATACCTCCGCCGGCCGGCTGCCGACGGAACTGGGCCTGCGCATGTTCGTGGACGGGTTGCTGGAGATCGGCGGCCTCACCGAAGACGAGCGCCAGACCATCGACAGCCAGTGCGCGGCCTCGGGCCGCAGCCTGCCGCAGGTGCTGGAGCAGGCGACGCAGATGCTGGCGGGGCTGTCGCATTGCGCCGGCCTGGTGGTGGCGCCGAAATCGGCGCGGCCGCTGAAACATATCGAGTTCGTGCATCTGGGGCCGGGCCGCGCGCTGGCCGTGCTGGTCACCGAGGACGGCATCGTCGAGAACCGCATTCTCGATTTGCCGATCGGGCTGCCGCCCTCCTCGCTGATCGAGGCCGGCAATTATCTCGTGGCGAAGCTGGTGGGCCGCACGCTCGACGGCGCGCGCGCCGAGATCATGGCCGAGATCGCGAGCCAGCGCACCGAGCTCGACCAGCTCGCGGCCAAGGTGGTGTCGGCGGGCCTCGCCAGCTGGGCCGGCGGCAACAAGGACGGCGCGCTCATCGTCCGCGGCCAGTCGCGGTTGCTCGAAGACGTCAAGGAGATGGCCGACCTGGAACGGGTGCGGGCGCTGTTCGCCGCCCTCGAGACCAAGGAATCGCTGGCGCGGCTGCTCGACGCGGCCGACCGGGCCGAGGGCATCCAGATCTTCATCGGCGCCCAGAACGAACTGTTCAGCCTTTCGGGCTGCTCGGTCGTGATCGCCCCCTACCGCGATTCCGAGGAACGGATCGTGGGGGCGGTGGGCGTGATCGGCCCGACCCGCGTCAATTACGCGCGGATCATCCCGATGGTAGACTATACCGCCAAGGTGATCGGGCGCGTTTTAGGGACCGGTGGGACCTTGATCCGGCCGCCCGGGGACCCCATAACCCGGTCCTGATCCCGGCCGATCGCCGGATCCGCAGACCCAAGGGATGAGCATGACGGACGAGAAGAGAGACGAGGGCGCGCCCGCGCCCGCCAATGACAGCGTTGCGCCGGCCGAAACGGCGGGCCAGGCGCCGGGCGTCGACCTGCTCGAGGAAGCCCGGGCCGAGGCTGCCCGGCTGAAGGATCAGCTGCTGCGGGCGCTGGCCGAGACCGAGAATGTGCGCCGGCGGGGCCAGCGCGAGCGCGAGGACGCGCAGCGCTATGCCGCCTCGAATTTCGCCAAGGACATGCTGGCGGTGGCCGACAATCTGGGCCGCGCGCTCCAGCATATCCCGGCTGAGCAGCTCGACAGCGATCCCGCCCTGAAGACGCTCTATGACGGCGTCGCCGCGACCGAGCGCCAGCTGCTCTCGGCCTTCGAGCGCCACAACATCAAGCGCATCGAGCCGCTGGGCGAGAAGTTCGACAGCAACCTGCATCAGGCAATGTTCGAAGTCCCGGGCACGGGCCAGCCCGCCGGAACCATCGTCCAGGTGCTGCAGCCCGGCTATGTGATGCATGACCGCCTGCTGCGCGCGGCCATGGTCGGCGTCGCCAAGGCCGAGCCCGCCGGCACCCGCCCGAACGGCGAAGGCACCCAGCCCGGCAGCCGGATCGATACGGTGGCGTGATAAAGGGGCCGACGCCGCCGATCAGTTGCGGTTGATATCGGGCCTGCCGGAACGGCGCATCAGGATCGGAAAGAGCAGCAACATCAGCAGCCCGACGGCGGCGAGGCCGAGGCCGGCGGTCCAGATTTCGACCCGGTCCCAGAGCCAGTAGCCGGCCGCGGCCAGGGCAACCCCGATCACCAGATCGGCCCCGAACACGACCCGGATGATGCGATAGATGCCGCTGCTTCTCGGATCGGACCCCGGACCGTTCATCATGACTCCTGGCGTTTGGCGCTCATCGTCGGAAGCGGGGGCCAGCATAGGAGCGGGCCCCCGGCGGGGCGAGGGGGCCCGGAAGGATCGGCGATCATGTCGGCAGGACGCAGAATCTGGCGTTTCTGCGACCATCAGGTGCTTGCGTCCCGGCCATTGGCGCCTATATATCCGTCGGGCCGAAAGGTCATTTTCCCAAGCGGTACCGGGCTTTGCCGGGTGCCGCAGGGTAGCTTGAAATTCGGGGGTCCCGGGCGGTGCTTCGCCAACCCGAGAAGGCCGCGGGCGGACCTGCCATGGAAATGAGGAAGAGATGAGCAAAGTTATCGGCATCGATCTCGGTACGACCAACTCCTGCGTTGCCGTCATGGAAGGCAAGGACGTCAAGGTCATCGAGAACGCGGAAGGCGCGCGGACGACGCCTTCGATGGTGGCATTCGCCGAGTCCGGCGAGCGTCTGGTCGGCCAGGCCGCCAAGCGCCAGGCGGTGACCAATCCGGAAAACACCCTGTTCGCGATCAAGCGCCTGATCGGTCGGCGCTATGACGATCCCTTGACCCAGAAAGACAAGGGCCTCGTCCCCTACAAGATCATTCCGGGCGACAATGGCGATGCCTGGGTCGAGAGCCACACCAAGAAATATTCGCCCTCGCAGGTCTCGGCCTTCATCCTGCAGAAGATGAAGGAAACCGCCGAGAGCTATCTCGGCGAAAAGGTCACGCAGGCCGTCATCACGGTCCCGGCCTACTTCAACGACTCGCAGCGCCAGGCGACCAAGGACGCCGGCCGCATCGCGGGCCTTGAAGTGCTGCGCATCATCAACGAGCCGACCGCGGCCGCTCTCGCCTACGGCATGGAGAAGAAGGGTGCGGGCACCATCGCGGTCTATGACCTCGGCGGCGGCACCTTCGACATTTCCGTGCTCGAGATCGGCGACGGCGTGTTCGAGGTGAAGTCGACCAACGGCGATACCTTCCTCGGCGGCGAGGATTTCGATGCGCGCATCATCGACTATCTCGCGGACGAGTTCAAAAAGGAGCAGGGCATCGATCTGCGCAAGGATCGCCTGGCCCTGCAGCGCCTGAAGGAAGCGGCCGAGAAGGCGAAGATCGAGCTTTCGGGCTCGATGCAGACCGAGGTCAACCTGCCCTTCATCACGGCGGACCAGAGCGGCCCGAAGCATCTCAACATCAAGCTGACGCGCGCCAAGCTCGAAGCGCTGGTGGACGATCTGATCCAGAAGACGATCGAGCCCTGCCGCGCGGCCCTGAAGGATGCCGGTCTGAAGGCCTCCGAGATCAGCGAAGTGGTGCTGGTCGGCGGCATGACCCGCATGCCCAAGGTGATGGAGACGGTGAAGTCCTTCTTCGGCCGCGAGCCGCATAAGGGCGTCAATCCGGACGAGGTCGTGGCCATCGGTGCGGCGATCCAGGGCGGCGTGCTCAAGGGCGAGGTCAAGGACGTCCTCCTCCTCGACGTGACCCCGCTATCGCTCGGCATCGAGACGCTGGGCGGCGTGTTCACCCGCCTGATCGAGCGCAACACCACGATCCCGACCAAGAAGAGCCAGGTGTTCTCGACCGCCGAAGACAATCAGAACGCGGTCACCATCCGGGTCTTCCAGGGCGAGCGCGAGCTCGCGGCCGACAACAAGATCCTGGGTCAGTTCGACCTGGTGGGCTTGCCGTCGGCACCGCGCGGCGTGCCGCAGATCGAGGTGACCTTCGACATCGACGCCAACGGCATCGTCCAGGTTTCGGCCAAGGACAAGGCCACCGGCAAGGAGCAGCAGATCCGGATCCAGGCTTCGGGCGGTCTCAACGAGGCCGACATCCAGAAGATGGTGAAGGATGCCGAGGCCCATGCCGCCGAGGACAAGAAGCGCAAGGAGCTGATCGAGGCCCGCAACAACGCCGACAGCCTGATCCACTCGACCGAGAAGTCGGTGGCCGAGGCGGGCGACAAGGTCGCGGCCTCGGACAAGAGCGCCATCGAGACGGCCTCGGCCGATCTCAAGGAAGCGCTGAAGGGCGAAGACAAGGACGCGATCGAGAGCAAGACCCAGGCCCTGATGCAGCTCGCCATGAAGCTGGGCGAGCAGCTCTATAAGCAGAAGGAAGCCGAAGCCCAGGCCGGCGGCCCCGGTGGCGGGTCGGCGGGTCCGGGTGCGGGTGCGGGTGCCGGCGGGACCGGCGCGCCCAAGGACGGTGTCGTCGACGCCGACTTCGAGGAAGTCGACGAAAACCGCAAGAACAAGGCGTAACCGACACCCGGTTCGGACCAGAGAGACGGGATAACGACGGGGCCGGCGGGCCTTGGGGGAGTATTCAGATCATGCTCCATCGCTCGCCGGCCCCGTTTCTGTTATGTGAAAACGGTCTTTCAACCTTCGAGCCCTAAGCTCCGACAAGCGACGACATCCGACGACCATGGCCAAACAGGACTATTACCAGACCCTCGGAGTGGCGAAGGACGCGAGCGGGGAGGCCATCAAGAAGGCCTATCGCGCAGCGGCCATGAAGTTCCATCCCGACCGCAATGCCGGCGACAAGGCGGCCGAGCATAAGTTCAAGGAAATCAGCGAAGCCTACGAGATCCTGAAGGACGAGCAGAAGCGCGCGGCCTACGACCGCTACGGCCATGCCGCCTTCGAGAACGGGGCCGGTCCCCGCGCCGGCGGCGGTGCCGGGTTCGGGGCGGGCGGCTTCGCCGACATCTTCGAGGAGATGTTCGGCGAGTTCGTCGGCGGCCGCGGCCGCGGGCCCCAGGCGACCTCGCGCGGCGGCGATCTCCGCTACAACATGCAGATCACGCTCGAGGAGGCCTTCGCCGGCAAGACCGCGACCGTGCGGGTGCCCTCCTCGGTCAAATGCGATGATTGCGGCGGCTCGGGCGGCGAAAAGGGCGCCCATCCGATCTCCTGCCCGGTCTGCCATGGCTCGGGCCGGACCCGCATGACGCAGGGCTTCTTCACCATGGAGCGGACCTGCACGCACTGCGCCGGCACCGGTCGCGTCATCGAGAAGCCCTGCAAGACCTGCGGCGGCTCGGGCCGCACGCGCCGCGACAAGAACCTCAATGTCAATGTGCCGCCGGGCGTCGAGGACGGCACCCGCATCCGGCTCGCGGGCGAAGGCGAGGCGGGCCTGCGGGGCTCGCCGCCGGGCGACCTCTACATCTTCCTCTCGATCGAGCCGCACAAGCTGTTCGAGCGCGACAGCGCCGATCTCCATTGCAAGGTGCCGATCTCGATGGTGACCGCCACGCTGGGCGGCCCGATCGAGGTGCCCGGCATCGACGGCACCCGCGTGCGGCTGCAGATCCCGGCCGGCGCCCAGACCGGCCAGCAGTTCCGCCTCAAGGGCAAGGGAATGAGCGTGCTGCGCCAGAATCACCGCGGCGATTTCTATGTCCATCTCGCGGTCGAGACGCCGGTGCATCTGAGCAAGAAGCAGCAGGAGCTGCTGCGCGAGTTCGACAAAGCCGCCACCAAGGGCAAGCCCTACAGCCCCGAGGCCGAGGGCTTCTTCGCCAAGGTGAAGGAGTTCTGGCAGGAGCTGAAGGAGTAGGATTTAGGGCTTTCGTCGAGAGTGCCACGGTCGGTGCCAGCCCCGGGCCCTTTCGCAGAGCGACCTCCTAGTGATTCCGCTGCACGACTGTCGGGTCGATGCGCCTCGCTTCGTCGAGGTCGGCGTTCGCCTTCGCCATGTCACCGGCCTCTGCGTAAACGCGCGACCGTACATAATAGGCATCCGCCAGATATTCATCGATCTCGCGGATCTTGGGATTGAGAGCCGAAGCCTCGCCATACCGGCCGTTCTCAAACCAGGATCTGACGCGCTCGCTCGGCGGATGAGCGGCCGCTTCGCCATAGAACCGGATCGCCTCGGTGAGATCGTGGAGCGCGCCTTCGGTTTTCTCTGCGCCGTCATACAGATTGCTGCGCCCGTAATAGGCATCGGCAAACGTCGGATCGATCTCCAGGGCCTTGGTCAGATTGCTGAAGGCCGCTTGCCGGTCGCCCTTGTCGAGATAGGCATTGGCCCGGTTGTTGTAGGCGAAAATCTCCTGCGGATGCAGTTCGATGAGCGCCGTGAAATCGAGGATCGCGGCATCCGGGTCGTGGCTGCGACGATAGGCCAGCCCTCGATTGTTCAGGGCATAGGGATAGTCGGGCCGGAGACGGAGGGCCTCGCTATATTCGCGAATGGCCGCGGGATAGTCGCGTAGCTCATACTGATAGTCATAACCGCATTCATAATGATCTTCGGCGGTCGTGCCCTTGCAAGCCGTGGCGGATGGGGCTGGGGAAGCGCAGGCCTGCAGCATCAGCAGCAACCCAACGATGGCGAAGCCCAGCGGCCGGAGAGCCCCTTTGGTCATCATCACCTGATCCTTTCGTTGCGCCACTCGGCGTCGCGGTCGATCTCATGGGCCGTCACCAGATCCGCGTCCGATCGGCCTCGTCGGAGCGGCCGGACGCATGGGGCGGTTGCTGCCGGCGGCCGACCGCCGCATCGATCTATACCGTCGTGCAACCCGACAGATCTCATCGGCCTTCGCGGTTACTCCTCCAGCCAGGCTGGCGGTGCGGTTGCGTCCGATATGAGAGGAGCTTGCCAGCAGCGTTTTGGCGCGGTCTCGCCTTTCGCCGCGCAAAAGCGCGACACGAGCACCCCTTCCAAGTAGAGGTCGCCCGCATAGCTCGTTCTCGACAGGGTCCCGTCGAAGACATAGTTGTATTCGGTCTGACGCAGGACCAGCCTTTCCCCCTCGAGCGTCCACCGGCCATGAAACGTCGGCTGAATCCGTCTTTCCGTCGCGCTGTTGCGGCCATCTTCGTCATAGCTGCCATCCGCCGCTATTCGCCAGGTGAAGATAAATCTGGGAAACGCGTCCGGAATGAGAACTGTCCAGGTTCCAGCGACACCGAGGTTGTCCGCGGCGGCGGGGACCATCGCGATCGCAAGGACGAGCCATGCCGCGGTGAGAGCAAGACCAATTTGGCGAAGGCGAACTGGGGGTGAACAGTGCCGCATAGGCCTATTCCCACTCAACCCTTGTTATTTGTAGGTTTACTATACCCAATTATGAGTTGTATCTCAATCTTGGGCGCTCGATCTTGCGCCGCCGCTTGCCGCCCGGCTAAATGCCCCTCCAACAACATCGAACCGTCATGATCGGACGGAAGGCGGGGACCATGGCCACCAGGATCGGCGTCGTCGGAGCGGCAGGGCGCATGGGGCGCATGCTGCTGGCGACCATCGCGGCCACGCCCGGCTGCGTCATTGCCGGCGGCACCGAGCGGCCCGGCAATCCGGCGCTCGGCCAGGATCTGGGCAAGCTCGCCGGGATCGAGCCCGCCGGGGTCGTCCTCACCACCGATTCCGACGCGCTGTTCGCGGGCGCCGACGCGGTCCTGGATTTCACGGCACCCGCGGCGACCGCGACCCATGCGAGCCTCGCCGCCAAGCACGGCCACGCCCATATCATCGGCACCACCGGCCTCGAGGCACCCGAGCGCGCCACCATCGAGGCGGCGGCCAAGCGCGCGCCCATCGTGCTCGCCCCCAATATGAGCCTCGGCGTCAATCTCGCCATGCTGCTGGTCGAGCAGATGGCGAAGGCGCTCGATACCGACTGGGATATCGAGATCGTCGAGATGCATCACCGCCATAAGGTGGATGCGCCCTCCGGCACGGCGCTGGGGCTCGGCCGCGCGGCGGCCAAGGGCCGGGGCGTGTCGCTCGACAGCGTGGCGCAGCGGTCGCGCGACGGCATCACCGGTGAGCGGCGCAAGGGCGATATCGGCTTCGCCACGCTCCGCGGTGGCGACGTCGTGGGCGAGCATCGCGTCATCTTCGCGGCCGAGGGCGAGCGGATCGAGATCGGCCATATCGCCACCTCGCGCGCCATCTTCGCACGCGGCGCCGTCAAGGCCGCGATCTGGGCCCAGGGCAAGCCGCCCGGCCTCTATGCCATGAAGGATGTGCTGGGGCTGTGAGCGCGAGTTCCTCCGCGCCGGCGCTGTTCGACCTGACCGGCAAGATCGCGATCGTCACCGGCGGCAATCGCGGCATCGGGCTCGGCATGGCGAAGGGCCTGGCCGACGCGGGGGCGATGGTGGTCGTGGCCGCGCGCGACGAGGTCAAGAGCGAGGCGGCGGTCAAGGAGCTCGCCGCCACGGGCGCCAAGGCCGTCTCCATCGCCGTCGATGTGACCGGCGCCGCCTCCTGCCGGGCGCTGGTCGAGGCGACGGTCGCGCGCTTCGGCCGGCTCGACATCCTGATCAACAATGCCGGGATCAATATCCGGAAGGTCCCGGAGAGCTACTCGGCCGAGGAGTGGCACCGGGTGCTCGACATCAATCTCACCGGCAGCTTCCTCTGCAGCCAGGCGGCCTATCCCGCCTTGTGCCAGGCCGGCGGCGGCAAGATCGTCAATATCGGCTCGATGATGTCGATCTTCGGCGCCTCCTTCGCGGTGCCTTATGCGGCGAGCAAGGGCGGGGTGGTGCAGCTCACCAAGGCGCTGGCGACCGCCTGGGCCAAAGACAATATCCAGGTGAACGCCGTGCTGCCGGGCTGGATCGACACGGACCTGACGCGCGATGCGCGCCGCCAGGTCGAAGGCTTGCATGAGCGCATCGAGGCCCGCACGCCGGCGCGGCGCTGGGGTGAGCCGCGCGACATGGCCGGCGTCGCCGTGTTCCTGTCGGCCCCGGCCTCCGACTTCATCACCGGCGCCACGATCACGGTCGATGGCGGCTATTCGGTGCAGGGCTAGGGGCTGATGGCCAGCGCTTCGAGCGACGTCATCGTGGTCGGCGCCGGCCTCGCCGGCGCCTCGGCCGCATCGGCGCTCACCGCGCGCGGCTTGAAGGTCACGGTGATCGAGGCACGCGACCGCACCGGCGGGCGTGGTTTTGCCCGCGGCTTCGCGGGAAGCGAGGAATCGCTCGAGTTCGGCGGCGGCTGGATCACGCCGTCCCATGCGCGCATCCGCGAGCATTGCCGCCGGCATGGGGTGGCGTTGCGACCGCGCGCGGCCGTCACCGAACGGCGCTGGTATCGCGACGGCGCGCTCCATCGCGACGGACCGACCTCGCCCGAGGATCGCAACCGCCACGAGCGGGTGATCGCACGGATCGCGGCCGACGCGATCCTGCTGAAATCGGGCCACGACAAGGACGAGAAGGGCCGGCCGATCGCCGGGGTCAGTTTCATCGACTATCTCGATCGCCTCGATCCGCCCCCGGCGACCCGCGATCTCCTGAGCGCCTGGTGGACGGTCTCGGGCAATGCCGAGAAGAGCGTCGCCCCCGCCTCGGAGCTGCTCGGCAGCAGCGCTTATGGCGAAGGCCTGACCGATGCCATGATCGATGTCTGGGTCGAGACGCTGGTGGGCGGCGTCTCGGGACTCTCCGCCCGGATGATCGCGGCCTCAGGCGCGACGCTCCTCCAGAGCCGTCCGGTCGCCTCGATCCGTTGCCAAGCGGACGGAATCGTCGCGACGCTCGCCGATGGCACATCGCTCGAGGCGAGGGCGGCAGTGATCGCGACGGGCCTGAACCCGATGCGCAATATCCGGTTCGACCCGGGCCTGAGCGCCGGCAAGACGGAGGCGATCGCCAAGGGCCATATCGGCCGCGCGGTGAAGATCTGGGTCAAGGCGACCGGCGTTCCGGTCGGAATCCTCGCCACCGGCGGCGGCAGCGGAAGTGGCATCGAATGGTTGTTCGCCGAACGCCCATCGGCCGATGGCGCGACGCTGCTGGTGGGCTTCGGCGTCGCCGCCGACGGCTGGACGCCCGCAATGCCGCGCGACGCGGAGATCGCCATGGCGCGCTTCTTTCCCGAAGCCCAGATCCTCGCCGTCGATTGGCATGACTGGATCGCCGATCCCCATTCGCTGGGGACCTGGGTCTCGGCGATCGCGGGATCGGAAGCGCTCTTCGAGCATGAGAATTGGCGCGCGGAAGGGCGCCTCGCTTTCGCCAGCTCCGATTTCGCGCCGGCCCATGCCGGATGGTTCGAAGGGGCCGTCACCTCGGGCGAAGCCGCGGCCGACGAGATCGCCCGCGCGCTCGGGAAGAACCAATAATTCCTTGAAGCGTCAGCGCCGCGCGGAGACCAGGGCGGCTTTCAGCGCATTGGCGAAGTCGAGCCGCTCGGCCGGCGACAGGAAGCGCCCGATCGCGAGCGCATTGCCGTGCGAGCGCAGCAGCAGCGGCGTGTCGGATTCGATCGGCTCGTCGAGCTGCACCTTGAGCCAGTAGGGCTGGAAGCTCCAGCGCTGGACCCGGCCCTTGAGGTCGTGGCGCTCGACCGTCAGCAGGCTCGGCGTGAGCCGGATCCGCTCGAACTGGCGGGCGCTGCGATAGTTGAGACGGAACAGCAGATAGAAGAGGCCGATCTCGATCACGCCGAAGCCGGTGATGGGCCAGGCGCCGATCGTGAGGAAGGCAATGCCGGCGAAGAAGCCGACGGCGCCGATCGCGGTCATCAGGATGGCGAAGCCCGCGGGCGGCAGGCTGCGATAGGGCGTGAGCACGGCGTCCAGCAGCACGGCTTCCGCCGGCGCGGTCACGTCGCTTTCCTGTGCCGCCGCCTCGTCGCGGTCGAGCGGCAGGGGGGTGCCCTGTTCATTGCCCATGGGCCGCCACTATAAGTCCGGGGGGCGCCTTCGCAAAGTGACGGTCTTGGCAATTTTCGGGGGATATCCCAACGGCTTCGCGGGGCTCGGCCCGCCTGCTATAGAAGGTTCTCATACCGTTCCCGCTCGGGGCACGACCGGTGGCGCCGGAGGCCAGACATTCCGCTCATGAAGCCCGCCCAGATCGAGGAGATGTTCCGCCGCTTCCAGGCCCACAACCCGGATCCGCGCGGCGAGCTCCAGTTCATCAATCCCTTTACGCTTCTGGTCGCGGTGGTGCTCTCGGCCCAGGCGACCGACGCCAGCGTCAACAAGGCAACCGAGCCGCTGTTCAAGATCGTGCAGACGCCGGCCGAGATGGTGGCGCTGGGCGAGGAGCGGCTGCGTCCTTACATCCGCACCATCGGTCTCTTCAACACCAAGGCGAAGAACGTCATCCGGCTCTCGGAGATCCTGCTGGCGCAGCATGGCGGCGAGGTGCCGAAGCAGCGCGAGGTGCTGGAGACGCTGCCGGGCGTCGGACGCAAGACCGCCAATGTCGTGCTCAACATCGCCTTCGGCGAAGCGACCATCGCGGTCGATACGCATATTTTCCGCGTCGGCAATCGCACCGGCCTGGCGCCGGGCAAGACGCCGCGCGAGGTCGAGGACCGGCTCGAGAAGGTGGTGCCGCCTGCCTACAAGCTCCATGCCCATCACTGGCTGATCCTGCATGGGCGCTATGTCTGCAAGGCGCTCAAGCCCGACTGCCCGCGTTGCCTGATCAACGATCTCTGCCAGTTCAAAGGCAAGCTGCTGGCCGTCGATCCGGTCGCGCCGACGTCTCCTAAGTCATTGGCAAAAAAAGGAAAATCGGAAAACGCCAAAGGCTCGGGAAAGGCCAAAGGCAAGCCTTCGCCCAAGCGCGCCAGACTGAAGAAGAAGAAGGGGCCGGCTTAGAGGGCGCTGATGCGCTTCTCGGTCATGAGCGCCGAGACGCAAGGATCGGCGGCAAGGCTCGCCGCCGAACGGTCGCGCGCTTCGAGGTAGGTCACACGCAGCGGCGTGCCGGCAGCTTCCTGCGGATAGAGATAGAGATCGAGGACGCAGGCCTGGGCGCGGTACTGCCAGATCTCGGCGCCCGTCTCGCTGCGAACCAGCTGCGGATGACCGAAGAGATGCTGCAGCTGGTCCGGACCCATGCCCATCAGGTCTTTGGAATTGGCACTCTCGGTCGTGTCCGGTGCGGTGGCGGTCGCCTGTTGAACGGCCGGGGCCGGGGTCTGCGCGGTGCTGACGGTGCTGGTGGCGGGCGCGGCCGAAGCGCTCGGCGGCAGGGTCCGGCTGGCGCAGGCGGTCAGCGCCAGGGCCATCAGCCCGGTCGCGACCATCCCCATCAACCTGTTGAAACTCAACATAAAACTCATCGCCGGAGTCCGGCGCCCTGCGCGACCGAGATGCCCATCCAACAGTTCGATGCGAGACCAACCAGCCAGGGGTGCCGCACCAATCTCGTCGCGCCCAAATGCTATGACACAATCGTTACTGATTCGTCACCGGGTTGTCCCGCATTTTCGGAAAATTTTCCTAAGATTTTTTTGGGGCGCAGCCATACGGATTCCACGGAGCGTTTCGAGGCGCTGACCTGGGATGCGATTCCGATCGGCCGGTGCGACGGAGCGACGCGTCAGCGACGGGACGGCGGCGCCATCAGCGCCATCGAGAGATGCACCATGAAGGCTGTCGCAAGCACCGGCGCGATCAGGTTGAGGATCGGCACCGTCAGGAGGAAGGCGATGGCAATGCCAGCGAGAACGATTCGCCCTTGATGGGCGCGGCGCAGCCGGCGTGCGGCCTCCGGATCCATCCGGCGCATGGCGACCTGCTCGAAATATTCCCGGCCGAGCAGATAGCCGTTCACGCCATAGAACAGCACGGCATAAGCCGGCGGAAACCAGAGCAGCAGCAGGTAGAAAGGGAGCAGCAGCAGGTTGAGCCCGACCGCGACGGCGGTGAAGGCCAGGGTCTGGCGAATGATCTCGCCCCAGGATTGCGGCCGGGCCGGCGGCAGCAGCGGGTAATGCGCCTGCTCGACCGTGTCGCTGACCTCGTCGAGGAAAACGCCGAGCGTGCTGGTGACGGCGGCCGGGAACAGGAACCAGGCCAGGATCACCACCCCGAAGCCGGCCGCGAACTCGATCACCTTGTCGAGCCAGCCGATGTCGAAATGCGCCAGCCAGGCCGTCAGGAACCAGAGCCCGACTGAGAGCAGCGCCAGCACGACAAGCGCCAGCCCCAGGCTCTTCCACAGCACGGCGCGGACGCGAGGATTGCCGAGGTCGCCGAAGGCGGCGGCAAGGGCACTGAACATGGGGCGGGGCCTCGGACTGGGGGGAGGGAAGGAAAGGCATTTCTGGACAATGATTTAGCCAGGCGCGGCGGGGCGATCAATGGCGCCCGCCGCTGGAATTGGGGGTGCGAACCCTCCGGCGCCAGGGGTCTCGGCCTCGAAGCCTCGGAAATACCGGTCTTTTCGCCCCGGGGCCCCGGCTGCGGCGGAAGCGCTGAGGGGCCTGAGTTTGCTTGAGATTGGGCGGCCGCTGGCTATACTCCGCCGCGCGCGCCGCCCGGATCTGCCTGAACTCGATTTCAGGCCCTTTGGGCGGCGCCTGTTTTTCCCGGCACAGACCCGCCCGCCCGTGAGGGGCCTGGGCCCGTTCAGCAGAGGGCGCTCCGGCGACCTCCAGGATCGAGATCGACGCATGGCCAACAGCCCGGCTCCCGCGGATATCGACGTGCTCGGCATCGGCAACGCCATTGTCGATGTGCTGAGCCATGCCGACGAGCGTTTCCTCGCGCGTTCGGATCTGGCCAAGGGCAGCATGCAGCTGATCGACGCGACCCGCGCCGACCAGCTCTATCGCGCGGCCGGTCCCGCCATGGAAGCCTCGGGCGGCTCGGCCGCCAACACCATCGCCGGCCTGGCGATCCTGGGCGCGCGCGCCGGCTTCATCGGCAAGGTCTCGAACGACCAGTTCGGCGGTATCTTCCGTCACGACATCAAATCGCTCGGCATCCATTTCGACACCCTGCCCGCGACCGAGGGCGCCCCCACCGCGCGCTGTCTCGTCTTCGTGACGCCGGACGGCCAGCGCACCATGGGGACCTTCCTGGGCGCCTGCCTCGAGCTGACCGAGCTCGATATCGACGAGGCCCTGGTAGAGCGGGCCAAGATTACCTATCTGGAGGGTTATCTCTGGGATCCGCCGCACGCCAAGCTCGCCTTCCTGAAGGCGGCCGAGGCGGCGCATCGCGCGGGCCGGATGGTGGCCTTGAGCCTCTCCGACGCCTTCTGCGTCGATCGCCATCGCGCGGAGTTCCAGCAGCTGGTCGAGAACCATGTCGACATCCTGTTCGCCAACGAGCAGGAGATCTGCTCGCTCTGGGAGGTCGCCGATTTCGACGCGGCGCTGCAGAAGACGCGGGGCAAGACCCGGATCGCGGCGCTGACGCGCAGCGAAAAGGGCTCGGTCGTGCTGTCGGGCCGAGAACTTCACGTGATCGATCCGGCGCCTGTCATGCGTCTGGTCGATACCACCGGGGCCGGCGACCAGTATGCGGCGGGGTTCCTCTACGGACTCGTCACCGGTCGCAGTCTCGCCTCCTGCGGACGGATCGCCAGCCTGGCGGCCGCCGAAGTGATCCAGCATCTGGGCGCGCGGCCGGAAGTGCCGCTCGCCGAACAGGTGCTGTCCGATTTCGTCTGAAGAAAGAAGCAAGGCTCGACGCCATGACCGGTCACAATCACATCCGCAACATCGCCATCATCGCCCATGTCGACCATGGCAAGACGACGCTGGTCGATCAGCTGCTCCGGCAGTCCGGCACCTTCCGCGCCAACCAGCAGGTGGCGGAGCGGGTCATGGATTCGAACGAGCTCGAGCGCGAGCGCGGCATCACAATCCTGGCGAAATGCACCTCCGTCACCTGGAAGGGCATGCAGATCAACATCGTCGACACGCCGGGCCATGCCGATTTCGGCGGCGAGGTCGAGCGCATCCTGAGCATGGTCGACGGCGTGGTGGTGCTGGTGGACGCGGCCGAGGGGCCGATGCCGCAGACCAAGTTCGTCACCACGAAAGCCTTGGCGAAAGGCCTGCGCCCGATCGTGGTCATCAACAAGGCCGACCGTCCGGACGCGCGCGCCCATGAAGTCCATGACGAGGTGTTCGACCTGTTCGCGGCGCTCGACGCCAATGACGAGCAGCTCGATTTCCCGACCCTGTTCGCTTCGGCCAAGCAGGGCTGGGCGTCGGTCGAGCTCGAAGGCGAGCATAAGGACATGGCGCCGCTGTTCGACCTGATCGTGCGCCATGTGAAGCCGCCGGTGGCGGATGCCGACGCGCCGTTCGACATGCTGGTCACGACGCTCGAATACGATCCCTATCTGGGCCGCGTGCTGACCGGCCGCATCCATTCCGGCCGCGCCCGCGCCAACATGATGGTGAAGAGCCTGCGCCCGGACGGCGAGGTGATCGAGCAGGGTCGCCTGACGAAGCTCCTGGCCTTCCGCGGCATCGAGCGGGTCTCGGTCGACGAGGTCGAGGCGGGCGACATCGTCGCCATCGCCGGCCTGACCGAGACCACGGTCGCCGACACGATCTGCGATCCCGCCGTCGAGAAGCCGATCGCGGCGCAGGCGATCGATCCGCCCACCCTCTCCATGACCTTCACAATCAACGATTCGCCGCTGGCGGGCCGTGAAGGCGACAAGGTGACGAGCCGCATGCTGCGCGCGCGCCTGATGCGCGAAGCGGAAGGCAATGTCGCGATCAGCGTGAAGGAATCCTCCGACAAGGACGCCTTCGAGGTGGCCGGCCGCGGCGAGCTGCAGCTGGGCGTCCTGATCGAGACCATGCGCCGCGAAGGCTACGAGATGTCGATCAGCCGGCCGCGCGTGATCTATCGCAGCGATCCCGCCACCGGCCAGCGCCTCGAGCCGATCGAGGAAGTCGTGGTCGATGTCGACGAGGATTATGTCGGCGTGGTGGTCGAGAAGCTGGGCCAGCGCCGCGGCGAGATGACCGACATGCGGCCCTCGGGCGGCGCCAAGACCCGCGTCAACTTCCTGGTCCCGTCGCGCGGCCTGATCGGCTATCACGGCGAGTTCCTGACCGACACCCGCGGCACCGGCATCATGAGCCGGCTCTTCCACGGCTATGCGCCGCATAAGGGCCCGATCGAGGGCCGGCGCAACGGCGTGCTGATCTCGACCGGCGGCGGCTCGGCCGTCGCCTACGCGCTCTGGTATCTCGAGGAGCGAGGGCCCCTCTTCATCAATCCGGGCGAGGCGGTCTATGAGGGCATGATCATCGGCGAGCACAGCCGCGGCAACGATCTCGAGGTCAATCCGCTCAAGACCAAGCAGCTCACCAACATCCGCACCACCTCGAAGGACGAGGCGATCCGCCTGACGCCGCCGCGCCAGATGTCGCTCGAGGCCTCGATCGCCTATGTCGAGGAGGACGAGCTGGTCGAGGTGACGCCGAAATCGATCCGCCTGCGCAAGAAGCTGCTCGACCCCAACGCCCGCAAGCGCGCCTCGCGCTCGGCCGAGGCGCAGGCCTCGTAAACCGACGGTCTCGCCCGGGCGACATCCCGCGCCCGGTGCGTTATAAGGGCCGCGGCATTTCGCGGGGCCCCGAGTCGATGGACAGCAGCAGCGCAGGGCGGGCGCAAGCGCGCCGCAATTGGCGGGAGACGCTCAAGGTCTATCTCGACCGGCGCATTCTGGTCATCCTGCTGATGGGGTTCTCGAGCGGCCTGCCGCTGCTCCTCACCCTCTCGACCCTGTCCTACTGGCTGAAGAAGGCGGGCGTCGATCTCACCACCATCGGGCTGTTCGCGCTGGTGGGCGTGCCCTACAGCTTCAAATTCGTCTGGGCGCCGATCGTCGATCAGATCCGGCTGCCGCTGCTGACGCGCTGGCTCGGGCGCCGGCGCGGCTGGGCGCTCCTGACGCAAGCCTGCCTGGTGGCGGCGATCCTCTTCATGGGCGCGACCGATCCCGCCACCGACCCCTGGTGGACGGCGCTGGCGGCGTTGCTGGTCGCGTTCTTCTCGGCGACCCAGGACATCGCCATCGATGCCTATCGCATCGAGATCCTCTCCGAGGAGGAACAGGGGGCCGGCGCCGCCGCGACCCAGGCCGGCTACCGGCTGGGGCTGATCCTCGCCGGTGCCGGGGCGCTGGCGGCCTCCGATTTCATCGGTTGGCCCGTGATCTTCGCCGGCCTCGCGGCCGCGGTCGGCATCGGCATGGTCGCGGTCCTGATCGCACCGGAGCCGACGCCGCCCGAGAGCTGGCGCAATCTGGCGCGCCAGCCGGTGCTGCTGCAGATCAAGCAATCGGTCTGGGATCCCTTCGCCGAATTCCTGTTCCGGCCGGGCGCCCTCGTCGTGCTCGCCTTCGTGCTGCTCTACAAGTTCGGCGACGCCATCGGCGGCACCATGGCCAATCCCTTCTATGCCGAGATGGGTTTCACCGGCACCGAGATCGCGGCCATCTCCAAGGTCTTCGGTGTGATCATGACGCTGGTCGGCGTCGCCGCCGGCGGTCTCATCGTCGCGCGCTACGGGCTCTATCGCGCGCTGGTGCTGGGCGGCGTGCTGCAGGCGGCGACGAACCTGCTCTATGCCTGGGTCGCCGTCGAAGGCCACGACCTGGTGGCGCTGACGGTCACGATCGGCGCCGACAATTTCGCCAATGGCGTGGGCTCGGCCGCCTTCGTCGCCTATCTCTCGAGCCTCTGCAACGTCGCCTTTACCGGTACGCAATATGCGCTGCTGAGCTCCTTCATGGCCGCCGGCCGGACCATGCTGTCCTCAGGCTCCGGCTGGCTCGCGGCCGAGCTCGGCTGGGCGCCCTTCTTCATCTCGACGGCCTTCCTGGCGGTGCCGGGCCTGCTGCTGCTGTTCTGGCTGATGCGGCTCTATCCCACGCCCGCAAAGCCCTTGCCGTCGGCGCCCTGAGGGCTACGCTTGTAGCCCCTTCAAGGAGTGCCGCCATGGACGAGAAGACCATCTCGCTGCGCGATGCCAACCAGCAATTCGCCGAGATCGTGCGCCAGGTCGAATCCGGACAGACCTACATCGTCACGCGCCGCGGCGAGCCGGTCGCGCGGATCGAACCGGTCTCGAAGAAGCGCAAGCTGACGCCGGCGCAGGAAGCGGCCTGGAAGCGGGTCCGGCGCGTGATGGAGAAGGGCTTCGATCTCGGCGGCAAGGCGCCCAGCCGCAAGGACATCCATGGCCGCTGACCGGTTCTCGCTTGACGCCGGCATCCTCTTCTGCGCGATCGACCGCGCGGCCGGCGAGAAGCATCGGATCGCGGCGCGGCTGGTGACGAAGGCGCTCGACGGCGATTGCATCCTCTCGCTGCAGGCGGTGACCGAGTTCTTCGCCGCCGTCACGCGCAAGGAGAAGATGGCGCTCAGCGATGCGGCGCAGCTGGTGCGCGACTGGATCTCGATCTTTCCCGTGGTCTCGCCGACCGCGACAACGCTGGATGCGGCGCTGGCCCTGGTGACGGCCGGCCGTGCCGAGCTGGCGCAGGCGACGCAGATCGCCTGCCTCGAAGCGAACGAATGCCATCTGCTGCTGAGCGAGGATTTCGACGGCAAGGCGCGAATGGGCCAGGTCGAGATCGTGAATCCCTTCGCGCGGGATTTGCCGGCACCCCTGGCCTTCCTGCTGGCCGAGCCGAACGATGACGACTGATCCCCGCATCGAGCTCTTCGAAGGCGACATCACCGCGCTCGAGGTCGATGCGATCGTCAACGCCGCCAATGAGCGCCTGGCACCGGGCGGGGGCGTCTGCGGCGCCATTCATCGCGCCGCGGGGCCGGAGCTGGCGGCGGCCTGCGCGCGCCTCGCGCCTTGCGCCACCGGCGGCGCTCGGGCGACGCCGGGCTTCAAGCTCAAGGCGCGTTTCGTCATCCATGCGGTGGGGCCGGTCTGGCAGGGCGGAGGCAATGGCGAGCCCGACAAGCTCGAAGGCGCTTATCGCGCCGCGATGCGCATCGCCGCCGACCGGGGGTGCCGCTCGATCGCCTTTCCGGCGATCTCGACCGGGATCTATGGCTATCCGCTCGCACCCGCGACCCGCATCGCGGTCGCCACGGTGCGCGAGGAGCTGGCGCGCCCAGGCGCGCCGGAGCGCGTGATCTTCGCCTGCTTCGGGCCCGACGTGGCCGCCGCCTATCGGCAAGCCCTCTCCCCGAACTGAGTCGCGCCGATTCCAGCGGCCTTGACATTTTCATCGAAAAACATATCTTACGATATGTCTAATGATGAAAAAAGAACCCTAGACTATGAGAATTCACATTGAAGACCATGACGATAGACGCGGCTGGCATCGCCATGGCCGCGACCGCGACCGCGACCGCGACCGTGACTGTGCGGGACGGGGCGGACGGGACGGCGAGTTCCGTGGACTGTTCGGCGGACGGGGGCGCGGTGGCCATGGCGGCTCGGGCCATCATGGCGGGCGGGGCTTCCGCCTCGGCAGGCGCCTGGGCTCGAGCGATCTGCAGCTGATCCTGCTGGCGCTCCTGGCCGAGCAGCCGCGCCATGGCTATGAGCTGATCAAGGAGCTCGAGGAACGCAGCCACGGCTTCTACGCGCCCAGCCCCGGCATGATCTATCCGGCGCTGACCTATCTCGAGGAGATCGGGTTCGCGACGGTCGAGGCCGAGGCCAACAAGAAGCTCTACCGCATCAACGAGGCGGGCCAGGCCTTCCTCACGGAGAACCGCGCGACCGCGGACACGATCCTGGCCGAGCTGGCCGAGGTCGGCGCCAGGTTCGCCGAGGCGCAGCGCCTGATGGCAGAGGGTGGCGCGGCCGGCGAGCGCGGCGATACCGATCGTCGCGAGGATCGCGATGCCTGGCCTTTGGGCCGGCGCCGGCGCGGCGGCGTGCTGCCCGAGATCCTCGAGGCGAGGCGCGACATCAAGCGCGCGCTGAACGAGCTCGAGGATGCGTCGCCGGAAGAGCAGGCCCGTATCGCGGCAATCCTGCGCCGCGCGGCCTCGGACATCCGCGGCAGGTGAGCCTGAGAATCCACCGAGGTCTCTCGCGTCGAGAGGCCTCGGGCGGATTCTCGTCGGTCTCAATGCAGCGTGAAGCTCAGGCTGGCGCTGGCCGACGCAGGGTTGCTGCTGCTCGAGAGCGAGACCGAGGTTCCGGGACCGCAGGTGATGCCGCTGCCGCAGCCGAGCGACTGCGGCCCGGTTCCATTCTGGGTCACGGCCGGCCCCGTGCCGATCTGCGCCGAGACGGTGTTGCCCGGCGGCAGCACGCTCAGCAGCGTCGGGATGAAACCGGTCAACGCGTTGAGCGTGCTCTGGCTGCCATTGGCGAGCGCCGTCCTCGCCGCGGGCGTCAATGTGCCCAGCATCCCTTGCGTCAGGGCGCCGAGAAATCCGGTGCCGCGCATCTCGCCCATGTCGCGATCGCTCAACGCGACCGCATCGACAAGACCGATGCGGTCGGCGCCGAGGGCGGCGTCATCGGCAAAGCAGGGGACGGACGAGAGGGTCAGAACACCGGCAATGCCGAGAAACGCCAGCTTGCCTGCTGAAACCAGCATGGAAGGCCTCCGTTGCGACACTGGGCCTGAGGGGTTCGGGTGATGCGGAAACCTAACACCCGGTCCGGCGGCGTTCTAGAACGCAAGCGCCATCAAAAGTTAGATCGATCCTCAAATCTTCGTCATGTTCAACCGGAAGCAGGACTGACCTTCCGTCGACCTCTCAATGGGTGACGTTGAGATTCAGCAACAGGCTCCCTGCCGACGCGTTGTTATCGGCGTAAAGAGAAACGCTCATTCCGACAGGACATGACAGGCCGTTGCCGCAACCGAGCGACTGCGGCACGGTTCCGATCCGCATCACGGTCGGTTGATCATTGAGTTCCGCCGCGACCAGGTTGATGGCGGGCAGCTCGTCGAGAAATGCCGGAAAGAAGCTTTCCAGAACGCCGTGTGCACCGCTGGGTGTCGCGCCCGCCACCGATGCGCCATCGGATTGCTCCAGGAGCCCGAAGAGCAAGCCGGACAGAGCCGTCTCGAAACCGCCGCCCCGCAACTGACTCATGGATTGATCCGTGAGCGGCGTCGTACTCGCGAGGCCGGCGGCCTCGAACAAAGCACCGACTTCGTCCGCCGAGGCGGCGGGTGCGATCAGGAACAAGCCCGAGGCGCAGGCAATGACCGCTATCGCCAGCTTGCGTGCCGGAATGAGCATGGGGTGTCTCCGAGCGACTCCGCGGATGACGGGGTGGATCGGCCCCCGCTGTTCCGCCGTCACCGGAGCGCCAATCCTTCCGCCCAGCGATAACCGAGATAGGGTTAAAAAAGCCGCTACAACCGGTCAGGCGCGCTGACAGATGTCGTGCCGACCAACCCGCGACGCCAATCCCCATGGATCGCGTCCGCGTGACGAGAAGGCGGGATATCGGAGAGGGCAGGCCGCGCGCCATCGGAAGCGGGCTTCGCCCGCTTCCGATGGCCGCTGGACCTATTGTTCGCGGTCGAGCGAGTAGCCGGCCGAGCGCACGGTGCGGATCAGGTCGAAATCCGCCCCGTCATTGATCGCTTTGCGCAGCCGCCGGATATGGACGTCGACCGTGCGCGGCTCGACATAGACGTCGGGACCCCACACCACATCGAGCAGCTGCTCGCGCGTGAAGACGCGGCCCTGATGCTCCATCAGATGGCGCAGCAGGCGGAACTCGGTCGGCCCGAGATGGATGTCGCGCCCGTTGCGACGCACCCGGTGCGCGATGAGGTCCATCATCAGGTCCTCATACTGCAGATTGTCGCCGTCGAGCGCCGGCCGCGAGCGGCGGAGCAACGCCCGCAGCCGCGCGATCAGCTCGCCGGGGCTGAAGGGCTTGGTGACATAATCGTCGGCGCCGCTGTCGAGGCCGCGAACCTTGTCGGCCTCCTCGCCGCGCGCCGTCAGCATCACCACCGGCACGGCCCGGGTCTCGGGCAGGCGGCGGAGCTGGCGGCAGACCTCGATGCCCGAGACCAGCGGCAGCATCCAGTCCAGCAGGACCAGATCCGGCCGGCGTTCCTTGGCGAGGAGAAGCGCCTCCTCGCCGTCGCGGGCCTCGATCACCTCGAAGCCTTCGCGCTCGAGATTGTAGCGCAGCAACGTCACGAGGGCCGCTTCGTCCTCGACCACGAGGACGAGCGGCTTGGCCTGCTGCTTCTGCATCGATTGCGGCCTAGGCGCCGGCGCGTCCGCCGGGCGTGGGTGCGATTGCATAGCTTGTGACATCCCCTTTGGGTCTGGCGATTTCGATCCCGCGACCGTGGACGAGGAAATAGACGGTCTCCGCGATATTTGTTGCATGGTCACCGATGCGTTCGATGTTCTTCGCGATGAACATCAGGTGGATGCAGGAGCCGATGTTGCGCGGATCCTCCATCATGTAGGTCAACAGCTCGCGAAACAGGCTGTTGTAGAGGGAATCGACTTCTTCATCGCGGCTCCAGGCGGCGACCGCCCGTTCCGCGTTCTTGTCGACATAGGCGTCGAGCACGTCTTTGATGATGCTCTGCACCAGCTGACCCATGCGCGGAATCGCCTGCAAGGTGCTCACCGGCTGGGCCTGCGAGATGGCGATGGCGCGCTTGGCGATGTTGGTGGCGTAGTCGCCGATCCGTTCCAGATCGGCCGAGATCTTGAGCGCCGCGACGACCTCGCGCAGGTCGGAGGCCATGGGCTGGCGCAGGGCCAGCATCCGCACGGCCATCTCGCCGATCTGATGTTCCAATTCGTCGATGCGCTTGTCGGCCTGGATCACCTTGCCGGCGAGCTCGGCATCCCGGCGCATCAGCGCGTCGGTCGCCGTCTGCAGCTGGACCTCGGACAGCCCGCCCATCTGGGCGATCGTCCGGTTCAGCAGCTTGAGCTCGTCGTCGAAGGACTTGACGATATGTTCCGCGGTCATGTCGCGTCCTGCTCCCTTGGGTCGTTCCGTCTCGATGCCGCTTCAGATCAGCCGAAGCGGCCGGTGATGTAGCCCTGGGTCCGTTGATCCTTCGGGCTGGTGAAGATCTGAGGCGTGTCGCCGGTTTCCACGAGCTCTCCCAGATGGAAGAACGCCGTGCGCTGGCTGACGCGCGCGGCCTGCTGCATGGAGTGGGTGACGATCACGATGGTGTAGTTCTGGCGCAGTTCGTCGATCAGCTCCTCGATGCGGGCGGTCGCGATCGGATCGAGCGCCGAGCAGGGCTCGTCCATCAGGATCACCTCGGGGCTGACGGCAATCGCCCGCGCGATGCAGAGGCGCTGCTGCTGGCCGCCGGAGAGCCCGGTGCCGGCGTCCTTGAGGCGGTCCTTGACCTCTTTCCACAGGCCGGCGCGCTCGAGGCTGGTCTGCACCACCTCCTCCAGCTCGCGCCGGTTGGTCGCCATGCCGTGGATGCGCGGGCCATAGGCCACGTTGTCGAAGATCGTCTTGGGGAAGGGGTTGGGCTTCTGGAACACCATGCCCACCCGCGCGCGCAGCACCACGACGTCGAGCTCGCGGGCATAAATGTCCTCGCCGTCGAGCGTGATCGTGCCGGTCACCCGGCAATTCTCGATCACGTCGTTCATGCGGTTGAGGCAGCGCAGGAAGGTCGACTTGCCGCAGCCCGAGGGGCCGATCAGCGCCGTCACTTCGTTGCGGCGGATGTCGAGCTCGACATGCTTCAGCGCATGCTTGTCGCCGTAATAGACATTGGCGTCGCGGGCCGAGATCTTGACCGGCGTGTTGCCCTTGAGGGGCATGGCCGTCGCGGCGCCTGCGGCCGGCGCGGTTGCGAGCGTCACCATCGACATGAGCGTATCCTTTCCTACCAGCGACGTTCGAAGCGGCGGCGCAGATAGACGGCGACGCCGTTCATCAGCACCAGGAAGACCAGCAGCACCATGATCGCCGCGCTCGTCTTCTCGACGAAGCCGCGCTCCGGGCTGTCGGCCCAGAGATAGATCTGCACCGGCAGCACCGTGGCGGCGTCGGTGACGCCGTGGGGCACGCCGACGATGAAGGCGACCATGCCGATCATGAGGAGGGGCGCCGTCTCGCCCAGCGCATGGGCCATGCCGATGATGGTGCCGGTCAGGATGCCGGGCATCGCCAGCGGCACCACATGATGCGTCACCACCTGCAGGGGCGAGGCGCCGATCCCGTACGCGCCCTCGCGGATCGAGGGCGGCACGGCCTTGAGCGCGGCGCGGGTGGCGATGATGATGATCGGCAGCGTCATCAGCGACAGCACCATGCCGCCGACCAGCGGGGCGGAGCGGGGCAGGCCGAAGAAGCCGATATAGACGGCCAGGCCGAGCAGGCCGAACACGATCGAGGGCACCGCTGCCAGATTGTTGATGTTGACCTCGATCAGGTCGGTCCACCGGTTCTTCGGCGCGAACTCCTCGAGATAGACAGCGGTCGCGACCGCCAGCGGGAAGGCCAGCGACAGGGTCACCAGCATGGTGAGCAGGGTGCCGACCACCGATCCGGCCACGCCGGCGAGCTCGGGCTCGCGGCTGTCGCCCGCGGTGAAGAAGCTCCAGTTGAAGCCATGCTCGACCCGGTCCTGCTGGCGCAGCTGGTCATACCAGCCGATCTGCTTGTCGGAGACGCGGCGCGCGCTCTCCGGCAGGTCGCGCGAGATGAAGCCCTTGGCCAGCATGTCGAAATCGGGGCCGATCGGGACCGAGACCGTGACCGTCTGGCCGATCAGGGAAGGATCGGCCTGGACCATCTTGCGGATCTGGGTATCGGCGCCGGAGCTGATCAACGAATTCAGGTCGCGCTTGTCTTCGCGGCTGGTGACGTCGGGGAAGAGCTGGCGCAGGCCATCGCGCAAGAGTTTGGTGTAATCGGCCTGCATGATCGCGTCGGGATCCTTGGTTCCCGCCGGGTCGATCACGGCGGGGTCGAGCGTCACCGCGAGACGGATGTCGGTGCGGTAGAAGGCGCTGTAGCCCTTGCCGACGATGGTGACGAGCAGCGCCCCCAGCATGCCGACGGCGACCAGCACGGCGACGATGCCGTAGATGCGGAAGCGACGCTCGGCCGCGTAGCGGCGCTTGAGCCGCGCTTGCGAGAGATCGGGACGCCGGACGGGCATGGCGGGGGCCGTGATCTCAGTCATATCTTTCCCGGTATTTGCGGACGACATGGAGCGCCACGAGGTTGAGGGAGAGCGTGACGAAGAACAGCACCAGGCCCAGCGCGAAGGCCGCGAGCGTCTTGGGGCTGTCGAATTCCTGATCGCCGACCAGGAGGGTCGCGATCTGCACGGTCACGGTGGTGACCGCCTGGAGCGGATTGGCGGTCAGGTTCGCGGAGAGGCCGGCCGCCATGACGACGATCATGGTCTCGCCGATGGCGCGCGACACGGCCAGCAGCACGCCGCCGGCGATGCCGGGCAGCGCCGCCGGGATCACGACCTGGCGGATGGTCTCGTTCTTGGTGGCGCCCAGCGCCGCCGAACCGTCGCGCAGGGACTGCGGCACCGCGTTCATCACGTCGTCGGAGAGCGAGGAGACGAAGGGCACGATCATGATGCCCATGACGAGGCCGGCCGCGAGCGCGCTTTCCGACGCGACCGACAGGCCCACGGCCTCGCCGACTTCGCGGATGAAGGGCGCCATGGTGAGGGCGGCGAAGAAGCCGTAGACCACGGTCGGGATGCCCGCCAGGATCTCGAGCACCGGCTTGATGAAGGCGCGGCCGCGGCGGCTGGCATAGTCCGACATATAAACGGCGACCAGCAGGCCGACCGGCACGGCGACCGCCATGGCGATGATCGTGATCAGCAGCGTGCCGGCGAAGAGCGGCACCGCGCCGAAGGCGCCCGAGCTGCCGACCTGGTCGGCGCGCATCGCCGTCTGCGGGCTCCATTGCAGGCCGAATAGGAAATCCCAGAACGGCACCGCGTGGAAGAAGCGCAGCGATTCGAAGAAGAGCGACATGACGATCCCGACCGTGGTCAGGACCGAAAGGGTGGAGCAGGCGATCAGCAGCACCATGACGATGCGCTCGACCCGGTTGCGCGCGCGCATGTCGGGCACCACGCGGCGCTGCGACCAGCCGAGGCCCAGGGTCGCCAGCGCCAGGACCGCGACGGCCAGAGCCGCGAAGCTGATCGTCTTCAGGCTCTTATAATGATCGACCGCGGCGACCACGGCCGGATCGATGGTGCGGTCGCCGACGCCATAGACCGCGATGTTGCGGATGTCGTTGAAGATCAGCCCCAGCTGCGCCTGGCCGCTCTCGATCATGGCGACGGGCAGATCGCGCACGATGATGGTTTCGAGGATGCGCGGCTCGAGCGCGATCCAGAGCCCGAACAGGATCAGCGCGGGCAGGCCGCACCAGAGCGCGACATAGGCGCCGTAATAGCTCGGCAGCGAATGCAGCTTCTTCCAGTTGCCGCCGGCGAGCGCGATCGAGCGGTTCTTGCCGAGCGTGAAGCCGATGACGGTGAGAAGGAGCAGGGCGGCGAGGATCGCGGTGGTCATGCGCTGGGAGCTCCCGGTTTCCTTTCGCCGATCTCGTTTCGATGCGCCAGGGTCCGCCGGCGCCGCGTCGTCGTTCCGCTGGGGAGGTCGGGAGGCCGGTCTCGATCGGATCGAAGCCGGCCGCCCTTCCCTGGCAAGCGGTCTTGGTCTTCAGTCGCTGCGGGCTAGCTGCCCATCGGCGTCAGGGCGATGGCCTTGGTCACTACGCCGGAACGCTCGCTGGTCGGCAGCGGGATCAGGCCCTTGTCGGCCAGATAGCCCTCGTCGCCCGAGGCCTTGTCGCTCATGAACTCGGCCACATACTCCTTGATGCCCGGGATCACGCCGACATGGGCGTTCTTCACATAGATGAAGAGCGGCCGCGACACTTCGTAGGAATGATCGGCGATGGTCTCGAAGCTGGGCACGACGCCATCCATCTTGCTGCCCTGGATCTTGTCGGCGTTCTGATCGAGGAAGCTGAAGCCGAAGATGCCCAGCGAATGCGGGTTGGCTTCGAGCTTCTGCACGATGAGATTGTCGTTCTCGCCGGCCTCGACATAGGCGCCGTCCTCGCGGACCGCCTGGCAGGCCTTCTTGGTCGCGTCGGCATCGAGGCCGAGCGGCTTGACCGAGGCTTCGCAGCCCTTGTCCATCACCAGCTCGACGAAGGCGTCGCGCGTGCCGGAGGTCGGCGGCGGGCCATAGACCTCGATCTTCTCGTTCGGGAAGGAGGGGTCGATGTCGGCCCAGGTCTTGTAGGGATTCTCCACCAGCTTGCCGTCGACCGGCACCTGCTTGGCGAGCGCCTTCCAGACCTGCTCGACCGTGAAGTTGAATTGCGGGCCCGACTTTGAGTTGGCGATGACGATGCCGTCATAGCCGATCTTGATCTCGGTGATCTCGGTCACGCCGTTCTGCTTGCAGGTCTCGATTTCGCTGGCCTTGATGGCGCGCGAGGCATTGGAGATGTCCGGCGAATCTTCGCCCGCGCCGGCGCAGAACAGCTTGAAGCCGCCGCCGGTCCCGGTCGATTCGACGACCGGCGTCTTGAACTTGCCGGTCTTGCCGAACTGCTCGGCGACGGCGGTGGAGAAGGGGAACACGGTGCTCGATCCGACGATGCGGATCTGGTCGCGCGCTTCGGCCGTGCCGGCCAGCGCGAAGACCGCGAGGGCTGCGGTCGCGGCGAGGATGCGGGAATGTTTCATGAGAAAGGGCTCCGTTGGCAGGGTGATGACCTTGCGAGTCACGATGACGATCCTCGGGGTTTCGAGCGGTCCGGGTCATGCCCGGTCGTCCCACCGACGAGCCGGCCCGGGGCCTCTTTCCCCGACGTCACGCGGCCGAACCTATTCGCCACCGCCAACAGAAATAATACAGATTTATGACAATCAGATGACACCGCCAGGATTTCCGCGGGTCATTCTTTAACCTATTGTGAATATTATGTTTTAGGCGAGGGTCCGGGCCGGCTTTCGGGCTTCCGCCAGGGGCAGATGGACCGTGAAGATCGATCCGACGCCGGGGGTGCTGTCGACCGACAGCCGGCCCCGGTGGCGGCTGACGATATGCTTCACGATGGCGAGCCCGAGCCCGGTTCCGCCGATATCCCGGGACCGGGCCTTGTCGACCCGGTAGAAGCGCTCGGTCAGACGCGGCAGATGCTCGCGCGCGATGCCTTCGCCCTCGTCGATGACGGCGATCGCCAGCGATGCGCGCCCGCCCGACCGGCGGCCGGGCAGCTCGACCGGCTCGCGCCAGCAGGCCACCCGCACCGCCGTGCCGGTCCGGCCATATTTGATGGCGTTGTCGATCAGGTTCTGGAACAGCTGGGTCAGCTCGTCGCGATCGCCCTGGACCGCGGGCATGCTGCCGAGATCCGAGAAGGCCTCGACGCCGGCGATCGGTGCGGGGGCGCCCAGCCGGATCGTCATGTTGCGCTCGGCGGCCTTCAACCCCAACGCATCGGCGAGCCCGCCCAGGATCGGGCCCAGCTCGGTTTCGCCGGTCGGCGGCTTATGCTCGTTGAGCTCGATGCGCGAGAGCGACAGCAGATCGGCGATGAGCCGGGCCATGCGCTGCGACTGCTGCTGCATGATAGCGAGGAAGCGCTCGTGCGCCTCTGGGTCGTCGCGCGCCGGTCCCTGCAGGGTCTCGATGAAGCCGATCAGGCTCGCCAGCGGCGTGCGCAGCTCATGGCTGACATTGGCGACGAAATCCGCGCGCATCTGATCGGTGCGTCGCGCGGCCGTCATGTCCTGGATGGCGATGAGGGCCAGGAGCTGATCGGCCTCCCCCACCAGAGGCTCGACGCGCGCGCGCAAGACTCGCTCCACCGGCACCGGGAACACCAGCTCGACCTCGCGGCCGGGACCGCCTTCCAGCACCGCCTCGACCGCGTCGATCAGCGCCGGATGTCGGACCATGGCCGAGAGATCGCGGCCCACGGCGTTGCGGCCGAACTGGCTTTCCGCGGCAGCGTTGGCCTGGATCACATGGCGCTCGCCATCGACCAGCAGCACCGGATCGGGCAGGGCCTGGAGCACCCGGTCGGCCACCGCCGGCGCCGGCGGTTCGACAGGGGCGGGCTCGGGCGGGGGCTCCACGGGCACGGGCACGACCGGCGGCTCAATCCGCTTCAGGCCCCGGCGCCAGGCATAAATCCCCAGGCCTGCCAAAAGGATCGCGAAGCCGGCGCCGATCAGGGCCGGCCCGATCGCCAGCCAGCCGCCCGCGGCCAGCAGCAGCAGGAGCAAAAGGGGCGTCAGGATCGCCACCCCCGTCACACGCCAGATATCGCCAGGCCCGAGTTGCATCGTCTCCGTCGCGAGCGGCTTCGCCTCGTTCATGCCAACGGCCGCAGCCGGCCGGCCGATCGGCTCTTTGCCGGCCGGCGCGTCGCTTGTATAAAACATTTATGGGATGGATGCGCGCACCGATGCTGGCCCTCGCCAGCGTCCTGCTTGGCTTGACGGCGCTGGCGATCAGCGGTGCCCGGGCCGACGACACTTCGACCACCCGCTATTCCGCCTGGCAGGGCGGGGCTTCCAATCCGCAATTGCAGGCCTTCGCCGCCAAGCTGAAGCAGATGGTGGACGAGGCCGACAAGGCCAAGGCCGCCGATCCGCTCTTCATCCAGGATCTGCGCGACCTGATCGCCTCGGCCTCGGCACCGGCAGCCCCGGCGACGCCCGCGGTCCAGCCGACATTGCGTCTCTTTTATGACAATTTCCAGGACGGCAACTACACCTCCAACCCAGCCTGGAAGGTGACGGCCGGCATCTGGACCGTGGATGTGCTCGGCAACAACACCGGCCTCAAGAGCACCATCATTCCGCCGGGCCAGACCTCCAGCCAGAACCTCAAGCTGAACGACGTGCTGGGCGCGCTGCTGCAGCCGCAGAACAACCAGACCACGACCAACGCGACCTACGCCTCGATCTACACCACGGTCACCATCTCCAACGTCTTCAAGGCCCGGCTCGATCTGATCTCGAAGGAGAAGTTCGGACGGCTCGATTTCGGCCCCTATCAGGGCCCCGGCGGCAGCACCGCCTACCGCGTCACCTATTTCCCGGGCGGCAATCCGAGCCTGGCGCTGCAGCGGGTCACGAGCCAGGCCACCACGACCATCGGCAGCTACGCCAAGCCGCTGGCGCTCGAAGGCGACAAGCTCCATTCGATCGAGCTCCTGCGCGACGGCGCGGGCGTCATGACCGTGTCGGTCGACGGCAAGGCGCTGATCACGGTCACGGACACGGCGATCACCAAGCCCTTCGACGGCTTCCTGATCATCAACAGCGGCGGCCGCTACGCGATCCGGTCGGTGACGATCGACGGCACCAACTAAGCCGGCGCCATGAAGAAGGGATTTCGCCAGCTGCTGGAGGAGGCCAACGCCGAGATCCAGACGCTCGCCGTGACCGAGGCGCTGGCGCTCCACGGCGACAAGGACGTGCTGTTCGTCGATCTGCGCGATCCGCGCGAACTGGAGAAGGAAGGCCGCATCCCGGGCGCGTTCCACTGTCCGCGCGGCATGCTGGAATTCTGGATCGATCCCGAGAGCCCCTATCACCGCAAGGCTTTCGCCGAGCCCAAGCGGTTCGTCTTCTTCTGCGCCGGCGGCTGGCGCTCGGCGCTCGCGGCCAAGGCCGCGCAGGATATGGGGCTGGAGAAGGTCGCCCATATCGAGGGCGGCTTCGGCGCCTGGCGCAAGGCGGGCGGGCCGGTCGAACCGGTCCCGCCGCACGCCTGAGGCTTCGAGGATTTAGCGGACCGCCGCCAGACCGGCGAGCGCCGCCGCCGTCAGCAGATCCGACACCGTGGCGCCGGCCTGGACGATCTGGGCGGGCTTGGAGAGACCCATCAGCACCGGGCCGATCACGGTGCCGCCCAGCTGCTGCATCAGCTTGGCCGAGATGTTGGCCGAATGCAGCGCCGGCATGACCAGGATGTTGGCCGGGCCCTTGAGGCGGGAGAACGGATAGAGCCGGCGCATCAGGTCGAAATCGAGGGCCACGTCGGCCTGCATCTCGCCCTCATACTCGAAATCCACTTTTCGTTGATCGAGCACCGCGACCGCCTCGCGGATTCGTTCGGCCTTCTCGCGCGGCGGATTGCCGAAATTCGAGAAGGACAGCAGCGCCACCCGGGGCTCATGGCCGATCCGCCGCGCGGCCGCGGCGCTCTGGATCGCGATATCGGCCAGCTGCTCGGGGGTGGGGAGCTCGTTGACCGAGGTGTCGGCGATGAAAACGGTGCGTCCCTTGGCAAACACCATGGAAAGCCCGAGGAGCTGCTCGTTCGGCCTCGGATCGATCACCCGCGTCACATCGTCCAGCGCGTCGGAGAAGCTGCGGGTGATGCCGGTCACCATCGCATCGGCATCGCCTTGCGCCACCATGCAGGCGGCGAAGATGTTGCGGTCCTGGTTGACCAGCCGCTGGCAGTCACGGAACAACAATCCCTGGCGCTGCATGCGCCGATAGAGGAACTCGGTGTATTGCGCATTGTGCTTGGAGAGCCGGGCATTGTGGATCTCGAGCCCGTCGATATCGCCCAGGCCGCCGGATTTGAGGGTTTCCTGGATGCGCTCCTCACGCCCGATCAGGACCGGCGTGCCATAGCCCGCATTGCGGAAGGCGAGCGCCGCGCGGATCACGCGCTCCTCTTCGCCTTCGGCGAAGACCACGCGGCGCGGATTGGCATGGAGCTTCTCGAAGATCAGATGCAGGCCGGCCGCGGTCGGATCGAGCCGGGCCGAAAGCTCGGACTCGTAGTTCCGCATGTCGATGATCGGCTTGCGCGCCACGCCGCTGTCCATCGCGGCGCGCGCCACGGCGGCCGGGATGCGCGATACCAGGCGCGGATCGAACGGCACCGGGATGATGTATTCCGGGCCATAGCGCAGCCGGCGGCCGGCATAGGCGGCGTCGACCTCGTCGGGCACGTCCTCGCGGGCGAGATCGGCGAGGGCGCGCGCGGCCGCGATCTTCATCGGCTCGTTGATGGTCGAGGCGCGCACGTCGAGCGCGCCGCGGAAGATATAGGGGAAGCCCAGGATGTTATTGACCTGGTTGGGATAGTCCGAGCGGCCCGTGGCGACGATGGCGTCCGCGCGCACCGCCCGGACTTCCTCGGGCGTGATCTCGGGATCGGGATTGGCCATCGCGAAGATGATCGGCTTTTGCGCCATGTTCCTGACCATGTCGCCGGTCATGGCGCCTTTGGCGGAGAGGCCGAGGAATATGTCGGCGCCCTTGATCGCCTCCTCGAGCGTGCGCAGCTTGGTGTTCGCCGCATGGGCCGACTTCCACTGGTTCATGCCCTTCTCGCGGCCCTGATAGATCACGCCCGCGGTGTCGCACAGGATCACGTTGTCATGCGGCATGCCCATCGACTTGATCAGCTCGACGCAGGCGATGGCGGCCGCGCCCGCGCCGTTCACCACCATCCGCGCCGTCTTGAAATCGCGCCCCGTGAGATCGAACGCGTTGATTAGGCCCGCCGTGGTGATGATGGCCGTGCCGTGCTGATCGTCATGGAAGACAGGAATCTCCATGAGCTCGCGCAGGCGCTGCTCGATGATGAAACATTCCGGCGCCTTGATGTCCTCGAGATTGATGCCGCCGAAGGAGGGCCCCAGGAACCGCACGCAATTGATGAATTCGTCCACATCGTGGGTGTCGACCTCGAGGTCGATCGCGTCGATATCGGCGAAGCGCTTGAAGAGGACGGCCTTGCCTTCCATCACCGGCTTGGAGGCGAGCGCACCCAGATCGCCCAGACCCAGCACGGCGGTGCCGTTCGAGATCACCGCGACCAGATTGCCCTTGGCCGTGTAGTCATAGGCCGCTGCCGGGTCCTTGTGGATCCTGAGGCAGGGAAAAGCCACGCCCGGCGAATAGGCCAGCGACAAATCCCGCTGTGTCGTCAGAGGCTTGGTGGGCTGGATCGCAATCTTGCCCGGTCTGCCGCTGGAATGCAGCAGGAGGGCTTCCTGCTCGGTGATGCTCAATCGATCGTCCAAGGTGTGGCTGCGCCTCCCGCGCTCACGGTCCACCCGAACGCCAAGGCTTGCATGTTTGGCCGGCGCTTGACTAGCGGGTCAAACGCCGTACAGCCGGCTGAACAGCGCGCGAAGACCTGTATTGTCGCGCAAATCTAGCGGGATCGATGGCTTCAGTGATCGAGGAAGTCGTTGCGGTCGAACAGCGCGACCAGCTCGATGCCGTCCTTCGCGAAAGCGGCTTCCGCGCCTTCCAGACGATCGACGATGGTGACGACCTTGCGCACCTTGGCGCCGCGCTCGCGCACCGCGTTCACCGCCTTGAGCGAGGAGCCGCCGGTGGTGGTGACGTCCTCGAGCACGATCACGTCGGCGCCGTCCCTGAACTGGCCGTCGACCAGCTTGTTGGTTCCGTGGCCCTTGGGCTCCTTGCGCACGAAGAAGCCCTTGAGCGGACGCCTTGCTCCCACGCTCTTGACGCAGACCGCGGTCGCGATCGGCACCGCGCCCAACTCGAGTCCGCCGACGAACTCGACGTTGTCGCCGGCGATGGCATCGAGGATCAGCTCGCCCACGAGCGAGGCCCCCTCGGGATCGAACAGCGTCTTCTTCATGTCGAAGAACACGCTGCTCTGGGCGCCGGAGGCGAGCTTGAATTCGCCGCCGGTGAGGAGCGATTCGCGGCGGATGATGGCCTTGAGCTGGTCGAACTGGGCCTTTGTCTCGGGCCGGCGGCGGGCAAGCGCCATGGGGGTTGATCCTCCGGAAAAACCGCGCCACAACCCTGGCTGCGGTTGAGTTGCCGATGCTGCGCCGACAGGCGCAAGTTGGGCGGCAACCTACACGCGCCGCCCGCCCCCTGTCATGAGGGGAACCGTCGCTTTTTATGGGAATCCGCGACTCCGAACCGATGTCCCTGACCCGTCCGCCCCGCGATCACCGAGAGCCTGCCGGCGGCGAGCCCGACGCGCCCGAGGATCCGGCTGCGCTGATCGCGGCCGAGGGCGGCGCCACGCCGCTGATGGCCCAGTATCTCGCCATCAAGGCGCAGAACCGCGACTGCCTGCTGTTCTACCGGATGGGCGATTTCTACGAGCTGTTCTTCGAGGACGCGGTCAGGGCCTCGGCCGCCCTCGACATCGCGCTCACCAAGCGCGGCAAGCATGACGGCCAGGACATCGCCATGTGCGGCGTGCCGGTCCATGCCGCCGACGCCTATCTCGCCCGGCTGATCCGCCAGGGCTTCAAGGTCGCGGTCTGCGAGCAGATCGAGGATCCGGCCGAAGCCAAGAAGCGCGGCTACAAAGCCGTGGTGAAGCGCGACGTGGTGCGCGTGGTGACGCCGGGCACCCTGACCGAGGACACGCTGCTCGACGCGCGCCGGCATAATTATCTGGCGGCGCTGGCCGATGCCGCCGGCGGGCTGGGCCTGGCCTGGCTCGACATCTCGACCGGCGATTTCCAGCTGCAGCCGGTCGAGCCGCGCGACCTGGCGGCGGTGCTGGCGCGGCTCTCGCCGGGCGAGCTGCTGCTGCCAGAGCGGCTCCTGGCGCAGGGGCCGGTGCGCGACCAGCTCGGCGACTGGACCTCGATCCTCTCGCCGCTGCCGTCGAGCCGCTTCGACAGCGAGGCCGCGCGCCGGCGGCTGGAAGCGCTCTATGGCGTCAAGGCGCTCGATGCCTTCGGCAGCTTCGAGCGCGCCGAGATCGCGGCCGCCGGCACGCTGATCGATTATGTCCAGCTGACCCAGCGCGGAAAGCTGCCGCGGCTCTCGACGCCGCGACGCCTGGCGCGCGGCACGGTCATGGAGATCGATGCGGCGACAAGGCGCAATCTGGAACTCACGGAAACCTTGTCGGGCCAGCGCGAAGGCTCGCTGATCGCGGCCATCGATCGCAGCGTGACGGGTGCGGGCGCGCGGGCGCTGGCCGCGGCGCTGGCGGCCCCCTCGACCGAGCCCGCGATCATCGCGGCGCGGCTCGACATGGTGGAGCGGCTCGTCGCCGACGGCCATCTGCGCGACGATCTGCGCGCGCTGTTGCGCCGCGCGCCCGACATCGAGCGCGCGCTGTCGCGCCTGATCCTGGGCCGCGGCGGCCCGCGCGATCTGGCGGCGTTGAAAGCCGGCCTCGCCGTTGCCGGCGAGATCCGCGCGCTGCTGAACCGCGAGACCGATCTGCCGGCGGGGCTGGCCGCCGCCGCGCGCCACCTGGGCGATCACGGCGGTCTGGTTCAGCTGCTGACGCAGGCGCTGGCAGCCGAGCTGCCGATCCTCATCCGCGACGGCGGCTTCATCGCCGCGGGCTATCACGCCGAACTCGACGAGCTCAGGACCCTGCGCGACCACAGCCGGCGTCTGATCCTCGACCTCGAGACGCGCTATCGCAACGAGACCGCGACGCCCTCGCTCAAGATCCGGCACAACAATGTGCTGGGGTATTTCGTCGAGACCACGGCGACCCACGCCGACAAGATCAAGGAGAACGGCCTCTTCATCCATCGCCAGTCGATGGCCTCGGCGATGCGCTTCACCACGGTCGAGCTGGGCGAGCTCGAGCGCAAGATCGCCTCGGCCGCCGACAAGTCGCTCGCGATCGAGCTGCAGCTGTTCGAGGCGCTGGTGGAGAAGGTGCGCGGGGCAGGCGATGCGATCGCGGACGCGGCGCGGGCGCTCGCCCTGACCGACCTGACGGCGGGCCTCGCGGCCCTCGCTTCCGAACGCGGCTATTGCCGGCCGGTGGTGCTGGAAGATCAGAGCTTCGCGATCGAAGGCGGGCGCCATCCCGTGGTCGAGGCCGCGCTCGAGGCCAAGGGCGACACGCGCTTCGTGCCCAACGATTGCGATCTGGGCCCCGAGCGCCGGCTCTGGCTCCTGACCGGGCCCAACATGGCCGGCAAATCGACCTTCCTGCGCCAGAACGCGCTCATCGCCATCCTGGCGCAGATAGGGAGCTTCGTGCCGGCGGCGCAGGCCCGCATCGGCGTGGTCGACAGGCTCTTCAGCCGCGTCGGCGCCGCCGACGATCTCGCCCGCGGCCGCTCGACCTTCATGGTCGAAATGGTGGAGACCGCCGCCATCCTCAACCAGGCGGGCCCGAAGGCGCTGGTGATCCTCGACGAGATCGGCCGCGGCACCGCGACTTTCGACGGGCTCTCGATCGCCTGGGCCACGGTCGAGCATCTGCACGAGGTCAATCGCTGCCGCGCCTTGTTCGCGACGCATTATCACGAGCTGACCTCGCTCGCGGCCAAGCTACCGGCCCTCGCGCCCTACACCATGCGCGTCAAGGAATGGCAGGGCGAGGTGGTGTTCCTGCATGAGGTGGCGCCGGGTGCCGCCGACCGTTCCTACGGCATCCATGTCGCCAAACTCGCCGGGCTGCCGGCGGCGGCGGTCGCGCGCGCCGAAGCGGTGCTGACGCTGCTCGAGCAGGGCCAGCAGGCGGGTGCGCTCGCCAAGCTCGCGGACGATCTGCCGCTGTTCTCGGCCGCGGCCGCGCGCGCCGCGCCGGGCGGACTGGCGGAGCCGCGCCCGCTCGACAGCGCGCTCGCGGAACTCCATCCCGACGAGATCACCCCCAAGGAAGCGCTCGAAGCGCTCTATCGCCTCAAGGCTCTGCTCGCTTCCTCCTGATCGTTTCTCGGCGAACGATTCCGAGACCGGTTTTCCGGGACGGCCCGGTTGCGCCAAGGCGCCGCGTTTCCGGTCATTGATTCCGCATCGCGTGGCACTCGGTCCCGCGCCGGCGCTGCCGCTCAGGACGGCGGCGCCGGTGCCGCCATCTCCATCTTCCGCGGGCTGGGGCTGTTGTCGCCGAGATAGATGCGGACGACCGTCTGCTGCCAGCGGGCGCGATAAGCGGCCATGTCCGGGACCTTGATCAGGGCCTTGGTCCGCACCTCGTCGCGCTGCGGGCTGTTGGGCGCGCCGCCGAAGATCGGAAATCCGATGCCGAAGCTGGGCTGGACGCCCGAGCTCGATCCGCCGCTCACGCCCACGCCGAAATTGAATCCAGACGAGCCGGTGTCCTGCGCGTGGATGGTTTCCCGGTCGAGCTGAAAGGCGTCGGCCAGGCTGCCGTCCGGCGCCACCAGCTGGACCCGGTCGGCGGCCTGGGCGTCGCGGATCGAGACCTCGATCGTGTCGGGGCGGTCGATCAGGAACTTGGCCGTCACCGGCAGCAGGATGCCGCCCGCCCCCTGGTCGATCGAGGGCGACCCCGGCTTGTTCGACGAGGGGGACGAGGTCGCTGTCTGCGGCAGGGGGGCCGGCGCCATGGGCTGCGAGCCGACGGTCGGCGCCGTCTGGGCGGCTTCGGAACCCATCGGCGTCGCGGCGGTGCTGTCATAGGCCGAGGCGTTGGGCGACTGGCCGGGCGACAGGGTCGCGGCCGGCGGGGGCGGCTTGTCGTCGGCGCAGGCCGCCAGGGCGAAACAGACCATCAGCGCCGGCGCGATGGCGCGCCATCGCGAGAACGGGGTCGGCTGGGCAGAGGGGGATGGCATGAGGATGGGCCCTGTCTGGCGAAGGCTCATATCCGCGATTTCCTGCCCAGTATGAGCGCTCCGGGCTGCGCAATCACCAGTTGGTGTCAAACGCCCCCTGCGGCAATGGGTTCCGGGCGGAAGCGGCACCGGTCCCGATTTGGCGGGAAGGAGGCCGACGCCCTATAATGGCGCGATGGGAGAAATCTCCGATCCCCGCAAGGTCATCGACCGGCGCAAGCTGACCGTGGAGCTGGCGGCGCTGGCCGACGAGGGCAAGCTCGATGAGGCCGCGGTTTCCCGGGTGCTGAAAGCGGCGCTCGCGGAAGGCCGCGCCGAGGTGCGGCGGCGCTTCGACGCCACCGGCGACGGGCGCATGGCGGCACGCACCCTTTCCTATCTCATGGATCAGATCATCCGCGCGCTCCATGACGCGGCGACGCAGCTGGTGTTTCCGCTGGCCAACCCCTCGACCGGCGAGCGCCTCGCCGTGGTTGCGGTCGGCGGCTATGGCCGCGGCGAGCTTGCCCCCCATTCCGACATCGATCTCCTGTTCCTGCTGCCCTACAAGCGCACGCCCTATGTCGAGCAGGTGATCGAATACATGCTCTACCGGCTCTGGGATCTGGGCCTCAAGGTCGGACATTCGGTGCGCTCGGTCGATGAGTGCATCCGCCAGGCCAAGAACGATCTCACCATCCGCACGGCCCTGCTCGAAGCGCGCTATATCTGGGGCGAGCAGGCGCTCAATCAGGATCTGCGCGCCAAGTTCCTCAAGCAGATCGTGGCCGGCACGGGGCCCGCCTTCGTCGAGGCCAAGCTTGCCGAGCGCAAGGCGCGCCACAAGCGCATGGGCGATTCGCGCTACTCGCTCGAAGCCAACATCAAGGACGGCAAGGGCGGCTTGCGCGACCTCCACACGCTCTTCTGGATCGCGAAATATCTCTATCGCGTCGAGGATGTGGCGACGCTGATCGATCGCGGCGTCTTCACGGCCGAGGAGGTGCGGCGCTTCGAAAAGGCCGAGGCCTTCCTCTGGTCGCTGCGATTCCATCTTCACTACCTGGCGGACCGGCCCGAGGAGCGGCTGACCTTCGATCTGCAGCCGGAGCTGGCGCGCCGCATGGGTTATACCGACCATGCCGGCTCGCGCGGCGTCGAGCGGCTGATGAAGCATTACTTCCTCATCGCCAAGTCGGTGGGCGACCTGACGCGCATCTTCTGCGCCGTGCTCGAGGCCCAGCATCAGAAACGATCGCTGCTGTCGCGCGCGCGGTTCGGCCTGTTCCAGCGCGAGATCGAGGGTTTCCCGGTCGATGGCGACCGGCTGGCGGTCGCCGACGCGGACGCCTTCGTGAAGGATCCGGTCAATCTGCTGCGCCTGTTCGAGGTGGCGCAACGTCACGATCTCGATATCCATCCGGCGAGCCTCCGGCTCATCACGCGCAATCTGAAGCTGGTGGATGCCAAGCTGCGCGCCGACCCCGAGGCCAACCGGCTCTTCGTCGCGATGCTGACCTCGAAGAAGGGGCCGGAGATCACGCTGCGCCGCCTCAACGAGGCCGGCGTCTTCGGGCGCTTCATGCCGGATTTCGGCCGCGTCGTGGCGCAGATGCAGTACGACATGTATCACCACTTCACGGTCGACGAGCACACCATCTTCGCCATCGGCATCCTGTGGAAGATCGAGCAGGGGCTGATCAAGGACGAGGTGCCGATCGCGAGCGAGGTGGTGCATCTGGTGCAGTCGCGCCGCGTGCTCTATCTGGCGGTGCTGCTGCACGACATCGCCAAGGGGCGCGGCGGCGATCATTCGGAGCTGGGCGCCGACATCGCGCTCAAGCTCGGGCCCCGGCTGGGCTTCACCGATGAAGAGACCGAGACCGTCTCCTGGCTGGTGCGCTACCACCTGATCATGAGCAACACCGCCTTCAAGCGCGACATCGACGATCCCAAGACGATCCAGGATTTCGTCGCCGCGGTGCAATCGCTCGAACGGCTGCGGCTGCTGCTGGTGCTGACGGTGGCCGACATCCGCGCGGTCGGACCCAAGGTCTGGAACGGCTGGAAGGCGCAGCTGCTGCGCGATCTCTATTGGCGCGCCGAGGAGCTGATCTCGGGCGGGCTCATCGCCGTGAAGCGCGAGGAGCGGGTCAAGGTCGCGGTCGACGCGCTGCGCAGCGAGCTCGGCGACTGGACCGATGCCGCCTTCGCCGCCCATGTGGCGCGCGGCACGCCCTCCTATTGGCTGGCCTACGACAAGGAGACGCTGGCGCGCCATGCGCGGCTGGTCGAGCGCGCGGAACGCGCCGGCGATGCGCTGGCCCTCGACACCCGCATCGACCATTGGCGCGCGGTCACGGAAGTGACGGTCTATACCGCCGACCGGCCGGGCCTGTTCGCGCGGCTCGCGGGTGCGCTGGCGCTGGCCGGCGCCAACATCGCGGCCGCCGACATCTTCACGCTCGCCAACGGCAAGGCGCTCGACAATTTCCAGGTCCAGGACGGCGAAGGCCGCGAGATCGAGCGGCCCGAGGATCTGAAGCGTATCCGCCAATGCCTGGAACGGATGCTGGCGGACGACGAGCCGGCGCCGCCCGACCTGGTGTTTCCGCCTTCGCCCCTGGGCCGGCGCACCGAGCTCTTCAATGTGGCGCCGCGCGTGCTGATCGACAACAAGGGCTCGGCCGAACACAGCCTGATCGAGGTCAATGGCCGCGACCGGCGCGGCCTGCTCTATGGGCTGACCAAGGCGCTCGCCGCCCAGAAACTGCAGATCATGTCGGCCAAGGTCTCGACCTTCGGCGCGCGGGCCGTGGACGTGTTCTATGTGAAGGACAAGTTCGGCCTCAAGGTCGAGGGCGATGCCCGCCTCAAGCCGATCCGCGACGCGCTGATGGCCGTGCTCGAGGAGGGGGAGGCCAAGACATCGTCGCCCCCGGCCGCGCCTTCGCCAAGCGACCCCGACAGCGACTCGGCCGCGGCCGAGTAGGGCACGCGGCTTTAGGGAATCCTACGCCGCCAGATCAGGTGTTCGAAGTTTCAAGTTCACTTGTGCAAGGTGCTCGGACAAGGATTTGAGGACAGCCGACTCTATATTTACATAAGCGGCAACCAATAGCTCTGGAATCGCCTCCGCCGAGGGAGCGCTCCACGCGATGACATTCCCTCTGCGATCCTTACGTTGCCGTTTCTGGAAGATTGAGTAGAAACGTTGAGATCCGATTCCCTTGAACTGCTCGAAGGAGACCTTTGGGCCGGCAACCCGACTATCTCCTTCGATCTCGATGGAATCGGGATACAGCTCGCCAGCCAGACTCTTTGCATAAGGCTCAACATAGACAACACGTTTAATGCCGGCGGCTACTATGTGCCTAGCGCAAATGTGGCATGGAAAAGTTGTTGTGAAGAGAGTCGCGCCCTTTACTGGAATACCGTTCCTTGCGGCAGTACTGAGAGCATGCATTTCAGCATGGACGACTCGACCAAACTCAAGGATGTCCATTATAGAGGAATCGTGCATCAAGCCGGATTTGCCATCGAGCGATTCTTCGACAAGTGCAGACACGTCTTTATTGCAATGCCCATCGCTGAGCCAGCCACCGTCTTTCAATCGTCGAAAGACGTCAGAGAGAATTTGGCGCTTTACCTTTGTACTCGGGTCATAGCCAAGCTTGAAGTCCCGTAAATCAAAGGTATCTTCTGGCCAGTACGCCCCGCCGAAAGCCTTTGGCACTTCATTGCAGCTTGCGGCGACTACGTCGCCTCCTTCATTCGCAATCACCACCCCCACTTGCCTTGAGAGATCAGCCGATCTCAGCGCGGCCGATCGAGCGAGATAGACGCCGTATTCGTCCAGTGTTGGGGTAATGAAGGAATTCCCAAAGAATGCTTCGATGAACCGCCTACATGTCTGTCTTACGGTTTCCGGAGAACTTGCGTTGATAACTACGTCGGCCAACGGAAACGTTTCGCGGACTCGCTGCCCACAAGTAATCTCTTCTTCGGCATCGTCTCTGACGATTAGTTCAACGGCCTTGGCTTGATAGTAGTCGCCGCGTCTCTCGTGCGAATATGACTCTGAAATTTTGTCGGTTAAGGAGAGTTCGCGGAGCCTTCTTGGACAGTGAGCGGAAATTTGCACAAAGCACGGTCCGTACACCCGTCGCAGTGCAGAAATCTCTTCCGGTCGTTTGAACTGATGAAGGATGTAGGCAGTTCGAGAGGCAGGAACTTTTCGATCGCCGGTAATTTCGCTTCTGGCCCGCCGAATTGCAGCGATGCTCATGAGTGCCAGGATATCTTGTCGCTGAGTGATTTTTCGGAGCTCATTGCCGGCATCGATATAGCTTTTGTAGTAAGCTTCCAGAGGCCGCCTAACGAGACGAAAATCATGCTCAAAAGACTCAAAGCAGTCGGTAATTTTGATCCGCTTTGCGACGTACCGAACATTGGCAAGTTCTTGGCTCAGAACCTCTGCCACGAGCTTTAGGTCCGCACCAATGGGGCCTACGAGCCCGAAGACCAGTTCCTGGCCTTTCAATGGCGTTAAAAACTCACTTGTTTCGCTAATCTCAGCCATATCCGATTCCTTTAATATGGTTACTCAACCTGAGATAGTAAATTGTGTCAAAAAAATGGGCGAAAGAATCGCCTCAGAATCATTGTTTCCTGGAAAGGGGAATCTGTCAACGCGATCGAAAACGTGGTATCGAGTCGTTGCTTATGCATCCTTAGATAGAGAGACTGGCGATGGCTCAAAGCAATACCAACAAATATAGCTGGTTACGCGAAGAGCTGGACGCGGCCGTACAGGATGTAAATGGCTGGGACCGAGGGTTAAGGCGGGAGAAGTTGCCCGTAGAGGAAGCGCCAAAATCGGCGCGACTCGGTACAGACCATAGGTTGCGTACACAAGACAGCGAGCCACCAGATCAAAAGTAAGTCGAGTTTCCCGCCAAAGCGCGAGGACTCTGCAGAACTCCGACTCCTCAAGGGAACAATAGCGTTTCCTGAGAGCTTGGGCGCCGCGGTTTTCCTATGGCGCTGATCGGCTCGATCGTCAAAGTCGGCTCTCTCACCGGCGTCAGCCGCGCGGGCGGCTTCCTGCGCGACATCCTGATCGCCCATGCGCTGGGCACCGGGCCCATCGCCGACGCCTTCTTCGTGGCGATGCGCTTCCCCAACCTGTTCCGCCAGATGTTCGCCGAGGGCGCCTTCAACGCGGCCTTCGTGCCGATGTTCGCCGGCCGGCTCGAGCAGCAGGGGCCGGCCGCGGCCAAGGCCTTCGCCGAGCGCGTGATGTCGGTCCTGCTGTTCTGGCTGCTGCTCTTCACCATCGGCGCGCAGTTCGCGATGCCCTGGCTGATGTGGATCATCGCGCCGGGGTTCACCGAGGATCCGGTCAAGTTCGGCTATGCGGTGCAGTTCACGCAAGTGACCTTCCCCTATCTCCTGTTCATGTCCCTGACGGCGCTCCAGGGCGGCATCCTCAACTCGCTCCATCGCTTCGGCGCGCCGGCGGCCGCCCCCATCCTGCTGAACGTGGTGATGGCAGGCGCTCTCATCTTCGTGGTGCCCTTCACCGGACGCCCGGGCCTGGTGCTGGCCTGGTCGGTCGCGGCCTCGGGCCTCTGCCAGTTCATCTGGCTGGTCTTCTCCTGCAACCGCGCCGGCATGGTGCTGTCGCTGCCGATGCCGCGCATCGATCCCGAGATCAAACGGCTCTTGAAGCTGATGGTGCCGGGGCTGCTCTCGGGCGGCGTCACCCAGATCAACATCGTGGTCGGCACCATCATCGCCACCAGCTTCCCGGCGGCCGTCTCCTATCTCTATTACGCCGACCGCGTGTTCCAGCTGCCGCTGGGCATCATCGGTGCCGCCGTCGGCGTGGTGCTGCTGCCGACGCTCACGCGCTCCTTGCGCGCCGGCCGGCATGACGTCGCGATGCATAATCTCAATCGCTGCGTCGAATTCTCGATGACGCTGATCATTCCGGCGACGATGGCGCTGCTGGCCATCCCGGTCGCGATCATGACCACGCTGTTCGAGCGCGGGGCCTTCGATGCCGAGGCCAGCCACGCCTCGGCCTGGGCGCTCGCCGCCTTCGCCGCCGGCCTGCCGGCCTTCGCCCTGGTCAAGGCCTTCGCCCCCTGCTTCTTCGCGCGCGAGGACACCACCACGCCCTTCCGCGTCGCGCTGATCGCGGTCGCGGCCAATGTGGCGCTCAGCGTCGGGCTGTCGCAGACCATCGGCTTCATCGGCATTCCGATCGCCACCACCCTGGCGACGACGCTCAACGCCACGCTTCTCGGCGCGAAGCTCTTCCGGCTCGAGCATTTCGTGATGGACGCGCGGCTGAAACGCCGCCTGCCGCGCATCTTCCTCGCCAGCCTCGGGATGACGGCGATCCTGCTGGGGACGACCTGGGCGATCGACCCCTTCATCGCCGCCGGCGGCTGGCTGAGGCTGATCATGCTGGTGGTGCTGGTGACGGTCGGGCTCGTCGCCTATGCCGGGCTGGGCCTGTTGTTCGGCGCCTTCGCCCGTTCCGATTTCTCCAAGGCGCTCTCGCGCAAGAAGGGCACAACGCCTGCTGTCGCCGCACCGGCAACGCCCGACAGGGACGCCGGCGGCGAGGCCTGATCCGGCGCGGGGCTCACTCGTTGCGCAGATGCGGTGCTGCCGGCGTGGAGAGCGCGCGCCAGGTGCCGCCCAGTCCGATCAGCAGCGCCAGCGCGGCACCGCCCAGCGCGATCGCAAAGACGGTGGGGCCCGAGAAGCTCCACTCGTTCTCCATGCCATAGGTCACGAGGACCCAGGAGGCGATCGAGCCCAGCAGGATCGCGAGCAATCCGGTGACCAGCCCCAGCAAGCCCTGCTCCAGCAGGAAGGCGCGGGCGAGATCGCGCCGCGTGGCGCCCAGCACCTTGAGCACGACCGCCTCATAGATCCGGCGCCGCTCCTCCGCCAGCACGGCGCTCGCCAGAACCAGGAGGCCGGAGGCCAGCGCCAGCCCGGCGGTCGCGGTGATGGCGGCGCCGACGGCGCTCAAGATCCCGTCGACCGCGGCCAGCGCATCCTTGACCCGGATGGTCGAGACATTCGGGAACTGCGCCGCCACCGCATGGGCCAGCGCCGCTTCGCTTTCGGGCGGCAGGCTCGCGGTGGCGAGCCAGGTGGCGGGCGCGCCGGCGAAGCTGCCCGGCGAGAACACCATCACGAAATTGATGGTGAGATCGGTCCAGCGGATGGCGCGGATGCTGGCGACCTCGGCCGTGATCTCGCGGCCCAGCACGCTGATGGTGACATGGTCGCCGGGCTCGAGGCCCAGGGCCGCGGCCGCTTCCTCCTCGAAGGAGACCAGCGGCGGGCCCTGATAGTCGGCCGGCCACCAGTGGCCCGCGGTCAGGCGGCTGCCCTCCGGCAGACTGTCGGACCAGGTGAGGCCGCGGTCGCCCTGCAGCACCCACTGCTGGTCCTTCGGCACCGTCAGCTGATCGGCCGGCGTGCCGTTCACCGCGGCGATGCGTCCGCGCAGCATCGGCACCTCGCGGAAGGCGGTGAGGCCCGGCGTGCGGCCCACCGTGGCGCGGAGGGGCTCGGCCTGATCGTTCTGGATATCGATGAAATAGAAGGCGGGTGCCACCGCCGGCAAGGTCTGGGCGATCTGCCGGTGCAGGCTGCCCTGCGCCAGCACCACCACGACCAGCACTGTCAAGCCCAACCCCAGCGACAGCACCACGCTCGTGGTGGGCGCACCGGGCCGCGCCAGATTGGCGAGCGCCAGACGCAAGGCCGGATGGCCTTTCTGGCGGCGTGCCAGATACTGCGCCAGCCGTCCCAGCGCCTGGGCCAGGACGCGAAACAGCAGATAACAGAGCGCGGCCGCGACCACAAAGCCCAACGCCAGCAGCTTGTCGGCCGAGACCAGCACGGTGAAACCGGCGAGGACGAGACAGATGCCGCCCAGCAGCAGCCGGTCGCGCAGATCGATCGAGCGCGGCGCGGTGGCACGGAAGAGATCGGCTGCCGGCACCCTGCGCGCGCGGGCCAGGGGGAGGAAGGCGAAGGCGAGGGCCGCGAGCAGGCCCAGGGCCGCCGCTTCCGCCAGGGGCAGCGCATGGATCGCGGCACGGAACGGCACGCTGAAATGGGCGGCGAGGAACGGCGCCGCGATATAGGGGGCGGCGGCACCCACCATCAAGCCGATGAAGACGCCGCCCGCGGCCAGGCCCAGCACCAGCGCCAGATAGAGCCTTGCGATCAGGCCTGCGCTGGCGCCCAGGCATTTCAGGGTCGCGATGGTCGTGCGCTTGCCTTCGAGATAGGCGCCGACCGCATTGGCGACACCCACGCCGCCGATGAGAAGGGCGGCCAGGCCCACGAAATTGAGAAAAAGCGCGGCACGTCGCGCGAAGCTCTTGATGCCGGGGCCGGCATCGCTCGGCGTGCGCACGCGGAAATCCGAATTGGGAAATTCGGCGCGCACCGCCTTGGCAAGCGCGTCCGGTCTTTCCGTGGCCGTCGGCGGCAGCGACAGGCGCGTCTCGTAATAAACCAGGCTGCCCGGCACCAGCAGGTCCGTCGCCGGCAACGCGTCCTCGGCGATCATCAGGCGGGGCCCGAGCGAGAAGACGGTGGCGCCGCGATCGGGCTCGGTAACGAGATGGGCTGTCAGGATGAATTCCTCGGCGCCGAGCTTGATGCGATCGCCGATATGGACGCCGAGGCGATCGAACAGCGCCGGATCGGCCACGGCACCGCGCGCACCGTCATGCGAGGCCAGGGCCTCGGCGAGTTGTTGCGGCGGATCGAGATCGACCTGTCCCACGAGAGGATAGGGCGCATCGACCGCCTTGAGCTCGACCAGCAGCGGCGCCGCGTCGCCGGTGACGGGCCGCACCATGCTGCGCGTCTCGACCAGGGTAGAGGTCAGGCCGCGCGCCTGGAGGAAGGAAAGCGTGTCGGGCTCGAGCGGACGATAGACGCGCCGCAATTCAAGATCGCCGCCGAGGAGACGCGTGGCATCGGCCGCGATGCCCGCTTCGAGACTCGCCGCGAGCGAGCCCACGGCCGCGACGATCGCCACACCCAGCGCCAGGCAGGCCAGGAACAGGCGAAAGCCGGCGATCCCGCCCCGAAGCTCGCGCCAGGCGAAACGCAGCGCCAGCAGCTGGGGCCCCCGGCTGGCGCGTGCGGACAAGACCAGGCTATCAACCATGAGTCATGCTACCCAGGGCCGGTCCGTCGATCAGCCGGCCTTCGACCAGTCTCAATCGCCGCCCGCAACGCAAGGCCAGGGCGGGATCGTGCGTGATGAGAAGGAGGGTGGTGCCGCGCCGCGCGACCTCGGCGAACATGAGATCCATCACCGCATGTCCAGTATCCGGATCGAGATTGCCGCTGGGTTCATCCGCTAAAAGTAACCGAGGTTCGCAGGCGAAAGCGCGGGCCAACGCGACCCGCTGCTGTTCGCCACCGGACAACTCCCCCGGGTAATGCGACAGGCGCCGTCCGAGCCCGACAGCGGTCAGTTCCTCGCGGGCGCGCACGAAAGCGTCGGCACGTCCCGCAAGCTCCAGCGGCACCGCGACATTTTCCAATGCGGTCATGGTCGCGATGAGATGGAACCCCTGGAACACGATGCCGACGCGGTCGCGTCGGAAGCGGGCGAGGGCATCTTCGTTAAGGGGCCCAAGCTCGACATCGTCCACCCGCACCCGGCCGCCGGTGGGTCGCTCCAACCCGGCAATCACCATCAGCATGCTGGTTTTTCCTGATCCGGAAGGCCCTTCCACGGCAATCGTCTCGCCCGCCGCCACCGCGAGATCGAGGCCGCGCAATACGTTGACCTTTCGCTCCTGGCTACCCAAACTTAGCTCAATGGCTTCCAGTCGAATCATGGGTTCCGCTTCCGCTGTTGTCGACGCCGGTCATGGTCGTCCTTACGAGGGTGGCCGTCGGGACCCCCCTCATTTTGCGCGACGTGCTTTCTTTGCGCTGATCTTGTCATCGGCGCTCGGCTCGCTCGCGCTGCCCGTAATGGCTGCAGAACCCCTGCGGATCCTGGCGTTCGGCGACAGCCTGACCTCGGGTTATGGCCTGCCCGATGCGGACAGCTTTCCCTCGCAGCTCGAACGCGCGCTGATCGCGGCGGGCGAGAATGTGAAGCTCATCAATGGCGGCGTCGCGGGCGACACCTCGGCCGGCGGTCTCGCGCGGCTCGACTGGACGCTCGCCGACAAGCCGGACCTGGTGCTGCTCGAGTTCGGTGCGAATGACGGCCTGCGCGGTCTCGATCCGGCGGCGACGCGCGAGAACATCGCCGCGATGTTGACGCGCCTGGCGCAAGACCGGATCCCGACGTTGCTGATCGGCATGAAGGCGCCGCGCAATCTGGGCGCCGACTATGTCGCGGCGTTCGATCCGCTCTATGAGGATCTGGCGCGCCAGTTCCAGGTGCCGCTGGTTCCTTTCTATCTCGACGGTGTCGCCGGCGATCCGGCGCTCAACCAAAGCGATGGCATTCATCCGAACGCCGCCGGGGTGGCGACGATCGTGAAACGCATAGCGCCCGAAGTCATCGCGCTCATCAAGGCGCGCAAGGAAAGCGATTCGGGCTGAGACGACGCAGGCGAGGGGATGCAAGCGATGGCGGTCTTTCGTGCCGCACATGCAGCCGGGGGCGATTGGAGGTCGTTGGTCGCTCAGATCTCGGAACGGCTGGACGTGGCGGCTCATGGCGACAATATCGGGCTGCTTTACGCCACCGACTATCTGGCACGACATCTGGGCGAGATTCTGACCGAACTTCGGCAATCGACCGGCATCGCCGATTGGGTCGGCACCGTCGGGATCGGCATCGGGGCCAAGCTCGCGGGCGAGGCTGCGGTCGGTCATTTCGACCAGCCGGCCCTGGTGGCCATGGTGGGGCGTCTGCCGCCCGACAGTTTCCGCGTATTCGAACCGGTTCATGGCGCCTTCGGTGCCTTCCGCCGTGAATATGGGGATTGGCTGGCCCGCGCTCACCCCCTGCTCGGCATCGTTCATGGCGATCCCCGCAATCCCCTGGCGCCCTCGATCGTCACCGATCTGGCCGAGGTGACCGGCAGCTTCCTGGTGGGCGGCATGACCTCCTCGCGCGCCGGGATCTTCCCGCAAGTGGCGCAGCGCGTGGTCGAAGGCGGTTTCTCCGGCGTGCTCTTCGCGGCCGGCGTGGGGGCGGCGACCGGCCTCACCCAGAGTTGCGCGCCCATCGGCCCGCCGCACCGGGTCACCGGCGCGGCGCGCAATCTGCTGACGGAGGTGGATGGCCGCCCGGCGCTGGCCGTGCTGAAGGAAGAGCTGGCGCCCCATTCGGAGGCCAGCCTCGAACGGATCGGCTGGGATTGCTATGTCGGGCTCGAAGATCATATCGGCACCGGCACCAGCCTGATGGCCCATGGCATCCTCGGCGCCGATCCCGATCGCGGCTGGCTGGCGCTCGACCGGACGGTGCAGATCGGCGCCAACCTCTCCTTCATGCGGCTCTCGCGCGAAGCGGCCGAGGCCGATCTGCGCGCCATGCTGGCCCGCGTCGTTCCGCAAGGGCAGAGAACCGCGAAGGGGGCCGTCTATTTCTCCTGCACGCGGCGCGGCCCGCAATTGTTCGGCTCGGCGGAGGAGGAGTTCGGCATCATCGGCGGCAGCCTGGGGGCGGTGCCGGTGATCGGATTCTTCGGCTCCGCCGAGATTTGCTACAACCGCATCCGCAGCTTCACCGGCGTGCTCGCGGTGTTCTTCTAGCGGCCGGAACGGCGCTTTCGGTCAGGACAGGCCTGCTGACTGTTGCAGAGTTAAGACAGAGGCGTACGGCTGTTCCACGATGACATTTTGCCGAATCGGCCGCTGACGCTATAAAGGAATCCGAGTCGCTATACCCCGAGTCGCCTGATCGCCAATAAAGGGGGCTGGTTGCTTTGCGCCTGTTCGTCGCCCTCTCGTTGCCCGACGAGGTCCGCCTCGGATTGTCGCATCTCTGCTGCGGATTGCCCGGCGTGCGCTGGGTGGCGCCGGAGAATTTCCACATCACGCTGCGCTTCATCGGCGAAGTCGACGGCGGCACCGCCGACGATATCGACGCGGCCCTCTGCGGCATCCGCGCGCCCGCCTTCGCGCTCGAGCTCGCCGGCGTCGGCCATTTCGGCGACGATTCCAAGGTGCGCGCGGTCTGGGCCGGCGTGCGTCCGCAACCGGCGCTGCAGCATCTCCATGACAAGATCGAATCCGCCGTGGTCCGTGCGGGCGCGCGGCCCGACGGCCAGCGCTTCCGGCCTCACGTCACCTTGGCGCGGCCGAATCAGCCGCCGCCGCCCTCGAAGATGCAGGCCTTCCTCGCCCAGCATGGGCTCTATCGCAGCCGGCCCTTCGACGTGACGCACTTCACCATCTATTCGAGCTTCATCGGCGGCGAGGGTCCCTATTACCGCGCCGAATGTTCCTACGAATTGTCGCGCGCGACGGTCTCCGCCAAATAGCGCATGAGCCCGGCGACGCCGGCGTCGATCAGCCGATAACTCAACCGATATTGCGCCTCGCCGCCATAATAGGGATCGGGCACTTCCGCCCGTCCGCAATCGGGCGCGTGAGCCAGCAGCAGTGCCATTCGGGTTTGCACCTCGGGCGGCGCCAGGCGGCGCATGAACGCCAGATGGCTGCGATCCATGCCGAGCAGCAGATCGAACCGCTGGAAATCCGCACGGTCGAGCTGTCTTGCCCTGAGATCGCCGATCTCGACGCCGTGACGCGCAGCTTCGGCGATGGCGCGGGGATCGGGCGCGTCGCCGACATGATAGCCTTCGGTCCCGGCGGAATCTCCGGAGAGCCGGTCTTCGAGCCCGGCCTCGCGGATGCGGTGGCGGAACAGCCCCTCGGCCGTGGGCGAGCGGCAGATATTGCCGGTGCAGACAAACAGGATCCGTTTCATTGCGTTACAAATGGCGTTGGGCCGCGGCGTCCGGGGGGCTTGGCGGGACGCCGCGGGCGATTAGAATGGAACCTCGATCATGGCACGCAACCTCGTCATCTTAACCGGCGCCGGCATCTCGCAGGAGTCCGGTCTCGAGACCTTCCGCGATGCGGACGGAATCTGGGCGAAGGTGCGCGTCGAGGATGTGGCGACGCCCGAGGGCTTCGCGCGCGATCCCGTCCTGGTGCATGGTTTCTATAACCAGCGCCGCCGCCGGTTGTTGTCCGATACCGTGGTGCCGAATCCGGCCCATCACGCGCTGGCCAGGCTTGAACGCGCCTGGGCCCAGGCTGGTGCGGGGGCGTTCCTGCTGGTGACCCAGAACATCGACGATCTCCATGAACGTGCCGGCAGCGAGGCGATCGTGCATATGCATGGCGAGATGCTCAAGGCACGCTGCATGGCTTGCGAGGCGGTGCTGCCCTGGCATGACGATCTTACGGTCGAGGCAATATGCCCTGCCTGCGGCGAGCGCGGGGGCCTGCGGCCGCATGTGGTGTGGTTCGGCGAGATGCCGTTCGAGATGGATCGGATCTTCGAGGCGCTGGGCCGGGCCGATCTCTTTCTCTCGATCGGCACCTCCGGCAATGTCTATCCCGCCTCGGCCTTCGTCGAGCTGGCGCGGGCCGCGGGCGCCCACACGGTCGAGCTCAATCTCGAGCCCAGCCAGGGGGCGGCCCTGTTCGCCGAGGCGCGGCATGGTCCGGCGAGCGAGGTGGTGCCGCATTATGCCGAGGCCCTCATCGACGCGGCCGCACGTCTGCGTTCCTGATGGCGAGCAAACTCGACACCCTGCTGAAGCAGGCGCAGGGCTGCCGGGTCTGCGCCGCGGCTCTCCCGCATGGCTGCCGCCCGGTTTTGCGCGCCTCGTCGAGCGCGAAACTTCTCATCGTCGGCCAGGCGCCGGGCCGGCTTGTGCACGAAACCGGCATTCCCTGGAACGATCCGTCGGGCGATCGCCTGCGCCAATGGCTCCGGATCGACCGCGAGCGCTTCTACGACGTGAAGCAGATCGCGATCGTGCCGATGGGATTCTGCTTTCCCGGCACCGACGGGGCTGGCGGCGACCGGCCGCCGCGGCCCGAATGCGCGCCGCTCTGGCATCCGCAGATCATGCCGTTCCTCAAGGGCGTCGAGCTCACGCTGCTGGTCGGAAGCTATTCGCAGGCGTTCTATCTGGGCCGGCGTCGCGGCAGCACCATGACCGATACGGTGCGCCGCTTCGCCGACTATCTGCCGCAATTCCTGCCGCTGCCCCATCCTTCCTGGCGCAACACCGGCTGGATCAAACGCAATCCCTGGTTCGAGGAAGACTTGTTGCCGGTCTTGCGCCGGCGGGTGCGCAAGGCGTTGGGGACAACCGAGCAGCCCCCTCCCTAGCCCTCCCCCGCAAGCGGGAGACGGGGCAGATTTTTGTTGTCCCCTCCCCCTGTAAGGGGGAGGGCTAGGGAGGGGGCTGCTCGCTGTCGATTTGGCGTTCTACGCCTGCGCGCCGGCGGCGCGGCTGTCGGATTCCTCCTCGAGCCGCTCCATGTCCTCGTCGCTATAGCCGAAGTGATGGCCGATCTCGTGGATCAGCACATGGCGCACGATATGCTCGAGCTCCTCGTCGCTGTCGCACCAGAAATCCAGCAGCGGCCGGCGATAGAGGAAGATCATGTCGATGTCGGTGACGACGTCGCTGACGCTCTTGGCGCCCAGCGGCTGTCCGCGATAGAGACCCAGGAGGTCGAACGGAGTCTCGAGCTCCATCTCCTCCTCGGTCTCGGCATCGGGAAAATCCTCGACGCGGATGATCACCTCCTGGACATGCTGCGCCAGCTCTTCGGGAATCGTCTCGAAGGCGGCGGCCGCGATCTCCTCGATCTCGGCCAGGTCCGGGGCGACGCCGAAGCGGCGGGAGGTCTTGATCAGATCGGCCATGGTCTCTCGCTCAAGGGGCTATGCCCGTCATTCTCACGCGCCGGCGCCGTTCGCCACTGGGGCAAGGGTGAGGCAGCGCTATCTGAAGATGTAGGATAGCGCGTTTACGAGACTCTGACCCGCGCCTGCAAAGGAGATTTCATGATCGCCAAGCTCGATGCCAATGCCCGTGCCGCCGCCCTCCAGGAACTGGCCGGATGGCAGGCGGTCGCCGGTCGCGACGCCCTCCACAAATCTTTCAAATTCAAGGACTTCAACGAGGCCTGGGGATTCATGAACCGGGTCGCGCTGCTGGCCGAGAAGATGGACCACCATCCGGAATGGTCCAATGTCTATAACCGGGTCGAGATCACCCTCTCGACCCATGATTGCGACGGCCTCTCGGAGCGCGACGTGAAGCTCGCCCGCGCGATCGGGAAGATCGCGGGATAGGGCCCCCGCGATCCTTCCTCGATCCCGCCTTCGGGCCCGCCTTAGCGCGGCGCCATGCGCAGCGCGCCGTCGAGGCGGATCACTTCGCCATTGATCGCGGTGTTCTCGATGATGTGGAGGCAGAGCCGCGAATATTCGTCCGCCCGCACCAGCCGGCTCGGGAAGGGCATGGTGTCGGTCAGGCTCTTCTGAATTTCCGGCGGCAGGGTGAGCATCATCGGCGTCGCCACCAGACCCGGCGCGATGGTGTTGACGCGGATGCCCCGGCCGGCGAGATCGCGCGCGGCGGGCAGCGTCAATCCGACGATGCCGGCCTTGGAGGCGGCGTAGGCCGCCTGGCCGATCTGGCCTTCATAGGCCGCGACCGAACTGGTCGAGATGATGACGCCGCGCTCGCCGTCGGCCAGCGCCTCGGCGCCCGCCATGTCGGCGGCCGCCAGCCGCATCATGTTGAAGGTGCCGATCAGGTTGATGGTGATGACCTTGCTGAACTTCTCCAGCGCCAACGGCCCGTCCTTGCCGACGATGCGGCCCGGAATGAGGATGCCGGCGACGTTGATCAGGATGCGTGCCGGCCCATGGCGCTCGCGCGCGGCCTTGACCGCCGCCTCCCCCGCGGCCGCGTCGGACACGTCGGCGATCGCGGCAAAGCCGCCGATCTCCCGGGCGACCGCCTCGGCCGCCTCGCGATTGACGTCGACCAGCGTCACCTTGGCCCCCGCCTTCGCCAGGTGGCGCGCCACGTCGGCCCCCATGCCGGAGCCGCCGCCGGTGACGATCGCTGCCTGTCCCTTGATCTCCATGGCCCTCGCCTCTTCCTCGAAAAATGGCTGATTTCCGCGGCCGACCGGCGCTTAGCCCCGGCCTGCCGCGGCGCAGAATGACCAGCCGGGCCTCCGGCTGCAAGGGTCGGAAGAATTCTCATAATACCCGTGCCTTGCGGAGGGGGATGGCCAGGGCCATATGCCCGCCCATGACCACGGACACGCCCACAGCCGCCGATGTCGGCGCGGTCGCGACCAGCACCGCCCTGACGCCCTACGATCCCGCGAAGTTCCAGCGCGACCAGGCCCGCGTGTCCCGGGGCTTCTGGACCAAGCTGCGGCGCGTCGCGGGCAAGCTGCCTTTTCTCGACATGCTGCTGGCGGCCTATTACTGCGCGCTCGATCCGGCGACGCCGCTGCGGGCCAAGGCGACCCTCATGGGTGCGCTCGCCTATTTCGTCCTGCCGGTCGATCTGATTCCGGATTTCCTCACCGGCATCGGCTTCGTCGATGACGGCACCGTGCTCTATGCCGCGATCCGCGCCGTCACCGAGCATATCAAGCCGGCCCATCGCGAGCGCGCCAAGGATCTCATCCAGCGCAAGCTGGTCGACGCCGGCAAGCCGCCCGCCGCCTGACGCGTCACCTCGCCTCTTCGACGGCCTTCGCTTCGATCCGGGCCTTGGCCTGCGCGCGCGGCAGCCGCGCCTCGCGCCGCGCGATATAGACGGTCGAGACCACGATGATCGCGGCCCCCAGCACCGTCCAGAGATCCACGGTCTCGGCGAAGGCGAGATAGCCCGCGATACCGGCGAAGAGCAGCCGCAGATAATCGAAGGGGGCGACGATCGAAGCCTCCCCGGCACGATAGGCGCGGATCCAGAAGGACTGCGACAGGGCCCCCAGGATTCCGATGAAGACCAGCAGCCCCCATTCCGCCGTCGTCGGCCATTGCCAGACGTAGAGGGCCGGCGGCAGCGCCGCGATGGTCGAGAAGACGCCGAAATAGAACATCATCCCGAGCGGCGTCTCGCCCGGCGGCAGGCGCTTGATCAGCGTCACCAGGAAGGCGATCGAGAGCGAATCCGCAAGCGCGAAGAGGGCGGCGCTGTTGAAGGTCTCGGCCCCCGGCCGCACCATCACCAGAACGCCGATGAACCCGACCGCGGTCGCGCTCCAGCGCCGCCAGCGCACGATTTCATGCAAGATGACGACGGCGAGAATGGTGGAGAACAGCGGCTTGGTGAAGCTGAGCGCGGTGTAGGACGCGAGCGGAATGCGCGCGATCGCGTAATAGCTCGCGAACATGGCGATGAGGCCGAAGAGACCGCGCAGCGCATGGATCTTGAGCGAGCGCGTCTGCAGCACCTCGATGCCATAGGCAGCCACCAAGGGCAGGATGGCGATGAAGCCGATCAGGCAGCGGAAGAAGGCGATCTGGAAACTGTCGAGCCGATGGCCGAGCAGTTTGATCGCGATCGCCATGAAGGTGAAGATGACGCCGGACCCGATCATCCAGAGCGCGCCGCGCAGATTGCCCGAGAGCGCCATCCAGCGCTGCTCGACCGAGACGGGGACGACCCTCATGCGGCGGGCCCGGTCTTCGTGACGATCGGGGGCTTGGTGACGATCGCGGGCGGCTCGTCCGGCAGGGACGAAGCGAGGGCTGCAGCCGGCATGGCTTTGAGCTTGACCTCGCGCCGCGCGATATAGACCGCGGCCGCGGCGATGATGGCGCTGCCGACCCAGGTCCAGTTGTCCGGCACCTCGGCGAAGAAGAGCCAGCCGATGATGGCAGCGAAGACGAGGCGCGCATAATCGTAGGGCATCAACGAGGAAGCTTCGGCCAGGCGCAGCGCGCGCACGAAGCTCATATGCCCGAGCGAGCCGGCCAGGCCCATCGTCAGCAGCATCGGCCAGAGCGAGGCCGCGGGCCACTCCCAGACGAAGAGCGCGGGGATGAGCGCCATCGGCGTCTGGATCAGCACCATGATGGTGACGACCGCGGTGGTGGATTCGCTGCGCACGAGCTGCTTGGTGAAGATGATGCCGCAGGCGCCCAAGGCCGCCGAGGCCAGCGCGAACAGGGCCCCGGCGCTGAAGGCGTCGGCGCCGGGGCGCAGGATCACCAGCACGCCGGCGAAGCCCACCAGGATCGCGGTCCAGCGCCGGATCCGCACCTGCTCGCCCAGGAACATCGCCGCCAGCAGCGTGGCGAAGAGCGGCGAGGCGAAGCTGAGCGCGATCGCCTCGGCGAAGGGCAAGAGTTTCAATGCCCAGAACCAGGCGAACATGGAGAGGAGCCCGACCGCGGTGCGGCCGAGATAAAGCTTCATGCGATGGCGATTGAGCGATTCGAGCCCCGCGGTCTTGATCCAGGGCAGCATGAAGAGCAGCCCGAACAGGTTGCGGAAGAACACTGCCTGGAACGGGTGCATCGCCCGCGAGGCTTCGCGGATGAAGGCGTTGAGGATCGCGAACAGCAGGCAGGCGACCAGCATCCACAGGATGGCGCGGACCGGCTGTGGCAGCCGGCCGGCCGCCTCGGCGAGCTGGGACGCAAAGGCGGGAAGGGGAAGCGGCAGGCCCATGATGCGACGCGTGATCGAAGACCTGGTCACCCTAACCGTTCGGTCATCGTCACGCCATGGGCAGGGCTGACCGGTTGAGGCTGTTCGAGGAGACGCTCGCCACGCCGCTTTGTTCCCTCCCCCAACTTTTGGGGGAGAGTGGGGGAGGGGGCTGCTCGGTGTCGGCCCCTTCGCACCCCGACGAGATCGCGAACCGAGTCATCCCCCTCCCTGCCCTCCCCCAAAGTTGGGGGAGGGGATAAGTGGAGCTCCGTTCCGCAGCGCTCATGTCGCGATCTCATCACTATGATGCCGCCAGCGCGCTTGCCTTGGGCGGCCTTGCGGGCGAAGAATCCCCGGCCCCGCCTCGACCTGGGCTCTCCAGACTTCATTTCCCGCGAAAAGCACCCGCCCATGACCTCCTCGACCCCGACTCCCGATGCCGACCGCCCGATCTGGCGCCCCAGCGCGGAACGGCTGGCCGCGGCCAACCTGACGGGGTTCCGGACCCGGGTCGAGGCGCGCTGGAAGGTGGAGCTGCCCGATTTCGACGCGCTCTGGCGCTGGTCGGTGGCCCATCGCGACCAGTTCTGGCTCTCGGTCTGGGAGGAGACGGGGATCGTCGGCGACGGTCCGGGCAAGACGGCGCTGAAGGATGGCGACCGCATGCCAGGCGCCAAGTTCTTCCCCGAGGCCAAGGTGAACTATGCCGAGAACCTGCTGCGCCAGCGCGACGAGGGCGACGCGCTGGTGTTCTGGGGCGAGGATCGCGTCAAGCGGCGGATGAGCCGGCGCGAGCTCTACGATCTGGTGTCGCGGCTGGCGGCCGCCATGCGCGCCATGGGCATCAAGCCGGGCGACCGGGTCGCGGGCTTCGTACCCAACATGCCCGAGACCATCGCGGCCACGCTGGCCACCGCCTCGATCGGCGCGATCTGGTCCTCCTGCTCGCCCGATTTCGGGGCGCAAGGCGTGATCGACCGGTTCGGCCAGATCGAGCCCAAGCTGCTCTTCGCCGCCGACGGCTATTTCTACGGCGGCAAGGCGTTCGACTGCCTGGCGCGGGTGGCCGAGTTCCTGCCGCGGCTGCCCTCGGTCGAGCGCGTCGTGGTGTTCCCCTATGCCGGCGGCGGCACGATGCCGGCCAAGGCCGTCACGCTCGCGGACTTCGTGGCGCCGCATAAGGCCGAGACCATCCGCTTCGAGCGGCTGCCCTTCGACCACCCGCTCTTCATCATGTATTCCTCAGGCACGACCGGCGTGCCGAAATGCATCGTCCATGGCGCCGGCGGCACGCTGATCCAGCATCTCAAGGAGCATCGCCTCCATAGCGACATACGCGAAGGCACGCGCATGTTCTATTTCACCACCTGCGGCTGGATGATGTGGAACTGGCTCGTCACGGGCCTGGCCTCTGGCGCCACCCTGCTGCTCTATGACGGCTCGCCCTTCCATCCGACCGGCAACATCCTGTTCGATTTCGCCGCCGCCGAGCGCTGCGATTTCTTCGGCACCTCGGCCAAATTCATCGATGCCTGCAACAAAGCGGGGCTGAAACCGATCGAGACGCATGACCTGAAGGCGCTCAAGACCATCGCCTCCACCGGCTCGCCGCTGCTGCCCGAGGGCTTCGACTATGTCTACTCGCACATCAAGAGGGACGTCTGCCTGTCCTCGATCTCGGGCGGCACCGACATCGTCTCCTGCTTCGTGCTGGGCAACCCGACCGGATCCGTCTGGCGCGGCGAGATCCAGGCGCGGGGCTTGGGCATGGGCGTCGAGGTCTGGAACGACGAAGGCAAGCCCGTCGTCGCCGAGAAGGGCGAGCTGGTCTGCACCAAGGCTTTCCCCTCGATGCCGGTCGGGTTCTGGAACGATGCCGACGGGGCCAAATACCGGAAGGCCTATTTCGAGCGCTTCGACAACATCTGGTGCCATGGCGACTATGCCGAGATCACGCGCCATGGCGGCATGATCATCTATGGCCGCTCCGACGCCGTGCTTAATCCCGGCGGCGTGCGCATCGGCACCGCCGAGATCTATCGCCAGGTCGAGCAGCTGCCCGAGGTGATCGAGAGCATCGTCATCGGCCAGGATTGGGAAGGCGACGTGCGGGTCGTGCTGTTCGTGCGGCTCAAGGAAGGCCTCACGCTCGATGCGGCGCTGACCGACAAGATCAAGCGCCAGATCCGCGCCAACACCACGCCGCGCCATGTCCCGGCGCGCATCCTCCAGGTCACCGACATCCCGCGCACCAAGAGCGGCAAGATCACCGAGCTCGCCGTCCGCGACATGGTCCATGGCCGCGCCATCAAGAACAAGGAAGCGCTGGCGAACCCGGAGGCGCTGGAGCTTTACAAGGACCGGGCGGAGCTGCGGGAGTAGAGAACGCCCAACAGGGACGTTGCGGGCAGTGCCCCGCCGTTATTGTTCCATTTCTGGCGCAGCGCCGGGAGCCGGCCTGCGATAGAAGCCGACAATCTGACCTGATGCGACACCGATCGTGAGGTTAGGTTCTGCTTCGAAGCGGATTGGAAAGACCTCGCTGGGCTTCTTTCGCAACGCGACGTAGAACGCGGATTTGGTTTCTGCAGCGATCTTCAATATTCCATGCCAAAATGAAAAGAAGCGTCCAGCAACCGCCATGTGAGGTTGCATGGTGCCAAGGTTACTACCTTCTTGCGGCACGGCCGGGGTAACGAAACCCGCATATTCCTGTCCGCTCGCAATCCGGAACCGGGACCGCACGAGAAATATTCCATCTGCCGGATCAACCGGCACTTGGCCTGTCCAAGGCCTGAAGGTCTCTTCATCGGTGTCGTCATGCCAGGGCTCATCTTGATCGGTGCCGTGGCAACTTACCCAAATGGGATGCAATTCGAAGTCCGACGCTGACAAATCACCGAATTGCTTGAGCAGCGGGTTGCTGGCTTGCCTGCGTGACCTTCCTCCCAGCCCGAACCACGACCGCAAGCCCATAAGGTGCCTCGTCAGACTGTCTTCGGCAGCGTGACCCCGATCATCGCGTCGCGCGTGACGAGGCCTGTGAGCGTCTCCTCGCTCCAACCTTCGGTGCCGGCGGGCCTCAGCGGCAGCACGATGTAGCGCAGCTCCGCCGTCGAATCATGGACTCGCACTTCCATGGAAGCCGGCAGCTCGGTGCCGAATTCTTTGAGCACAGCGCGCGGCTCGCGCACGGCGCGCTTGCGGTAATCGGCGTTCTTGTACCAGGCGGGTGGCAGGCCCAGAAGCGCGCGCGGATAGCAGGAGCAGAGGGTGCAGACGATCACGTTGTGGAGGGTAGGCTTGTCCTCCACGACCGTGAGGCGCATCCCGTCGAGCTCGATGCCGAGCTCAGCGCAGGCCTTGGGGCCGTCCGCCAGGAGGCGCGCCTTGTAGGCGGGATCGGTCCAGGCCTTGGCCACCACGCGCGCGCCCAGATGGGGTCCCCGCATATCCATGCGCTCGATCTGGGCGCGGATCTCGTCGGCGCCGAGCACGCCCTTCTCGACCAGCAACTCGCGGAGTGCCACCGCCATCACCTGGTAATAGCCGGTGGGCGGCGGATCGTCGCTTTGCGTCGGGTGGCGATGCGGCGCGCCGCCTTCGCCGTCGTGATGATCATGGTCGTGATCATGCGGATGGCTCTGGGTCATTCCCTCACCTCTCGTCAGGCCGGCTCGAGCCAGTTGGCATAGAGTTCGATCTCGATGCTGTCGCCGGCGGGGCCCGCATAGTCCGGCCAGATCTCATGCTGCCGGAAGCGCACGCGATAGAGCGGCAGCCCGGGCAGCCCCGGGCGCCCGAAGGCGCGCTCCTCGGCATTGATGCAATCGCCGCAATCGCGCTCGATCACGCCGCTGGCTCCACGGATATAGATCGGCGTCCGGATGTGGCCAGGCGGAAAGGCGCGGCGCACGCGCACCGGGTCGCCCGCGCGGAAGCGTGACGCCGTCATTGCCGGCCTTCCGCTTCGATCTCGGCCATGCGCTTGCCGAGCTCGTCGGCCTGGATGACGCCGCGCTGCATCAGGTTCCAGGCGATCGAGGCGGTCCAGCGCTCGTAATAGGACAGGGAGGTGTAAGCCTCCGCACCCAGCCGCTCGATCGCGTTCCGCAGCTCGTCGACGCTGAAGACGCCTTTGCGCGTCAAGAGCACCAGGAGCGCATCGACCCGCTTCTCCCACAGCGTGACCGCATGCTCATGGCGATCGACGGCACCGCCGGGAAGTCCGCCCATATCGTGGATCCCGCGCGCAAGCTCCGGGACGTCGTCGCTGGGAACAGTCGCCATGATCGGTGCCTCATGAAGGGCTGGCGGAGAAACCTATGCCAACGAGATTACAATCCCGGCGGCGGCCGCACGCAAACCGTTTGTGCGATCCCGGTCGCGCGCGCGGCTCAGCCGCCGGCGGCCGCGGCGGCCTCGCGCCGGATCCAGTCGCGGAAGGCCGCGAGCTTGGGCCGCTCGAAGGCGCCCGCCGGCGCCACGAGGTAGTAGCCGTAATCGGTCGAGAGGCTGGTCTTGAAGGGCCGGATCAGGCGGCCGGCGGCGAGATCGTCGCTGACCAGGGCCCCCGGCGAGAGCGCCACGCCCAGCCCGTCGATCGCCGCCTGGATCATCAGGTTCGAATAGTTGAAGGCGAGCGTGCGATTGGGACGGATCTGTCCCACGCCCGCGGCCGTGAGCCAGGCGGCCCAGGCATCCTCGCGCCAGTCATAGTCGATCAGGAGCGTGTGGTTCGCGAGGTCCTCGGGCTTCTGCAGCGGCGGCGTTCCGGTCAGGAGCGCCGGGCTGCAGACCGGGAACCAGTCATGGCGCATCAGCTTGTCGACCAGAAGATCGGGCCAGTTGCCGCGCCCGTAGCGGATCGCGAGATCGATATCGTCGCGCGCGAAATCGACCAGCTTCTCGCTCGCGGTGATGCGGACATCGATGTCGGGATATTCCTGGCGGAAGGTGCGCAGGCGCGGCACCAGCCATTTCGCCGCGAAGGAAGGCAGCGTGCTGACCGTCAAGGGCCCCGCGCTCTCGCGCCGCTTCAACTGGCGCGAGGCCTCGCCCAGCCGGTCGAAGGCCTCCATCACCGGCTTCAGATAGGCCTGGCCCGCGTCGGTCAGGATCACCTGGCGGTTGGCGCGCCGGAACAGGCGCACCCCCAGCCACTCCTCCAGCGCCTTGATCTGATGGCTGACGGCGCTGTGGGTGACATGGAGTTCGTCGGCCGCCCGGCTGAAGGAGAGAAGCCGGGCGGCGGAGGCGAAATATTGGATCGATTTCAACGGTGGCAGCCGCTCGACCATGGCCCCGAATGTCCCGCTACATGTGAGGTGAGCTAACAGAACCTATGAGAAACTATCGTTTGCCGATGACCCCTGCAAGCTTCATGTTCCAGCCCATGAAACAAGGGCGGAAGCGGTTTTGACGACCTCGTCACGAACCCTGGCCCTCTGTGAAAGGAATGAAGAAATGATGACCGAATCTCTGGATTGCCGGTTAGGGACCGAGGCCAGTCGGAATCAGGACCGTTCCCTTTCCCTGAAAGCCGCCGACCTGGATCGGACCACTATCCATCGGGTCGGCGAATGGCTGGTCCGGGTGACCGACTCGCTCCTGTCCTGGCAGTACCGGGCCCATGAGCGCTCCCACCTCATGACCCTGGACGACCGCATGTTGCGCGATATCGGGCTCGCGCGGGCCGATGTGGAGAACGAGGCCGCGAAGCCCTTCTGGCGTCCCTGAGGGAAGGTCACCCCGTCGTGGCAGACCTTCCCTACTTCCGCCGGCTGGCCCGCTATAACGGATGGGCCAACCGGCGGCTTTATTTGGCCTGCGCCGATCTCTCGCCCGCCGAATGGGCGGCCCCCCGCGCAGGATTTTTCCCGTCGTTGCAGAAAACGCTGAACCACATCCTGGTCGGCGACCGGGTCTGGCTGTCCCGCTTCGAGCAGGTCGAGTTGCCCCATCGCCGCCTCGACGAGGTGCCCTATCCGGAATTTTCCGCGTTGAAGGCGGCGCGCGAGGCCGAGGACGAACGGATTGTCACCTACACATCGGGACTGGATTCCGAGCGCCTCGAGGGCGATCTGGCCTATCGCAACATGGCCGGCGAGTTCCAGGTGACCCCGCTGCGCTGGAGCCTGGCGCATTTCTTCAATCACCAGACCCATCATCGGGGACAGGCCCACGCCATGCTCTCGAGCACGGATGTGAAGCCGCCCTCGCTGGACATGATCGTCTTCCTGCGGGAAGAACTGGCGAGCTGACGGGCGCCGCGGTGGCGCGGCAATCGCTTAAATCTTCCGTCACTCCCGACTTTCGCCCCCACTCCCCCCGTCATCCCCGCTTTCGCGGGGATGACGACGGAGCGAGGTGACGATGAAGGCGCGCGGGGGCCCTTAGAAGGCGGGCGAAGCGCTCAAGCCGGCCCTAAACCGCGCCGCCCCGCCGATATTCCCACACGCTCGCCGGCGGCAGGTTCGCGAAGACGCGTTCCGCGACGCGGCCGACCAGGCCGAAGCGGCGGCGCGCGATCGGCGAGAAGGGGCCGTAGGTGAATTGGATGATCGGCCCCTCCTTGCCGACCACCTTGATCGCCTCCTCGACGATCTTCTGCTGCACCGGCTTGCTCATCGAGAGCAGCGGCAGGCCCGACACCACCGCGCGCACCGGCGGCAGATGCATCGGCGCCAGCAGCCGCGACAGCTCGGTGGCATCGCCCAGGATGATGCGCGCGGTCGGGAACTGTTTATGCAACAGCGCATGCAGGGTCGGATCGCGCTCGATCACGATCAGGTCCTCGGGCGCGATGCCGGTTTCGATCAGGCCGCGGGTGATGACGCCGGTGCCGCCGCCCAGCTCGACCACCGGGCCCTTGCGATCGGTCGGCACCAGCCGCGCCATCGCCAGGGCCAGCTCGCGGCTCGAGGGCACGATGGCACCCAGCTTCATCGGGTTGCGAATCCAGATTTTGAGCCAGGTCAGATGATGTGACGACATGAGGTCCAATCGCGGAAGCGGCGGCAGAATGGCAAGTTTCAGCGACAAGTCTGTTACATGGCGATGATCGGGCGGGCGCACCAGGGTGGGCCGGTATCCTGGACCCTCACCGGGCGCGGGTCAGGAACAAGCGGTTCAACGCATTGAAAAGCCTGTAGGTGGCGGCGAACTCGGCGGCGAAATGGACCGGTGTCCAGCGCTTGGGATCCTGCTCCGCCAGGAGGGCGCCGATCAGGGCGATGGAGCGCTGCCCGTCGATCAGTGCCAGGATCGGACCCGTTCCGGTCGAGGTCGGGAAGCGGGCCTCATAGCCGTCGGCCTTGACGGTGAGCTTCCCGCCCGGCCGCAACCCCCGCGCCAGCTCGACGCCGTTGCCGTCCTTGAGGACCGGCACCGCGGCCGGGTCCTCGGCATCGGCGACGGCCAGGGTCGCGCGTCCCTTCGGCACGGCATAGGCGATATGGGTCTTGAGATTGCCGGCGAGCAGCTCGGCCGCGGCCGCGCGTTGCCAACGGTCGAGCGCGTTCAAGGGGGTCAGCAGCTTCGGATCGGCGAGATAGCTGGCGGGATCGTAGCGCCAGGGCTCGATCAGCGCGGTCGGCGCCAGGCCGGCGGCATCGATCAGCGCCACCAGCTCGCCCACGCGATAGGCGCGGTCGCGCGCATGCAGCAGCAGATCGTGGATGCCGGCATCGCCCGCCTGCAGGTGATCGCCGAGCACGGGATTGCGCGCGAACAGGTTGGTCGCGGGCAATTGCCGCAGCAGGCGCTTGGCGGTCTCGATGCGCTTCTCGGCGGGATCGTTCTCGCCCAGCATCCGCAGGAGATCCTGCATCGGATAGACGCCCGAGCGTCCCAGCTCGCCATAGACCATGAGGCCGATGCCGCCCTCCGGCGACAGCGCCTCGCGAAGGATGCGCAGACCGGCCAGCGGATCGGCCAGATGATGCAGCACGCCGCAGCAATCGATGTAGTCGAATTCGCCCAGCCCCAGTCGCGGCAGATCCTCGATCGCCGCCGCATGGAACGTCACGCTGCGAAGCTCGCGCGTGCGGATGCGGGCCTCGGCGATGTTGCGCGAGGCATGGCTCAGATCGAGATAGTGGATCTCGGCGGGACAACCGATGTCGGCCAGTTGCTGCGCCAGCATCACGAGTCCGTCGCCGGTGCCGCCGCCCGCCACCAGTGCCCGGAAGGGAAGCTGCCAGTCGCGCTGGCCGGCGAAGAGATAGTGATCGATCTCGAGACGATGGCTGGGCGAGCCTTCGATCAGCCGTTTCGTCTCGTCGCGCGGATCGCGCGGCGGGTAGGGATAGGCTTCATATTGCTCGCGCACGCGATCGTCGGTCATGGGCGGTGCGGGTCGAGGATCAGCCGCGGCCGGTGGTCAGGACCACCTTGCCCGTAGCGCGCCGCGAGGTCAGCAGCTCGAGCGCCGTCGCCGCCTCCGCCAGATCGAAGCGATGGGAGATGAGCGGCTTGAGCTTGCCCTCGCGGTGCCAGGCGAAGAGCTGGCGGAACGAAGCCTCCACCAGTTGCGGCTGCTTGCGGCGATAGGAGCCCCAATAGATGCCCATCGCCGCCAGATTCTTCACCAGCAGATAATTGGCCGGGATCTGCGGCACGCCGCCGCCGGCGAAGCCCACGATCAGGAGGCGCCCGCCCCAGTTGGTGCATTTGAGCGCCTGGTCGAACAGCTCGCCGCCGACCGGGTCATAGACCACATCGACGCCGCCGCCCTCGCAGATCTCCTTGATGCGCTGGCGCAGGGTCTCGGCGCGATAATCGATCAGATGATCGGCGCCATGGGCCTTGGCGATGGCGAGCTTCTCCGGCCCGCCGGCGCAGGCGATCACGCTTGCCCCCATCGCCTTGCCGATCTCGACCCCGGTCAGCCCGACGCCGCCCGAGGCGCCCAGCACCAGCAGGGTCTCGCCGGGCTTGATATGGGCGCGCCATTCGAGCGCGCCATGCGAGGTGCCATAGGCGATGGCGAAGCCCGCGGCCGTGACGAAATCCATCTCGGGCGGAATCGGGAAGCAGTCGATCTCGCGCGCCACGGCCTGCTCGGCGAAGCCGCCATGATCGACCACGGCCATGACCCGATCGCCCGCCTTCACGCGGCGCACATGGGCGCCGACCGCCTTGACGCGGCCGGCCACCTCGAATCCCGGCACGAAGGGCGGCAGCGGCCGCTCCTGATATTTGCCGGCGATGATGAGCGAGTCGGCGAAATTGAGTCCGCAGGCGGCGACCTCGATCGCTACCTGATCGTTGTCCGGGGCTGGCAGATCCGGCCGCTCGGCGAGCGCCAGTTGATCGAGACCGCCCCAGGCCCGTGCCTCGATGACACGCATCGTTCAGAAACGCCCTTCGCCGGTGGAGCGGATCCGGCCCACCTCGAGATGGGCGCGATTGAGCACCGGCGGCATCAACAGGTCGGCGAACTGCTTGGCTTCGGCCGCCGACACCAGCTTGAGGCGCCGCAGGGTCTGCGCCATCGCCGCCTCGGCCGCGCGGCCGGCGCCGTCATCGGCCTTGATCGCCACGCCGAGGCCGAGGCTGGGGAGGATCGCGGCATAGACGCCCTCGGCTCCGCCCTTGAGCACGAAGCGGTTCTTGAAGGTCGCCATCGTGCTCGAGCCGAAGCGCCCGGTACCGCCGAGCAGCATCGGCCAGGCCATGATCGCCGCGACGATGCGCTTGCAGGCATTGGCGCGGTCGGCCGAGAGCTTGCGCGGATCGGCCATCCTGGCGAGCCCATGGGCCATGGCGCGCAGCGGCATGCCGAGGACGGGGATGCCGCAGCCATCGATGCCGCGGGGACTGCGCGTGAGATCGACGCCGGTCATCTCCGACATCGCCCGGGTCACGCGCTGCTGCACCGGATGCTCGTAGCGGATATAGCCCTTGGTCGGCTCGCCCTCGTGGCGCGCGGTGGTGAGGAAGCCCGTATGTTTGCCCGAGCAGTTGTTGTAGATCGCGGTGATGTCGCCGCCATTGGCGACGAGCTGGAGCATGGTCGGTTCGTGATAGGGCAGATGTGCGCCGCATTCGAGATCGGCGATCTCGCAGCCGACGCGCGCCAGCCAGTCATGGACCCGATCGGTATGTTGCGGTTCGCCGTTATGCGACGAGCAGGCGAGCGCGATCTCCGGCTCGCCCAGCTCGAATGCGTCGGCCGCTCCCGTCTCGAGCAGCGGCAGGGCCTGGAACGGCTTGATCGCGGAGCGGCCATAGATCGGGCGCTCGATGTCGCCCCAGCTCTCGACCAGCTTGCCGCCGGCATCGACCACGGCGACCGCGAGACGATGGCGGCTCTCGACCATCTCGCCGCGCGTGACCTCGATCAGCACCGGATTGGCGGGTGGTTTCCGATCGGCGGACGGTGCCTGGGAGGCGCGCGGCGCCGCCGCCGGTTTCGCCACCGCCTTGATTTTGGTCTTCGCCTTGGCCTTGACCTTTACCCGGCTCTTGCCGCCGGCCGCCCGTTTCGCGTTCGCGTTGCGACCGGCGGTCTTGCGGGCCGCTCTGCGTGCCATCGCCCGAAACCGTTTCCATTGATCCGAGGGCGCCACCTTGCCTTGGCCGCAGGCCCCATGCAACCTTCGCCGCCATGCGCGGTTATTTCGGCATCGGCATCGAAGGCGTCAGCAAGCCGATGAATCTCGGCAGCCTGATGCGCACGGCCCATGCGTTCGGCGCCAGCTTCTGCTTCGCCATCGGCGCGACGTTCGACACGCGCGAGGCCCGCCTGGCCGATACGTCGGATGCCTTGCAGAGCCTGCCGTTCCACGATTATCCCGACCTCGCGGCCTTCCAGCTGCCGAAGGGTTGCCAGCTGGTCGGGCTGGAATTCATCGAGGACGCGGTCGAGCTGCCGAGCTTTCGCCACCCGACGCGCGCCGCCTATGTGATGGGGGCCGAGCGCGACGATCTCTCGCCGGCCCTGCTCGCGCGCTGCGACCATGTCGTGAAGATTCCGACGCGGTTCTGCATCAATGTCGCCTTGGCCGGCGCGCTCGTGATGTATGACCGGATGATCTCGCTGGGACGCTTCGCCGAGCGGCCGGTGCGCGCCGGCGGTCCGACGGAAGCGCCGGCGCCTCATCGCCATGGCGAGCCGATCTGGAAACAGAAGCAGCGAACACGCTTGCCGAAGCCCTAACGGACCCGCTCCAAAAGGGGCGCTGTTAAGCATAAATTAACCAGACTCAAGGCCTTCTGGGTGGGTTCGCAGGAAATGCGCGAACGACCGGGTGTTTTCCGCCGAAATATGGTTAATTTGCTCCGCCTGCTCTTGCAGCTTTCCGCGAATTGCCCTAAATGGGCGATCACGGAAAGACTACAACCTGTTGTCATTTAAGGCAAATTTTAGGCAGCCCCTCCCGGCGGGCAGCGCGAAGCTAGGTAGGTGATCGGTATGAAACGCCTCGTGTCGTTCCTGTTTGCTTGCGGCCTTGTTGCTGCGGTTTCCGCGCAACCGGCCTTGGCCCAAGAGCCCAAGCAAATCGGCAAGTTCGGCTCCTGGACCGCGATGACTTTCCAGGAAGACGGGCATACCGCCTGCTATGTGATGAGCCAGCCGACCCGCAAGGAGGGGAATTACACCCGCCGCGGCGAGGTCTATCTCTTGATTACGCATCGCCCGGCGCAGAAGTCGACCGGCGTGGTGAGCTTCACCGCCGGTTACGACTACAAGCCCGATGGACAGGTCAAAGTCGATATCGATGGTACCGGCTTCGATCTTTTCACCAAGGATGACACCGCCTGGGCCCGCGACGGCGACGATGCCAAGATCGTCGATGCGATGGTCAAGGGCACGACGCTGGCGATCAGTGGCGAATCCTCGCGCGGCACGAAGACGGTCGATACCTATTCGCTGACCGGGTTCGGCAAGGCGCTCCAGGCCATCAACAAAGCCTGCGACGTCGGCGGCTGACGGCGCGCCGGGTTCTTCGAGGCCCGGCGACAACGCCGACGAAATCCAGCGTCGGCCGAGGGAAACGGCCAGAGATCATGCGCTGCAGATGGGCCTGGCTGATCGGCCTCCTCTTTCTCGCAATCGCATCCGCGGCGCGCGCGCAGACGCCCGACAGCGTTTCCCTCGAGGATCTCACCTGGACCGAGCTGCGCGATCAGATCGCGGCCGGGAAGACCACGATCATCGTGCCGATCGGCGGGACCGAGCAGAGCGGTCCGGCGATGGCGCTCGGCAAGCATAATCATCGGGCGGCGTTGCTCTCGGAGAAGATCGCGCGGCAGCTCGGCAATGCGTTGGTGGCCCCCGTCATCGCCTATGTGCCGGAAGGGACGATCGATCCGCCGAGCGCGCATATGCGCTTTCCCGGTACCATCACGGTGCCCGACGATGTGTTCGAGACGACGCTCGAATATGCGGCCCGCAGCTTCAAGCTGCATGGCTTCCGGGACATCGTTTTCGTCGGCGATCATGGCGGCTATCAGAAGGATGAGACGGTCGTGGCCGATCGCCTCAATCGCGAATGGGTCAAGACGCCGGTGCGCGTGCATGCGCTCATCGAATATTACGACATCACGCAGACGGACTATGTGAAGGCTCTCGAGGCCCGCGGCTACAGCGCGGAGGAGATCGGAACCCATGCCGGGCTCGCCGATACCTCGCTCACCCTGGCTTTGGATCCGAGCCTGGTCCGCCTCGACCAGCTCCAGGCTGGGACAAAATTCGGACGCGCCGACGGGGTTTATGGCGATCCGCGGCGATCGAGCGCCGAGCTTGGCCAGATCGGCGTGGATCTGATTGTCGCACGCACGGTGAAGGACATCGCCAACGCGGTGCAAGAACGCTAGCGTCCGGCGCTATCACTGGCCCCGGCGAATCGACGCTGTGGTGCAACGTTCTTGTCGAAGATGAATAATCCGCAACATTCCGTCGGTCGCACCGCTCTGATCCTGCTTGGCCTGGCTGTTCTGGCGAGTTTCGCCGCCGGACCGGCGAGGGCTCGGCCCGAAGTCGAGACCGTCGCCGGCATGCCGCCGGTGGTCGACCCCGACAATCTCTACAGCGAGGCAGGCGCCAACCTCCTCAGTCCCGCCACGGCCGGCGCGCTGTCGCGGGTTTATGTTCCCAACCGGCGCTCCAACAGCGTCGACGTGATCGATCCGGCGACGCGCAAGGTGATCGACAGCTTCAAGGTCGGAATCAGCCCGCAGCATATCGTTCCCTCCTGGGACCTGAAGACGCTGTGGGTCGTCAATAACGGCCATGAGCTGCGCAAGGGCGTCGATGGCAGCGTCACGCCGATTGATCCCCGGACCGGCAAGCCGGGTCCCGAGATTCCGGTCGAGGATCCCTACAACCTCTATTTCACGCCCGACGGCAGCTCCGCGATCGTCGTGGCCGAGATGCATAAGCGGCTCGACTTCCGCGATCCGCATACGATGGCGCTGCAGATGTCGCTGGAGACGCCCGACTGCAACGGCATCAACCATGCCGATTTCTCGATCGACGGGCGCTACGCGATCTTCACCTGCGAGTTCGACGGCACGCTGGCGAAGATCGACATGGTGAACCGCAAGGTGCTGGGCTATCTGCCGCTGCCGCTGGCGAAGCATGGCATGCCGCAGGACATCCGCATCTCGCCGGACGGCGACGTCTTCTACGTCGCCGACATGCATGTCGGGGGCGTCTATGTCATCGACGGCGCGAGCTTCAGATTCGTGACCTTCATCCCGACCGGCCCCGGCGCCCATGGACTCTATCCGAGCCGCGACGGCACCCGGCTCTATGTCTCCAATCGCGGCAGCGGCATGGTCTTCGCCAAGCCGCATGGCGAGGGCAGCATCAGCGTGATCGATTTCGCGACCCGGAAGGTCGTCGCCAACTGGCCGATCCCCGGCGGCGGCAGCCCCGACATGGGCAATGTCTCGGCCGACGGCTCGCATCTCTGGCTGTCGGGCCGGTTCGACGACGTCGTCTACGACATCGACACCGCGACGGGCGCCATCACCCAGATCAAGGTTGGGCGTGAGCCCCACGGGCTGACGGTCTGGCCGCAGCCCGGCCGCTACTCCCTGGGCCATACCGGCAATATGCGCTGAGCCCCGGGTCGGTCGGGGACTTGAATAACCCGCTGACCGATCTCACTTTTCAGGCGGAGCCGGCGGCCTGGGCTGCGGCCATGGAACGCGGGTCCCGGGTCATCGCGCCATGGACCCTCCGGGCCCCCGGGTGATAAGAACAGGCCGGCTTTCCTAGCCCCGCTGCCGCCAAGAGTATGATCCGACGCCCATGAGCACGATCGCGCACGCCCAGAACTTCGCGCCGCCTGCCGCCCCCGCGGACGGGCGCCGGAATCTCGTGGGTCTCGATCGCGCCGAGCTTGAGGCCGAGATCGTGGCGCTGGGCGAGCCCGCCTTCCGCGCGCGCCAGCTCTGGCATTGGATCTATCACCGCGGCGTCACCGATTTCGCCGCGATGACCTCGCTCGCCAAATCCTTCCGCGAGAATCTGGCACAGCATTTCGTGGTGGCGCGGCCCGAGATCACGGTCGCCAGGCAATCGATCGACGGCACGCAGAAATGGCTGCTCAGATTCGCCGACGGCCAGGAGATCGAGACCGTCCATATTCCCGAGGAGGATCGTGGCACGCTCTGCGTCTCCTCGCAGGTCGGCTGCACCCTCACCTGCAAGTTCTGCCACACCGGCACGCAGAAGCTGGTGCGCAATCTCTCGGCCGCCGAGATCGTCGGCCAGGTGATGATGGCGCGCGATGCGCTGGGCGAATGGCCCTCGCCGCCGGACGGACGGCTCTTGTCCAACATCGTCATGATGGGCATGGGCGAGCCGCTCTATAACTGGGACAATGTCTCGAAGGCCCTCAAGATCGTGATGGACCATGAGGGCATCTCGATCTCGAAGCGGCGCATCACGCTCTCGACCGCGGGCGTGGTGCCGATGATCGAGGCCTGCGGCCGCGAGCTCGGCGTCAATCTCGCCATCTCGCTCCATGCCGTCACCGACGAGCTGCGCGACCGCATCGTGCCGATCAACAAGAAATATCCGATCGCCGAGCTGATGCGGGCCTGCCGCTACTATCCGGGCCTCTCCAACGCGCGGCGCATCACCTTCGAATATATCATGCTGAAGGATGTGAACGATTCGCCGGCCGATGCGCGCGCGCTCGTGGCGCTGCTCGCCGACGTGCCGGCCAAGGTCAATCTGATCCCGTTCAATCCCTGGCCGGGCGCGCCCTTCGAATGTTCCAGCCGGCGCGCGATCGAGGCCTTCAGCCAGATCGTGTTCGATGCCGGCTATGCCTCGCCCGTGCGCACCCCGCGGGGCCAGGACATCATGGCCGCCTGCGGCCAGCTCAAGAGCGAGAGCGTGAAGCTGCGCAAGAGCCAGCAGATCGCGGCCGACGCCGCTGCGGCCGAAGCGACCCGGCTGCCGCAGTAACCGGATCTCGCATCCGGGTCGCGATCAGCGGCCGCCATAAGCGTCCTCGAGCTTCCGCAATTCGACTTTCGCCATCGGCATCATCGCCGGCATGATCCGCTTCGCGCGTCAGCCCGGGTCGCAATTTTCGCAGAGCGCGACGCTAGGTCGGCCGCCGCCGCGATCGTGCCGGCGGCACGGCGTCGGCTTCGAACAGGCGGCGTACGGTGCGGCTCGACAGCGCCTCCAGCGCGTCGCGGCGGAGCGCCAGCAGCTTGCGGCCGCCCTCGCCCTGCTCTTCGATGAGCCCGGCATCGCGCAGGAAATGCAGATGATGGGTCACGGTCGGCTTGGAGAGATGAAGCTGGCGCGCCAGCTCGACCGCCGGCATGGCGCGCCGCGCCAGAAGATGGGCGATGGCGAAGCGCGTGGCATCGCCCAGCGCGCGGAACACCAGCGCCACGTCGCCGCCGGCCGCGGGCGTGAGGTTGCGGGCTGCGGAACCCGGCCTTGCTGCCGGGATCGCCGCGGGCTCGGACTCGAGAGCCCCGCCGCGCTGCGGCTCGGGCCCCAGGCTCGGGTCGAGGAAGGGGAGCCAGGCGGTGCCGCGCTCGCCTTCGGGATCCACGAACCACCAGCGCGGCTCGTTGAAGCTCGAGGGCAGGAACTGGAGGCTGCCGATCTGGCCCATGTCCGTGCGGGCGCCCCCCGTCACCTGGCGGAGGGCGCCGGCCTTGGGCTCGAACTCGACGCCCAGCCCCAGCCGGTGGCCCAGCCCCGTCCAATCGCCCCGTTCGATCCCGGCCGCGACCGAGGCCGCCAGCTTGGCTTCGGCCCCGGCGAGGCTGCGCCATAGCGGCTCGAACACCGCCTCGCGGAAGGCGTCGAGCCCCGCCACCAGGGCCCGCTGCCCGGCCTCGGGATCGGCAGCGAAGCGCGCCAGGGACGCCCAAAGCGGATGGTCGAGATCGGAAGGTTCGAAATCCATCGAACTCAATGCGAGAAGACGGGGCCGGGGGAGAGATGCCAAAGCCCGCGGCAAGGTCAGCCCGCCCACCGCGACCCGCCGGGCCAGCACAGGGTCGCCGAGCAGCGCTGTCAGCATGGCAGTGAGAACCGCGCCCGCGGGCCGATGCTCGATCCGGCCCAGGAGTTCGATGGGCGTCGAATCAAGCGGGACTGCGCCCGGCGCGGCCGCGGCGAGCAGCCAGATTTCCGGCGTGCCGCCGAGGGCAGCCTCCGCCGCCCAGTAGGTGCCGGGCAGGGCGCGGCGGCCCTGGCGGCGCCATTCGGGATGCCGCTGGGCGCGATCGCTGGCCAGCGACCAGGCCGCGAGGAACAGCTCGAGCCGCGGGCTGGCGCGGCACTCCCAGCGCGGCGGGGAGCCCGAGCTTGGAGCCATGGGCGGTGAAGGGCGGCGCGGAGGCATGGGTCTATGATTCGATTCTAATCTAACATTAGTTAGATAAATACTGAACTTCGGCCGATCAAGCGAAAGATGCACTCGCCGCCTTTGAAGCCCGACGTCGCAGCCGAGTGGCTTGCCCGTCCAGCCTCGATCCCTATACTCCGCGCGGCTTTTCTCCGGGAGAACTTTCGATCCATGCACGCCAAGGTCAAGAAAGCGGTGCTCGCCTATTCCGGCGGCCTCGACACCTCCGTGATCCTCAAATGGCTGCAGGAGGCCTATGGCTGCGAGGTGGTGACCTTCACCGCCGATCTGGGCCAGGGCGAGGAGCTGGAGCCCGCGCGCAAGAAGGCGCTGCTGCTCGGCATCAAGCCCGAGAACATCTTCATCGAGGACGTGCGCGAGGAGTTCGTGCGCGACTTCGTGTTTCCGATGTTCCGCGCCAACGCGCTCTATGAGGGCCAGTATCTGCTGGGCACCTCGATCGCGCGGCCCTTGATCGCCAAGCATCAGATCGAGATCGCGCGCAAGACCGGCGCCGACGCCGTCGCGCATGGCGCCACCGGCAAGGGCAACGACCAGGTCCGCTTCGAGCTGGGCTATTACGCGCTCGAGCCCGGCATCAAGGTGATCGCGCCCTGGCGCGAATGGGATCTCACCAGCCGCACCAAGCTGATCGAGTTCGCCGAGAAACATCAGATTCCGATCGCCAAGGACAAGCGCGGCGACGCGCCCTTCTCGGTCGATGCGAACCTGCTGCACAGCTCGAGCGAGGGCAAGGTGCTGGAGGATCCCTGGGCCGAGCCCGACGAGATGGTCTATCAGCGCACGATCTCGCCGGAAGCGGCCCCCGACAAGGCGACCTATATCGAGGTCGAGTTCGAGAAGGGCGACGCGGTCGCGATCGACGGCAAGCGGCTGTCGCCGGCGACGCTCCTGACCAAACTCAACGAGCTGGGAAAAGCGAACGGCATCGGCCGGCTCGACCTGGTCGAGAACCGCTTCGTCGGCATGAAGAGCCGCGGCGTCTATGAGACGCCGGGCGGCACGATCCTTCATGCCGCCCATCGCGGCATCGAGAGCCTCACGCTCGATCGCGGGGCGGCCCATCTCAAGGACGAGATCATGCCGCGCTATGCGGAGATGATCTATAACGGCTTCTGGTTCTCGCCGGAGCGGGAGATGCTCCAGGCCCTGATCGACAAGAGCCAGGAGAATGTCACCGGCACGGTGCGGCTCAAGCTCTACAAGGGCAACACGGCGGTGGTCGGCCGCAAATCGCCCAAGAGCCTCTACAGCCTGCAGCATGTGACCTTCGAGGAAGACGCCGGCGCCTACGACCAGCGCGACGCCGCGGGCTTCATAAAGCTCAATGCGCTCAGGCTGCGACTGCTGAAGAAGGGACGTGGCTGATCGCGATGGGGCGGGGTCCTGCGGATGCCGGACAGATCGATGTCCGCCTCGCCACCGCGTCGGACCTGGCGCTTCTGACCGCGCTGTCGCTGCGCTTCTTCGACTATCTCAAGGCGACCGTGGCCGATGCGTTCTGGGAGGGCGCCGAGCCGCGGGCCGATCTGGCGCGGGCCGATTTCGAAGCGGCCTTCGCCAAGGGCGATCTCGTCCTGATCGCCTCGCTGGCGGGCGCGCCCGTCGGTTATCTCTATGGCCGGGTCGAGCCCGCTTATGTCAGGGAATCGCCGATTCCCTCGATGGGCTACATCTCCCATTGCTTCGTGCGCGACGAGGCGCGCGGCCGGGGCGTGGCCTCGGCGCTGGCGCAGGCGGCCGAGCGATGGTTCCAGGATCGCGGCATCGAGCATATCGAGTTGCGCTACAGTCTCGCCAACAAGGCGGCGGCCGCTGTCTGGACCAAGCTCGGCTATGCGCCGCAGCGCCTCACCTGCCGCAAGTCGCTGCGCCGCACCGGCAACCCTTAAGCGCCCGAACCGCCGCCGGCCCGCTCAGGCCGTCTCTTTCAGCTTCTTGCGATAGCCGAAGGATTTCTCGATGCGGCCCAGGATATGGGCGCCCGCCGTGGTCGGCGTGGTTCGGATATCCTCGGGCGCGACGCCGAAGTCGCGCGGATCGATCACCGCCTTGAAGTCAGGGTCGTAGAAGGTCGCGATCGAGTAGCGCTCGCGGCCCGACCGGTTCACGACGCGGTGCGGGGTCGAGGCGTAGAGATTGTTGGTCCAGCGCTCCAGCAGATCGCCGACATTCACGACCAGGGTGCCGGGGATCGGCTGCGCCGGGATCCAGCGCCGGCTCGACCGCTCCAGCACCTCCAGCCCGCCATTCTGGTCCTGCCACAGCAGGGTGATGCAGCCGAAATCCGAATGCGGCGCCACGCCGAACTGGTCGTCGCCCAGCTCGGGCGGCTGCGGCGGGTAATAGATGATCTGGGTGCGCTGCAGCCGCTTGCGGTAGCGGCTGGCAAAGAAGTCTTCCGGCCGGCCCAGCGACACCGCCACGCAACGCAGCAGCTCCGCGCCGCAGGCGCCCATGGCGTCATAATAGGCCGTCAGCGCCGCGCGGAAGGCGGGCCTGTCCTTGGGCCAGTTGTTGGGGCCGCGCAGGGGCTCGCCGGCGACCACGTCGGGATCGTCCTCCGGCAGCTCCAGCCCCATGCTGTAGAACTCCTTGTGGTCGGGTCGCTTCGCCTCATACATGAGGGCGTCGCCCAGCGCATTGAAGCCGCGATGCCGGGCATTGACCGACACCTCGCGCTTGCGCTCCAGCGGCAAAGCGAAGAAAGCGCGGGCCTGCGCGACGGCCTCGGCGATCACCGCGTCCGGAACGCCGTGATGCGTCACATAGAAGAACCCGACACCGGTGCAGGCCGAGCGGATGGCGGCCGCGGTCCGGCTCATGGCGGCGCGGTCCCCGCGTCGCACGCCCCCGAGATCGATGATCGGGAGCTCGCTCCCGCCCGCGCCTGGCAAGGATTGCATTCCGCCCACTCCTGTCCGCCGTTCCGCCCGCTACGGGTTCGCCGCCGGGCCGTCCGGAAGCAAGTTTACACTGCCGAAACCCTGTGGCAACAATGCGCCAGGGCTCGATTTCAGCGCGTTCGAGGGCGCGGGGGTCGAGAGCGGCGCCGGTTCGCCATGCGACCGTGACAGGTCTCCGGGACCATCAAGCGGCGCCACGCCGGACCGCCTCGAAACGAGGCGGCGGCGTCGGGTTTGGAATTTGGCAATCTTCTGGGAGCACGGAACATGAAAAGCCTATGGGGCGGATTTACCGCCGGCCTGCTGGCGTTGATGCTCGGCACGGGTGCCTTCGGCAGCGCGGCGAAGGCCGATGACGCATTGGCCAAAGTGAAGGCGGCCGGCGAGCTCAAGGTCGGCACCGAGACGCAGTTCGCGCCGTTCGATTTCATCGATGCGGGCGATCATGTCGGGCTCAATGTCGATGTCTTCAACGAGATCGGCAAGGAGCTGGGCGTGAAGATCGTGTGGGAAGATCTTCCGTGGGAAAGCGTCCTGCCGGGGCTCGATGCCGGCAAGTTCGACATCGTCGCGGGTCCGGCGACGATCACCAAGGCGCGCATGGAGCATTACCGCTTCACGGTGCCGATCGCGGACGCCACCTGCGCGATCCTCAAGGCCGCGGGCGACAAATCGATCCAGAAGCCGGAGGACATCGCCGGCAAGGCGGTCGGCGCCGGCAAGGCCTCCTCGCAGATGGACCAGCTCAAGGCCTACGCCGCCACCCTGAAGAACGTCGACATCCGTGAGTATGTCGACAACAGCACCGCCTATGCCGATCTCGCGGCGGGCCGCATCGCGGGCGTCGCCAACTCGCTTCCGAACATCGCCTATGTCGCCCAGCAGCGCCCCGACACCTTCGCCGTGGTCGAGCCGCCGTTCGGCCAGAAATCCTATTTCGGCTATGTCGGCCGCAAGGACGACGACCACAAGTCGCTGATGGACGCGATCGACCAGGCGCTGGTGAAGATGAAGCATGACGGTCGCCTGGCGGCGCTGGAAAAGAAATGGTTCGGGCTGGTGTTCGATACGCCGGACACGGTCCCGACGCCGAACTTCTGATCACGCGGGTCGCGGCGGCGCCTTCCGGTCTCGGCCTGGGGAGCGCCGCCGGCTCCCGGGCCCGATCGCAGCCCTCGCCCACGACAGCAGCAGGATGAGCTGGAAATATTTCGAACTGCTGGCGCTGGGGGCCGGGGTCACGGCGATCATCAGCGCGCTGGCCATCGCCTTCGGGCTGGCCATCGCCGTGCCGATCGCGGCGGCCAGCCTGGCGCGCAACCGGCTCCTGCACCGGCTCGGCCGTTCCTATATCAGCTTCTTTCGCGGCGTCCCGCTGCTGGTCCAGCTGATGCTGATCTACTATCTCCTGCCCGGCGTCGGCATCAACCTGCCGAGCACGGTCACCGCCATCGTCGGCCTGGCGCTCTGCACCGCGGCCTATCAGGCGGAGAATCTGCGCGGCGGCTTCCTGAACGTGGCGCCGGGCCTGATCGAGGCGGCACGCATGGTCGGTCTCGGCGACCGCCAGATCCTGCTGCGCATCCGGCTGCCGATCGCCTTTCGCCTCGTGCTGCCGGCGATCGTCAATGAGGCGATCCTGATCCTCAAATCCTCCTCCCTGGTCTCGGTGGTCGGCGTGTCGGAGCTGACGCGCATGGCGCAGAACCTTTCCACCAGCACCTTCAAGCCGCTCGACATGTATGCGATGGCCGGCCTGCTCTATCTGCTCCTCAACTGGTGCATCGCCGGCGGTGGCCTCGGGCTCGAACGCGCCCTGCATTGGGGGCGCCGGTGACGCTCGATCTCGATCTGATCCTCCACTCGATCCCCGCGGCGCTGCGGGGCGCCGGCATCACGGTCATGATGTGGATCGGCGGCGGGCTGGTCGCCTTCGCGATCGGCTTCCTGGTGGCGCTGGCGCGCCGCTATGGCGGCGGCTGGGTCCGGTGGGGCCTGGCCGGCCCCGTCGAGGTCCTGCGCGGCACGCCGTTCCTGATCCAGCTCTTCCTGCTCTATTACGGCGGCCCCTTCATCGGCTTGCGCCTGGAGCCCTACGAGGCGGGATTCCTGGGGACCGCGATCTATGGAGCCGCCTATTTCTCCGAGATAATTCGCGCCGGTCTCGAGGCCGTGCCGCGCGGCCATGTCGAGGCCGCCACGGTCCTGGGCCTGACCCGCACCCAGACGGTCGCGCGCATCCTGGTTCCGGAGATGACGCTGCTGATCCTGCCGAGCTCGATCAACATGATGATCATCCTCCTCAAGGAGACGGCGGTGCTTTCCATCATCACGGTGCCGGAGCTGACGCTGGTGGTGACTGCGATCGGCTCGGCGCATTTCGCCTTCGTCGAGGCGCTGCTGCTGCTGGCCCTGATCTATTGGGGCATCGTGGAGGCGGCGAGCGCCCTGGGGCGCGGCCTCGAGGCCGGCCTCGCGCGCTATCGGATGGTATGATGGATCCCTCGGGAGCGGCGATGACCGATCTGACGGGCAAGGCGGCGGGGCTCGAAGCCGGGGGCGTGGCGCTTCGGATCGAGGGGCTGAGCAAGACCTTCGGCCAGAATACCGTCCTGAAGAACGTCGACCTCGCCGTGCGCCATGGCGTCGTGACCTGCCTGCTGGGTCCCTCGGGCTCGGGCAAGAGCACGCTGCTGCGCTGCATGGCTTTCCTGGAGGAGCATGACGCCGGCATCATCACCGTCTATGGCGAGCCGCTGGGATTCGCGCCGAAGCCGGGCGGCGGGCGCCTGCGTCTGCCCCACGCGCAGGTCGTCCGGGTCCGGCGCGCGATCGGGATGGTGTTCCAGCAATTCAACCTCTGGCCGCATATGACGGCGCTGGGCAATGTCAGCGAGGCGCTGAAGCGGGTTCGCGGCCTGTCGCGCCGGGAGGCCGAGGCCCGCGCGATGTCGGTCTTGGAGCGCGTCGACCTGGCCGACCGTGCCCACCACTATCCTTCGCAGCTTTCCGGCGGGCAGCAGCAGCGCGTGGCCATCGCGCGTGCCCTCGCCATGGAGCCCCGGATCATGCTGTTCGACGAGCCGACCTCCTCGCTCGATCCGGAGCTCACCGGCGAGGTCCTGTCCGTCATGCGGCATCTGGCGCAGGAAGGCATGACCATGGTGGTGGTGACGCACGAGATCGGCTTTGCCGCCCAGGTGGCCAGCGACGTGGCGTTCCTCGACAAGGGCGAGATCCTGCTGCGGGGCCTGGCCAAGGACGTCTTCGCCAAGCCCTGGCATCCGCGGCTGGCCGACTTCCTGGAAACTTATCTCGACCGCGGCGCGGCGGTGCTGGTCTAATCGGTGCCGCCGCCGCGTCGGGCGGGCGGCCGGAACGACGTTGGAGACGCCGCCATGATCCTGACCACGACCAACACCATCGAAGGCTTCAAGATCCGCGACTATCGCGGCATCGTGACCGGCGAGACCATTGTCGGCGCCAACATCTTCCGCGACTTCATGGCCTCGATCACCGACATCGTCGGCGGCCGTTCCGGCGCCTATGAGAACGCGCTCAAAGGTGCCCGCGAGGCGGCGATGGGCGAGATGGAAAAGGCCGCGAAAGAAGCCGGCGGCAACGCCATCATCGGCATCGACATCGACTACGAGGTCGTCGGCAAGGACGGCAGCATGCTGATGGTGAGCGTCAGCGGCACGGCGGTGGTGATCGAGTAGGGGCGGGGCTTACGCAATTAACTTCACCCCCTTCCCAGCCGCCGAAGGCGGCGTGCGGGAGGGGGTAGGGGGAGGGCTCTCGATGACGTGCGGGCTGCTATAGCGATTGCAGCGCGCACAACGTTCGAAACCTCCTCTGAACCAACCCCTCCCCCTACCCCCTCCCGCAAGGGAAGGGGGTGAGATCCATTTTATGCGATCCCTAAATCGTCACCCCGTGCTGCCTGCAGGCGGCGGTGACCGTGTTCTGCAGCAGCACGGCGATCGTCATCGGGCCGACACCGCCCGGCACGGGCGTGATGGCGCCGGCATGCTTGACCGCCTCCGCGAAGTTCACGTCGCCCACCAGCTTGCCCTTGCCATCGGGCCCGGTGATGCGGTTGATGCCGACATCGATCACGGTGGCGCCCGGCGCCACCCAGTCGCCGCGCACCATCTCGGGGCGGCCGACGGCGGCCACCAGGATCTCGGCGCGGCGGCATTCGCCGGCGAGGTCGCGGGTCTTGGAATGGGCGATGGTGACGGTGCAGCTTTCGCCGAGCAGCAGCTGCGCCATCGGCTTGCCGACGATGTTGGAGCGGCCGAGCACCACGGCGCGCTTGCCGGAGAGATCGCCGAGCCGGTCCTTCAGCAGCATCAGGCAGCCCAGCGGCGTGCAGGGCACCAAGGCCTGGCCGCCGGTCGCGAGCCGGCCCGCATTGATCACATGGAAGCCGTCGACATCCTTGGCCGGATCGATCGCGTCGAGCACGGCCTGCGGGTCGATCTGCTTGGGCAGCGGCAGCTGCACCAGGATGCCGTTGACCGACTTGTCCTCGTTGAGCCGCTTCACCAGCGCCAGGAGCTCGCCCTGCGAGGTGGTGGGCGGGAGCTTATGCTCGAACGAGGCCATGCCGACCTCGACCGTCTGTGCCGCCTTGTTGCGGACATAGACCTTGCTGGCGGGGTCCTCGCCCACCAGCACCACGGCCAGGCCCGGGATGAAGCCATGCTTCTCCTTGAGGCCGGCGATCTGGGCGGCGAGGCGGCGGCGCAGGCCTTCGGCGAAGGCCTTGCCATCGATGATATTGCTCATGCGCGTCTCATTTCCTTCGATGTCGAACTCGTCGTCGGGCCGCTTCACACGGCCCCTAGATCTTTGTGCCGTGAGTTTTGTCGCCGTGATGTGCCAGCCACGCCGTCAGCAGGGCTTCCAGCGCCATCGGATCGCCCGCCAGATGCAGCAGCTTGCGCCGGTCGGTGGCGCCGCTCTCGAGCGTGATGCTGGAGCGGGCGATCCGCCATTCCTTGGCCAGGAGCTCGATCAGCGCCTCGTTGGCACGGCCCTTCTCCGGCACCGCCGTGACCGCCACCTTCAGCACCACCGAGCCGTCCGCCTCCGCCATCAGCCCGTCGATTGCGCTGCGCCGCGCCTTGGGCGTCAGCCGGACCCGCAGGCGCAACCCATCCGACACGGCAGCGAACGGTCGCGGCACCGGGGCTCGCCTCTAGAAGACGTACCAGAACAGCAGGTTACGGATGAGGATGAGGAGCAGCAGCAGCACCACCGGCGACAGATCCAGCCCGCCGATCGTCGGGACCACCTTGCGGATCGGTCTCAGCGCCGGCTCGGTCAGGCGGTAGAGCACGTCGCCCACCTGATAGACGAAACGGTTGCGGGTGTTGAGCACGCCGAAGGCGACGAGCCAGCTCATGATGGCGCTGCCGATCACGACCCACATATAGAGCCTGATCACGAGGTCGATGATGCTTGCGAAGGGATTCATCGCGGGGGCGCTGCCTCCTGGCATGGCGAAAACCGGCCCGAGGCTATCGGCCCGGGGCGCCCTACGCAAGGGCGCGGGACGATCCGCCGCGCCCGTTCGGTCCCTGCCAAGCGCCTGGAATCGCTGGGCTCGGCCGGCCTCGCGGTAACCTCCTCTTAAGCCTCTTGCCCTTGACAGGGCGAGGGCGTCTTTCCATAGTCCCGGCCGTTCGGCGGCGGGGCTGTAGCTCAGATGGGAGAGCGCCTCGTTCGCAATGAGGAGGTCAGGGGTTCGATTCCCCTCAGCTCCACCAGCCGCCGACCGATCTTCCCGAAATCCGCAACGCCCCCACCCGCCGGCCCTCGGCCGCGGGAGCGGATCGATCGACCCCTATCGATTGAGCGGCGTCGGAGTCGGAATCTCGACCGCAGGTTCGGCCGCCTCACCCCGGCGGATGGCCGAGACGGTCGGGCGGTCGCGCAGATGGTGGGTCAGGCGCCATTCGAAGCGGCGGAAGCCCCAGGCGATCAGATAGGTGATCGCCAGATAGATGATCGCGATGGTGATGAAGATCTCATAGGGCGCGAAGGTCCGCGCGATGATGACGCGCGCCACGCCGGTCAGATCCATGAGCGTCACCACGCTGGCGAGCGAGCTCGCCTGCAGCATGAAGATCACTTCGTTGGAATAGGCCGGCAGCACCAGCTGCAGGGCGCGCGGCAGGATGATGCGCCGGTAGCGCAGGCCCCAGGACATGCCGCAGGCCTTGGCCGCCTCGACCTCGCCATGAGGCACCGCCTGGATCGCGCCGCGGAAGATCTCGGTCACATAGGCGGCGGTATTGAGCACGAAGGCGAGCAGGCAGCACCAGTAGCCCTCGCGGAAGAAGTCCCAGAGGATGGTGGTCTTGATCCAGTGGAACTGGCCCAGCCCGTAATAGATCAGGAAGATCTGCACCAGGAGCGGCGTGCCGCGGAAGAAATAGGTGTAGGCGTAGATCGGCGCGGAGAGCCAGGTCTTGCCCGAGGCCCGCATGATGGCGAGCGGCACGGCGATGATGAGCCCGATGACGAGCGAGATCGCCACCAGCTCGATCGTCAGCAAGAGCCCGTCGAAGAGGGCCGGCAGGCTCCGCCAGATCAGATCGAAATCGAACACCGCGTTGATGCGCTGCCAGAGATCGGGGGCCTGGGTGTCCATGCGCGCTCGTCTCCCCCTTCAGGCGCGCCGGACGCCGACATTGGCGCGTTTTTCCGCCCAATGCCGTCCGAAGTCCGAGATCGCGGTGAAGACGAGATAGATGAAGGCGGCGCTGATGAAGAAGGTGAAGGGCTCGCGCGTCGGCGCCTTGGCGAGGTCGGCCTTGCGCGTCAGCTCCTCGACGCCGATCACCGACATGAGCGAGGTCGCCTTCAGCAGCACCAGCCAGACATTGCCAAGGCCCGGAATGGCGAAGCGCCAGACCTGGGGCAGGCGGATGCGCCAGAAGATCTGCCGGCGGTTCATGCCGCAGGCCATGGCGGCCTCGATCTGGCCTTTCGGCACCGCCTGGAAGGCGCCGCGGAAGGTCTCGGTCGCATAGGCGCCATAGATGAAGCCGATCACCAGGACGCCGGCGACGAAGGCGTTGATGTCGATCGGCTCCTCGCGCCCGAACAGGCTGGCGAGATGCTGCAGCAGCACGGTGCCGCCGTAATAGATCAGCAAGAGCAATACCAGTTCCGGCACGCCGCGGATGATGGTGGTGTAGAGGTCGGCGAGGATGCGGGCCCAGCGGAAGCGCGACAGCTTGCCGAGCGCGCCGATCAAGCCCATCGCGACCGTGAGCAGCATCGCCAGCACAGCGACGATGATCGTCATCTGTGCGCCTTCGATCAGGAAATGTCCGTAGCCCTTATAGTCGAACATCGGGTGACAGTTTTTCCTCGAGGGCGGCGGTGGGCTGAGAAAGACAGCGCCGCCGGAAGCGGTCAGCCTCCGGCGGCGCTTCGCTTAACCGGTCTAGGCGGCTCGATCAGTCGCCATAGACGTCGAAGTTGAAGTACTTGTCGTTGATCTTCTTGTAGGTGCCGTCGGCGCGGATATCGAGGATCGCCTGGCTCAGCGCGTCGCGCAGCTTGGTGTCCTCCTTGCGCACGCCGATGCCCGCGCCGTCGCCGAGGATGCCGCCGGTCCAGCCCTTGCCGAAGATCTGGTAATCGGCGCCGCCATCCTGCTTCAACACGCCGGACTCGAGCGCCAGGATGTCGTCGATGCGCGCATCGAGACGTCCGCTCATGAGATCGAGATTGGCGTTGTCGGCCGTGTCATAGACCACGACCTCGGCGCCGGGGAAGTTGGCGCGGGCGAAGTTCTCATGGATGGTCGCGCGCTGCGCGCCGATCTTCAGGCCCTTCATGCTGGCCGGATCGATATGGCCGTCGGCCCCGATCTTGATGGCCGAGTCCTTGCGCGCCACGATCACGGCCGGCGTATTGTAGTATTTGCCGGTGAAATCGATCTTCTGCTTGCGCTCCGCGGTGATCGACATCGAGGCGACGATGGCGTCGTACTTCTTGGCCAGCAGGCCCGGGATCATGCCGTCCCAGTCCTGCTTGATGATGGTGCATTCGGCCTTGATCTTCGCGCAGAGCGCCTTGGCGATATCGACGTCGAAGCCCTGGAGCGAGCCGTCGTCGGCGACGAAATTGAAGGGCGCATAGGCGCCTTCGGTCGCGATCGTGATCTTCATCGAATCGGCCGAGGCCGACGCGGTGGCGAAGGCCAGCGCGGCAGCCGCGAGCGTCAGCGTCAACATTCTCTTCACGTGCAAGTCTCCCTTTGTTATCGGGGAGCAACGCTCCCCCGCTTGAAGTCCGTTGCGACCCTAGTGCAGCCGGCTCGCCAGGAACTGGCGGCAGCGTTCGGAGTCGGGATTCTTGAAGAGCTTCGCGGGCGGACCCTGCTCCTCGACGCGGCCCTGATGCAGGAACAGCACCTCGGTCGCGACCTCGCGGGCGAAGCCCATCTCGTGGGTCACCACGATCATGGTGCGGCCCTCGTCGGCCAGCTGTCGCATCACTTTCAGCACCTCGCCGACCAGCTCGGGATCGAGCGCCGAGGTCGGCTCGTCGAACAGCATCACCTGGGGCTCCATCGCCAGCGCGCGGGCGATCGCCGCGCGCTGCTGCTGGCCGCCCGAGAGATGCGCCGGGTAGTAGTCGCCCTTGTCGCCGATGCCGACCTTGTTGAGCAGGGCCACGGCGCGTTCCTTGGCCTCGGCCTTCGGCACCTTCAGCACATGCACGGGTGCTTCCATCACGTTCTCCAGCACCGTCATGTGCGACCAGAGATTGAAGCTCTGGAACACCATGCCGAGCCGCGAGCGGATCCGGTCGACCTGCTTGGAATCTTCCGGGACCGCGTGGCCCTGCCTGGTGGGGCGCATGCGGATCAACTCGCCGCCGACCGAGACGCGTCCGGAGTCCGGCGTTTCGAGCAGGTTGATGCAGCGCAGGAACGTGCTCTTGCCCGAGCCGCTGCTGCCGATCATCGCGATGACGTCGCCGTCCCTGGCGGACAACGACACGCCCTTCAGGACTTCGACCTCGCCGAACCGCTTGTGCAAGTCTTCGACGACAAGGGCGGGTGTTGAATCACCCATTCATTGCCTCTGCTTTCGTCGTATCCATCCCTATCCAAAGGCAAGGTAGTCGCGCCCATCGATCTTTGCCAAGGGTAAAACGGTCCGGTTTCGGGGCTCTTCGGGCGGCGGGAAGGATTCCACTCGCGTCCTGTCCGTCGCCGCCGGAATCGCTGGAGAAAGGCGCGAAGCGGCCCTATTTCATCGACTTAGCGGCAACCGCCATCCCTGGAACAGGCCCCTGAGGGGAGCGTCGGATCATCCGGCCAGGGCGTTGCGCACAAGCTCGTGAAAATAGCGCACGCCGTCCTCATGCCGGGGGCTCAGGGGACCTTGGGTGTAGCGGCCGGCGTCGATATTGCCCTGGGCGATCTCGCAGATGCCGAAATCCTCGCGCACGATCCCGCAATTGATCTCGATGGTGCGCTTGCGCGCCTCCGCGCCCTCGGGCGCCACGTCCTTGAAGTAGAAATTGTAGATGAGACGCGTGCGCTTGGCATCGATCGGCATGATCCGCGAGGTGTTCATGCCATGCGGATAGACCGAGAGGGTCATGTTGGGAAAGGCCCAGGTCCAGACCCCGCCGTAGATCGAGCCGTCCTTCTGCGGCGCTTCCATCACCACGATCTGGTTGCGGCCCGTGGTCTGGAACCGCTCCATATCGACCATTTCCTTGAGGCCGGCATGAATGCCCGGGATGTGATAGCCCTCGACGAAATTGTCGGTATAGGTCTTCCAGTTGCAGCCGATGTCGAACACCTCCTCGCGTACGAAGGTGAAGCTCTCCATCGGATAGGGCGCGCATTCGTCGATCAGGTCGCCCAGCGCCGCCTCGAGGGGCCCCGCATCCATGTCGAGATTGACAAACACCAGGCCGCGCCAGGTCGCGACCTTGACCGGAAACAGGCTGTAATCCTTCTTGTCGAACCAGTCGGCCTCGCCGAAGGCGGGCGTGCGCCGCAGATTGCCGTCGGTGTCATAGACCCAGAGGTGATAGCGGCAGCGCAGGATGTCGCAATGGCCGCGGCCCTCGTCCAGCAGCGGGCCGGCGCGATGGCGGCAGACATTGTGGAAGCCCTTGAGCTCCCCCTCCCGATTCCGGATCACGAAGACGCGCCACCCCAGGATCTCGATCGCCATATAGTCGCCGGGCTTCTGCAGCGAGGAGAGCGGCCCCGCGAGCTGCCAGGTCTTGCCGAAGATGCGCGCGCGCTCGGCGGCGAAGATCTCGGGATCGGAATACCAGCTGCCCGGCAGGGTCAGAACCGGCTGGCCCTTGGCGGCGATGGTCTGGGTGGTCTGCATCGGGAAGGCTCCGGGACTTGCGCTGTTGCGTTCAAAGCTAGTCGGTCGCGCCGGGGTCGGGCAAGGGCGGGTCCTGGGCGAGCGCTAATCCGCCGGCAGGGCGTTGATCTGGTCCTGGAGATGCGAGCGCAAGGGGGCATCCGCCGGCAGGGCCGCCAGGAGCCGGGTCCAGAGCTTGCGGGCGTCGGCCGGCCGGCCGGCCCGCGCGGCGCCCAGCCCGTCGAAATAGAGCAGCGCCAGATTGCCGGGTTCCTTGGCGCGCACGCGCGCCAGGGTCTCGTCGAAGGCGGGCGGCAGGGGCGCCGTCTCGGGCGTTCCCTGGAGCAGGGCCCCGGCATAATCGAGCTGGATGTCGGTGCGGTCGGGGGCCAGCGCCGCGGCATGACCCAGGGCCTCCACGGCCTTGTCGCTCTGGCCCAGCACGCCATAGGAGCGCGACAGCTTGAGCCAGCCCTCGAGATCGTTGGGATCGCTCTGCAGCCGCTGCGCCAGGCCGTCGACCATGGCGCGGATCTTGGCCTCGCGCTCTTCGGGCGTGAGGTTCGCCATGGCCGCCATGTCCTCATTGGAAGGCCCGGTGCCACTGCCGTCGGCGGGCGCGGGTGCCGCCGTGGCGCCGGGCGCGGCCGCCATGGCCATGCCGGCCTTGGCGCGCTGGGCGGCGGCGATGGTCTGCTCGACCATCTGGCGCCAGCCGGCATCGGGCGGCGCTTCGGCCAGCAGCTGGTTCCAGGCGGCGATCGCCTCGTCGATCCGGCCGGCCTCGGCCGCGGCCAGCGCCAGGTAGAAGCGCGCGCGCGGATCGGCCGGATCGGCCGCCAGGCCCTTGCGCAAGGCGGCGGCCGCGTCGGGCGTCACCTGGCCCTCGGCCATCTGCGTCAGCGCCTCGCCATAGCGGGACTGGGTGAGCTTGGGATCGGCATTCTGCTGGATCGCCTGCTCCAGCGCCGTGGCCGCCTCCTCGAAACGCTGCAGGGTCAGATAGAGATCGCCGAGCTGCGCCCAGCCGGTGGCATCGGACGGGTTGGCATCGAGCTTGGCCGCGAGCAGCTTCGCCGCATCGGCCAGGGGCTGCAGCTCGGGCGAGGGCGGCGGCACGGCCGTGTCGACCGACCGCGGCGCCAGCGAGGCCTGCCGCATCGGCTGGTCGGGAAGGCCGGGCGCGCCCAGCTCGAGATAGAGGATGGGGGCACCCGCGGCCAGGATCGCCGCCAGCACCAGGACGAGCCGGCGGCGCGTCACGGCGGGCTGGTGCCGCAAGGGTGGCGCGGCGACATCGGTCGCGAGCAGCCGCCGTTCGATCTCGAGCCGGGCCGAGGCCGCCGCGTCGGGATCGATCAACCGGCGCTCGAGATCGCGTTTGAGCTCGTTCAGCTGGTCGCGATAGACCGCATCGTCGCCGCCGACCGGCGGCACCGGCTCGGCCGCGCGCAGCAAGGGCCAGAGCAGCGCCAGCAGCGACGCGGCGGTGAGCAGCGCGATGGCGATCCAGAGCAGGGTCACGGCGCGCTCCCGCCCGGCGGCGCGGCCTCTTCGCCATCGCGCGCCAGGAGGGCCCGCAGATGCGCCTGCTCCTCAGGCGTCAAGGCGGCCGGCGCCGCTTCAGACCGGCGCCGGCGGAAATAGAGCGCGATCGCCAGCAGCGCCAGGAGGAAGATCGCGGCCGGACCGAACCAGAGCAGATAGGTCTTGGGCTTGAGCGGCGGCTCCAGCAGGACGAAGTCGCCATAGCGTGCCACCAGGAAGGCGCGCACCTGGGCGTCGCTGTCGCCGGCCGTGAGCCGCTCGCGGATCAGCACGCGCAGGTCATGCGCCAGATCGGCTTGCGAATCGTCGATCGACTGGTTCTGGCAGACGAGGCAGCGGATGTCGCGGCTGATGGTCCGCGCGCGCGCCTCGAGCGCGGGGTCGGCCAGCATCTCGCCGGGCTCGACCGCCTGCGCCAGCCCGATCATCGCCCACAGCAGGAGGACGGCGAGACAACCGAGCGGAAAAATTCGCCGCCTCATTTCGTCAGCTCGTCGAGCAGCGGCATGATCGTCTTGTCGATGGTCGGCTGATCCAGCGGACCCCATTGCCGATAGCGGATATGGCCGGCGCGATCGACGATGAAGCTTTCCGGCACGCCCGAGATGCCGAAATCGATCCCCGTGCGGCCCTTCGCATCGTTGCCGATGGCGGCGTAGGGATTGCCCAGCTCCTTGAGCCAGTCGGCCGCGGCCGCGGGCTCATCCTTGTAGAGGATGCCGTAGAGCGCCACGTTCGGATGCTGGGCGAGCTCGCTCAGCAGCGGATGTTCGGCGCGGCAGGGCAGGCACCAGCTGGCGAAGAAATTCACGATCGTGACCTTGCCCTCGTTGCCGGTGCGCATGACGTCGGCATGGGTTAGGCCGCGATCCGTCGCGGTCATGCCGGGCAAGGAGAATTCCGGCACGGGGCGGTCGATCAGGGCGGAGGGGATCTGGCTCGGATCGCGGTCTTCGCCCAGCCGCAGCAGGAAATAAGCGGCCACGCCCGCAAACAGCAGGATCGGCAGCAGGAACAGAATCCGGCGCGAGGGGAGGGTCATGGCGCGTTTACGAATCCGCCTGTCGTCACGCGCGTGCCGCGGCGACCGCCGCGCGGCGCTGTGCCGGCGCGCCGACGCGGTAGCGCCGGTCGGAGAGCGATACGAATCCGCCCAGCACCATCACCAGCACGCCGCCCCAGATCAGCGGCACCAGCGGTTCGCGATAGATGCGCACGGTCCAGCCGCCCTTGCCGTCGGGATCGCCCAGCACGGCATAGAGATCGGCAAGTCCGTTGCTGTGGATCGCGGCCTCGGTCGTCGGCATGCGCTGGACCCAATAGAGCCGGCGCTCGGGATGCAGCACCGCGACCGGGGCGCCGTTCTTGCTGACGGTGAACTGGCCGCGATAGGCCCAGTAATTCACGCCGTCGATGCGCCGCGCATCGTCGAGGCGGAACTCATAGGCGCCGAGATCGAGGCTCTGCCCGACCGCGAGATTGGCGACATGCTCTTCCTTCCAGGCGGCCGCACCGGTGATGCCGAAGATGGCGATGGCGAGGCCCAGATGCGCGACCGTCATGCCGATGGCCCCGCGCGGCAGCTGGACCAGGCGGCGCAGCGAGACGCCGAGCCCGCTGCGGCCGAGGCCGATGCGGGTCGCAAGCTCGACGAAGACCGAGGCGGCGACCCAGCCGCCGGCCGCCATGCCGACCAACGCCAGGATCGGGCCGCCGCGATGGAGCCACCAGGTGAGGGCCGCGATCGCGAGCGCCGCGAGCCCGGCGACCCAGAGCCGTGTCAGCGCCCCGCCGAGATCGCCGCGCTTCCAGGCGAGGAGCGGGCCCACCCCCATCAGCAGCAGCATCGGCAGGATCACCGGCACGAAGGTCGCGTTGTAATAGGGCGGCCCGACCGAGACGGCGCCGCCGCCGGTCACGTCGAGGAACAGCGGATAGAGCGTGCCGATGAAGACCGTGGCGCAGGCGGTCGCCAGCAGGAGGTTGTTCAGCAGCAGCGCGCCCTCGCGGCTCACCGGCTGGAACAGCCCGCCGCCTTTCAGCACCGGCGCGCGCCAGGCGAAGAGCGCGAGCGCGCCGCCGACATAGAGCACCAGCAGGCCTAAGATGAAGATGCCACGCGCGGGATCGACCGCGAAGGCATGGACCGAGGTCAGCACGCCCGAGCGCACCAGGAAGGTGCCGATCAGGCTGAGGGCGAAGGTGAGGATCGCGAGCAGGATGCACCAGGCTTTGAGTGCGTCGCGCTTCTCGACCACGATCGCCGAATGCAGCAGCGCGGTGCCCAGGAGCCAGGGCATGAAGGAGGCGTTCTCGACCGGGTCCCAATACCACCAGCCGCCCCAGCCCAGCTCGTAATAGGCCCACCAGCTCCCCAGCCCGATGCCGGCGGTGAGCGCGATCCAGGCGGCGAGCGTCCAGGGCCGCACCCAGCGCGCCCAGGCGGCGTCGACCTTGCCTTCAATGAGGGCGGCGACGGCGAAGGAGAAGGCCATCGAGAAGCCGACATAGCCCAGATAGAGCATCGGCGGATGGAAGGCCAAGCCCGGATCCTGCAGCAGCGGATTGAGATCGTTGCCGTCGGGCGGCGGCGGGAAGACGCGCGCGAAGGGATCGGAGGTGAAGAGCATGAAGGCGAGGAAGCCCAGCGCGATCATCGCCTGCACGGCGAGCGCGCGGGCCTTGAGCCGCGTCGGCAGGCGGTTGCCGAAGAGCGCCACAGAGGCGCCATAGATCGCGAGGATCAGCACCCAGAGCAGCAGGGAGCCCTCGTGGTTACCCCAGAGCCCGGTGATCTTGTAGAGCATCGGTTTGAGCGAATGCGAGTTCTCGACCACGTTGCGGACGGAGAAGTCCGACAGGATGTGGGCGCGCATCAGGCTGGCGAAGGCAAAGGCGATCAGCGCGAAGAGCGTGAGCGCGCCCGGCTTCGCCACCGCCATCCAGCGCGCATTGTTGCGCTGCGCGCCGACCAGCGGAACGGTCGATTGCAGCAGCGCCACCAGGAAGGCGAGGATCAGCGCGTAATGGCCCAGCTCGACGATCATGGCGTGGCTCCGCTCGTCGTCTCATCGCCGCGCCATTCGCCGGACTTCTTCAAGGCCTCGGCCACCTCGCGCGGCATGTATTTCTCGTCATGCTTGGCCAGCACCGAGCGCGCGGTGAACCCGCCATCGGCCGCCAGCGTTCCCTCGGCGACGACGCCCTGGCCTTCCCGAAACAGGTCCGGCAGCACGCCGCTGAAGGTCACGGGCACGCTGTTCTTGAGATCGGTCACGACGAAATGAATCGTGACGCCGTCCGCATCGCGCGTGACGCTGCCTTCCTGAACGAGACCGCCGATCCGCAAGGAGCGCCCGACTGGGACCTGCTTGGTCTTGAGATCCGTCGGACTGTAGAAGAAGACGAGATTGTCGCTGAAGGCGCTGAGCACGAGCGCCGTGGCGCCGCCGCCCAGCAGCAGCGCCAACAGCAGCACGATGAGGCGCTGGCGCTTGCGGGTCATGCCCGTTCTTTCGCGGAAGAAATCGGCGCGGACTTCGCCGGCGGCCGCTCGTTGTCACGGGCCTGCTCGAGCCGGGCGAGCTCGCTCTCGCGCCGCTTCAGCCGGCCGATGCGCGCGACCAGGAGCCAGACCAGCAAGGCAGCGACCAGCGCATAGGCGGGCCAGACGAACGCGCCATAACCGCCCATGTCGAAGAAGCTGTCCAACCCGTCGCTCATGCTCGCCCATGCCGGTGACCGCGGGGGCTTATAGCACCGGGAACGGCCCGCCCGCCAGCGACGCCCTGCCGCGCCGAGGCCTGTCCGATGATGTTAATGGCCTGAATAATAATGGAAATTTGATCAGCGGCGCGCGCCGGCCTCAGGCCGCGCGGCCATATTGCAGGGCCCGCAGCCGCGCCTCGAGCAGCTCGGCCCTCATGCCCAGGAGCAGAGTCACGCCGAAATAGGCATTGAAGGCGATCGCCATGACGAAGAGCGGCCAGAGCATGGAGGGGTCGATGGTGGGAGCGCCCCAGCGCAGGATCGAGGCCGGCTGGTGCAGCGTGTTCCACCAGTTCACCGAGAATTTGATGATCGGCAGGTTGATCGCGCCCACCAGCGCCAGCACCGCCGCCGCGCGCTGACCGCGCACCCGGTCGTCGAAGGCGCCGAAGAGCAGCATATGGCCGAGATAGAGGAACAGCAGGATCAGCATCGAGGTCAGGCGCGCATCCCACACCCACCAGGTGCCCCACATCGGCTTGCCCCAGAGCGATCCGGTCGCCAGGGCCATCGCGGTGAAGGCGGCCCCGATCGGCGAGGCGGACTTGGCGAAGAGATCGGCCAGCGGATGACGCCAGATCAGCGCGACCGCGCTCGCGATGGCGATCAGCGCATAGACCTGCAGACCCATCCAGGCAGAGGGCACATGCACATACATGATGCGCACCGAGAGGCCCTGCTGATAGTCGGCCGGCGCCAGGAACGCGAGCAGCAGCCCGACCGGGAACAGCAGCAGGCAGGCGCCGGCGAGCCAGGGCATGAGCCGGCGCGACAGGCGCTGAAAACGCGCGGGACTGGCGAAGCGGTGCAACGACATCAGGGCTCCGAGCATGGCGCCGGGGGCAGGCCTTGCCAAGCGGCAAAGGGCCGCAAGGGGTGAACGATCGCGTGAGGAGGATGGGGATCATCCGCGCAGGAGGAAGAACCCTGTGGGCCACGCCCCAAAGTAGCTGTCACGCACTCCGACAGTCATCCCCGCGAAAGCGGGGACCCAACTCTCAACCGACACCGCTGGATCGGCATGGGCCCCCGCTTTCGCGGGGTGACAAGAGAGAGCAGGGGGTGACAAAGGAGAGCGATGGCGAGCGAACGAAAACCGCCGTCAGCTCAACGCCTGCTTCGCCGCCGCGCTGGCCGCGAAAGGTCCCACGCCGAGCGAGATCAACAGGATCGCACCGAGCAATTGGAGGTGGGGTGCTGCGGACAGCCCCGACAAGGCGGCGTCGACCGCGGCGGTGCCGAAGATCAGCACCGGGATATAGAGCGGCAGGATCAGCAACGGCAGCAGCAGCGCGCCGCGCCGCGCGCCCAGCACCAGGGCCGCACCGACGGCGCCGATGAGGCTGAGGCAGGGCGTGCCCAGCAGCAGCGATCCGATCAGCGCCGGCAATCCCGCCGGATCCATCCGCAGCATGAGAGCGAGGATCGGCGCCAGGATCACCAGCGGCAATCCGGTCGCGAGCCAATGGGCGGCGAGCTTCGCCAGTACCACCAGCGGCATCGGCAAGGGCGCCAGCGCCAGCTGCTCGAGGCTGCCATCCTGATAGTCCTCGGCGAACAGCCGATCGAGTGCGATCAGCGAGGCCAAGAGGGCCACGACCCAGAGGATGCCGGCGGCGATGCGCGCCAGGAGCTCGGGCTCGGGTCCCAGGCCGAAGGGGAAGAGCAAGGTCGCCAGCAGGAAGAAGGCGACCGCCGTCGCGGCTTCCGAGCCATGGCGCAGGATGAGGCGCAGATCGCGCGACAGGATCGCCAGGAAGGCGCGCACGAGGCTGGGATCGGCGGCAGGGAGAGGGGGGTCCAAGGCTTGCTGCGCGCTCATCGCAGGGTCCCGCTGTTGGCGAGGCGAAGCTCCTGCGTGGGCCGCAGCGCCAGGCGGTCGTGGGTGGCGAGGATGACGAGGCCGCCCTGCGCGCGATGGGTCGCGATGGCCGCCAGCAGCCGCTCCGAGCCCTCGCTGTCGAGGCTGGTCGAGGGCTCGTCGAGCAGCCACAAGGCGGCCGGCTTCAGGACGAGGCGCGAGAGGGCCAGGCGCCGGCGCTGGCCCGCCGAAAGAAACCGGGCCGGCAGATCGGCGATCCGCTCCAGATCGAAGGCCGCGAGCGCCGTTTGTGCCGCGGCGGTGGGCCCGCCCATCAGCGCCGCCCAGAAGGCGAGATTCTCCAGCACCGTCAGAGCCGGCTTGACCCCGTCGAGATGGGTGAGGAATCGCAGCCGCTGGCGATGGGCGGCCGCGTCCTCGGCGATGGCGCGGCCCTGCCAGAAAATGCTCCCCGCCGCCGGCGCGTTGAGGCCGGCCAGGAGCCGCAGCAGGCTCGATTTCCCGCTGCCATTGGGACCGGTGAGCAGAAGAAGATCCCCGCCCATCAGCATGAAGCCCATGTCCTCGAACAGCAGCCGGTCGCCGCGCTGACAGGCCAGGTCGACGACGCGCAAGGCCGGGATCGGCAGGGCCGACGCGGTGGGCTCGGCCGGTGAGGTCAGGGAAGACGTCGAGGACAACAGGCGGACCCTTGAGCGGCGCGGGGGCGATGCAGGCTCGCGCACTCTACCTTGCGCCTCGTCCGGCTTGCGAGGGGCGCCCTGAGGCGGCTCGGGATCGAGAGGAGAGGCCCCAAAACAACCGCGCCGCGCTTCCGGGGATGGGACGGAAGCGCGGCGCTTGAGGGATGTCCATCAGGGGGAAGCTGGATGGGACATCCAAATTCCAGCCATTTGGGGGCCAGTGCTGAGGCGGGCTGGAAGCGCCTTTATCAGAGAGGGAAGGTCTCTGACGCCTCCAGAGGTAGGCACCCATCGTGGCGCGATTGGGCCGCGAAAATGGCGAAATTGTGATTTATGTCCAATCGCTTCCGATGCCCGCACCTGGTCACAGCATGAAGTTCCGGTAAGCCCGCGGGCGACAGCGATGCGCGTTTTGCACTATCTCCCGGCCATAATTGGATCTTCATCTCGTCCTGGCCTCGATAGGAGGCCATTGGCCGTGATAAAAGGCCTGCACCGATTCATGTCGGCGTGCGGCAGCGAGTCGCGGAAGCGGTGTCCCCTTCCGGTCGGCCCCATGTCTGTTCCGCGCGCCTCAAGGGAGAGAAATCAGTGACCTCGAGCCTCGACAGCTACAAGACCCGCCGCAGCCTCACCGTCGGCAAGCGCCGCTACGATTATTTCAGCCTGGCGGCCGCCGAGAAGAAGCTGGGCGACCTGAAGCGCCTGCCCTTCTCGCTCAAGGTGCTGCTCGAGAACCTGCTGCGTTACGAGGACGGCCGCACGGTCACCAAGGACGATGTGGCCGCGGTCGCGAAGTGGCTCAAGGACAAGCGCTCGGACCGCGAGATCGCGTTCCGGCCGGCGCGCGTGCTGATGCAGGATTTCACCGGCGTGCCGGCGGTGGTCGACCTCGCCGCCATGCGCGACGCGATGGTGAAGCTCGGCGGCGATCCGAAGAAGATCAACCCGCTGGTCCCGGTCGATCTCGTCATCGACCATTCGGTGATCGTCGATAATTTCGGCAACAGCTCGGCCTTCGCCGCCAATGTGAAGCATGAATATCAGCGCAATGGCGAGCGCTACCAGTTCCTGCGCTGGGGCCAGCGCGGCTTCGACAATTTCCAGGTGGTGCCGCCCGGCACCGGGATCTGCCACCAGGTCAATCTCGAATATCTGGCGCAGGTGGTCTGGACCCGCAAGGACGGCAAGGCGACGGTCGCCTTCCCCGACACGCTGGTCGGCACCGACAGCCACACCACGATGGTGAACGGCCTGGCCGTGCTCGGCTGGGGCGTGGGCGGCATCGAGGCCGAGGCCTGCATGCTGGGCCAGCCGCTCTCGATGGTGCTGCCCGAGGTGATCGGCTTCCGCCTGACCGGCAAGCTCAAGGAAGGGGCGACGGCGACCGACCTGGTGCTGACCGTCACGCAGATGCTGCGCAAGAAGGGGGTGGTCAACAAGTTCGTCGAGTTCTTCGGTACCGGCCTCGACAACATGGCGCTGGCCGATCGCGCCACCATCGCCAACATGGCGCCGGAATATGGCGCCACCTGCGGCTTCTTCCCGGTCGACGACGAGACCATCCGCTATCTCAAGGCCACGGGCCGCGCGAAGGTGGCGCCGCTGGTGGAGGCCTACGCGAAGAAGCAGGGGCTCTGGCGCTCGGCCAAGACCCCCGATCCGGTCTTCACCGACACGCTCGAGCTCGATCTCTCGACCGTCGAATCCTCGCTCGCCGGCCCGAAGCGCCCGCAGGACCGCGTGCCGCTGACCCAGGCCGCCTCGCTCTTCACCGGCACGATGGAGAAGGAATTCGGTCGCAAGGATGACGGCAAGCGCGTCGGCATCGAGGGCGGCAAATACGATGTCGGCCATGGCGACGTGGTCATCACCGCCATCACCTCCTGTACCAACACCTCGAACCCGTCGGTGATGCTGGGTGCCGGCCTCATCGCGCGCAACGCGGTCAAGCACGGCTTGAAGGTGAAGCCCTGGGTCAAGACCTCGCTGGCGCCGGGCTCGCAGGTTGTGACCGACTATCTGAAGAAGGCGGGGCTGCAGGATTCGCTCAACAAGATCGGCTTCAATCTCGTGGGCTATGGCTGCACCACCTGCATCGGCAATTCAGGCCCGCTGCCCGAGGCGGTGTCGAAGGCGGTCACGGACGGCGATCTGGTGGTGGCCTCGGTGCTGTCGGGCAACCGCAATTTCGAGGGCCGTGTCAATCCGCAGACCCGCGCGAACTATCTGGCGTCACCCATGCTGGTGGTGATCTATGCGCTCGCCGGCTCGATGAAGATCGACATCACCAAGGATCCGATCGGCATCGGCAAGGGCGGCAAGAAGGTCTATCTGAAGGATCTCTGGCCGACCAACGAGGAGATCGCGAAGTTCGTGAAGAAGAACGTGACGCCCACCGCCTTCAAGACGCGCTATGCCGACGTGTTCCATGGCGACAAGTTCTGGCGCGGCATCAAGGTCAAGCCGAGCCTGACCTATGGCTGGGACAACAACTCGACCTATGTGCAGAACCCGCCCTATTTCGAGGGCATGACCAGCACGGTCAAGGGTTTCTCCGACATCAAGGGCGCGAAGGTCCTGGCGCTCCTGGGCGATTCCATCACCACCGACCACATCTCGCCCGCGGGCTCGATCAAGAAGGACAGCCCCGCCGGGAAATACCTGATGGAGAACGGCGTCGCTGTCGCCGACTTCAACCAGTACGGCACGCGGCGCGGCAACCATGAGGTGATGATGCGCGGCACCTTCGCCAATATCCGCATCAAGAACGAGATGGTGCCGGGCGTCGAAGGCGGCGTGACGAAATACATCCCCACCGGCGAGACCATGCCGATCTATGACGCCGCGATGAAGTACAAAGCGGCGGGGACGCCGCTGGTCGTCGTGGCCGGCAAGGAATATGGCACCGGCTCCTCGCGCGACTGGGCGGCCAAGGGCACGATCCTGCTCGGCGTCAAGGCCGTCATCACCGAGAGCTTCGAGCGCATCCATCGCTCCAACCTCGTCGGCATGGGCGTGATGCCGCTCCTCTTCAAGGACGGCATGACGCGCAAGACGCTGAACCTCGACGGCACCGAGACCTTCGACATCTCGGGCCTCGCCGGCGGGATCCGCCCACGCATGGACGTGCCGGTCACGATCCGTCGCGCGAACGGAAAGAGCGAGGCGATCACGCTGACTTGCGGAGTCTTCACCCTCGACGAGGTGGAGTATTTCCGCAACGGCGGGATCCTGCATTACGTGCTGCGGAATCTCGCGAAGGCGGGGTGAGCGTTACTAGTTGATAGATCCCCTCCCTCGCTTCGCGGGGGAGGGTTAGGGAGGGGGACGGCGAGATCTCGATTTCCCTCTCCCTAGCCCTCTCCCTGAAGGGAGAGGGGACAACACTGGCGTTCTCCGCCGCTATTTCTTTCCGAAGAACGCTTCCAGCCGATCCATCGCCTTCGTCAGCCGCTTATGGCTGGACGCATAGCAGAGCCGCAGATGGCCTTCGCCGCCGGCGCCGAAGGCGCTGCCCGGTGCCAGCCCCACGCGGGCCTCGCGCACCAGGCGCTTGGCGAAGGGGAGCGACGGGCCCATGCCTTCGACCTGCAGCATCACATAGAAGGCCGCGGGCGCCGGCACGACATGGACGCCCTTCATCGCGTTGAGGCGCTTCACCACCAGGTCATGGGCCTTGTGGCAGCGCTCGACCAGTTCCTTCACGAAATCCTCGCCCTGCTCCAGCGCCACGACGCAGGCTTCCTGCAGCGCCTGCACGCCGCCCGAGGTGTTGTATTCGACCAGGCGATCGAGCGCGCTGCCGATGCGGGACGGCGTCACGGTCCAGCCGACGCGCCAGCCGGTCATGGCCCAGCTCTTGGAGAAGCTGTTCACCACGAAGAGCGGATCGTCGGGCGTGGCGATGTCGAGGAAGGAGGGCGCCACCGGCCGGTCGTAGGTGAAGCGGTGATAGACCTCGTCCGAGATCACGAACAGGCCGCGCCGCTTGCAGAAATCGAGCACGGCCTTCATCTGGTCATGCTCCATCAGCCAGCCGGTCGGGTTGCCCGGCGTCGCGACATAGATCGCGCGTGTTTGGGAATCGACTGCGGCGAAGAGCTTGTCGAGATCGAGGCGCCAGCCGGCATTGCCCGGCTCCAGCGCGATCTCGCGCGCGGTTCCGCCCATGATCTCGATCGAGCGCTCGAAATTCGGCCAGATCGGCGAGACCACGACGATGTTGTCGCCGCGGCTCACCAGCATCTCGGCGATCAGCATCATCGCGTTCATGCCGGCGCTGGTGACGGTGATGCGGTCCGACGCGACCGGCTTGCCGCTGAGGCGGGTGTGATAGCGGGCGAGCGCCTCGCGCAGTGCCGGGATCCCGCGCTTGTAGGTGTAGAAAGTGTGGCCGGCCTTGAAGGAAGCGGCGGCCGCGTCGCAGATGAATTGCGGCGTCGGGATGTCGCCCTCGCCGACCCAGAGCCCGATCACATCGGGAATCTCGAAGCCCATCTTCCAGACCTCGACGATCTGGGAATCGGGCAGCGCATCGATCTCGGGGCGGAGCATGGCTTGGGTGGCAGTGTCGGGAGACATCGGCGGTTCTCGGGAGCTGTGGGACAAGGATCAGTCTGGGCGCCAGGGTCTTAAGTTTCGGTTGGCGGTGCAACCGTCACGGGCGCCGGCACCGGCTTTGGGCGCAGCAGCACCAGCAGGTTGCCGGCAAGCACCAGGAGGATGCCCAGCCCCGCCAGCAGCGTCCAGCGGTAGCCCTCGAACAAGGTCGAGAGCAGCAGCGCCAGGAGCGGGAACAGCACGCTGGCATAGGCCGCCCGGTCGGCGCCGATGCGCTGGACCAGGGTCAGGTAGCTGCCGAACCCGATCACCGAGGCGAAGAAGGCGAGATAGGCCAGCGACAGCAAGAAGGTGGGCTGCCAGTCGAAGCGATAGGGACTGCTGAAGAGCCCGGCGGCGACCAGCCCCAGCAGCGCGCCATAGCCCATGCCCAGCGCATTGCTCTCGACCACCGGCATGGAAGCGCGCTTGTGGCGGACCGAGACCATGTTGCCGAGCGAGGCGGAGAAGGTCGCCACCAGCGACAGGATCAGCCCCTCGAGATGGGCGCGCGAGAACTCGATGCCGACGATCTCGGGCAGGAAGACCAGGCCCAGCCCCGCCATGCCGAGGAGCGCCCCGATCCAGACCCGGCGCTCGGCGCGGGTGCCGAAGAAGATGGCGCCACCGGCGATGTTCATCATCACGATGGTCGAGAAACAGACGGCCATCAGGCCGCTCGGGATCCGCGACGCCGCCAGATAGAACAGGAAGTAGTTGAACCAGAAGAGGGTAGTGCCCTGGATCGCGCAGAAGAGATGGTCGCGCCAGCCGAAGCGCAGGCGCCGCCGGGTGGCGAGGCACCAGAGGATCAGGATCGCGGAAGCGAGCAGGAAGCGATAGGCGATCGACTGCAGCTCCGGCACGGACCCGAGCTGGAAGCGCATCGCGAACCAGGAGGTGCCCCAGATCGCCACGGTCACGACATAGAGGAGGGACGTTGGCAAGGCGCGGGCCCATCTGCGATCGGCGAGGGGCGCAGATTATGACGAAGCGCAGGGCCCTGTCGTCACCCGCATGCGGAGGAGGAGCGCGGGAATTGTCATGGTGACGGTCAGGTGCGGTACGCTGTTGTCCCCTCTCCTGCATCGCGGGGGAGGGTCAGGGAGGGGGCCGCTCGATGGCCGACAACGCGTCGTCCCTCTCCCTGGCCCTCTCCCTGAAGGGAGAGGGGACAAGAACGTCACGCCTTCGGCTTCGTCCGCTCCTCGACGGTCCAGCTCTTCTTCATGCCCATGCGCTCGGCATAGCCGGGGTCGCGCAGCGCGCGGATGCGGTGGACGCGCAGCATGGCGGGGAGGCGGTTGGCATTGGCCTCGCGGTAGGCGTCGAGCGGCCTCAGCAACCGCCCCTGTCCGCCCAAGAGCGCGTCGCCGAACTCGACGATGCGCCGGTTGGGCCACGGTTTATTGGTGATGCGCAGGAGCTCGGCGAAGGCGGCCTCCGCCTCGGCCGGCCCATATTGGCGGACGAGGGCCAGATAGGCGGTGGCGGTGCTGCGGCTGGCGCCGGCATGGCAATGGACGAAGAGGCGCACGGGCGCGCGGTCGAGCGCCGCGATCGCCCGCTCGATGGCGGCGAGCTTGGTCTCGACATGCTCGGGCAGCGGCGACTGCTCGCGCTCCACCTCGCGATCGATATAGCGCAGCAAGGTCCGGTCGGTCCCGGGCCCAAGATGGCGGTAACCGCCGGGCTCCGGCATGGTCGGATCGAGGATGCCGATGACATGGGTCGGCTTGAAGGCGGGCAGATCGGCATCGATCGTATGCAGCCCGCCGACGCGGATCGTCAGGCGTTTCATGATGCACTCTGGGCGAGGCGCCGGCCGATCGCCGGCATGGTTTCGGCCGGCACATTGGCGAAGGCGAAGCGCAGGAACTCGTCCTGGCCGGGCCCGAACATGCTGCCCGGGAGGGCCAGGATGTTCTGCCGGGCTGCGAGGCCGCGCGCGACCTCTTCCGCCGGACGCGCTTTGAAGGGGTGGCGGAGATAGGCGAAGTAAGCACCGGCGCTGATCAGCTCGTAACCGACGTCGTTCGCCTGCAGCGCCTTCACCAGCGCCTGAAGCCGCTCGCGCATCATGGCGGTATTGCCGATACGCCATGTCTTCAGATGCTCGAGCCCGTAGATCGCGGCCAGCTGGCCGATGCGCGGCGCGCAGATCGCGACCGTGTCCATCGCCTTGGCGATCTCGGCGATCAAGGCGGGGCCGGCGATGATCGAGCCGACGCGATATCCCGTCAGGCAATAGACCTTGGAGAAGCTGTAGAGCTGCACCAGCGTGTCGCGCCAGTCGGGTTCGGCGAACAATCCGTGCGGCGCGCCGTCCTTCGGCAGGAAATCGCGATAGGTCTCGTCGAGGATGAGCGCCAGCCCGCGCCGCTTCGCCAGATCGTAGAACGCCTTGATGGCGGCGGGCGGATAGATGGCGCCGGTCGGGTTGTTGGGCGTCACCAGCACGATCGCGCGGGTCCTGGGCCCGATCAGCGCTTCGGCATCGGCCGGATCCGGCACGCCGCCGCGCTCGGGGCGGAACGGCAGATGCACCGCCTTGAGGCCCTGCATGTCGAGCCACATCTGGTGATTGAAGTAATAGGGCAGCGGCAAAATGATCTCGTCGCCGGGCCCGGCCAGCGCCATGACGGCCAGGCAGAAAGCCTGGTTGCAGCCGGCGGCGATGAGCGTATCGGCCGGCTCGATCGAGGCGCTGTAGAAGGCGCCCATATCGGCCGCCAGCGCCTGGCGCAAGGGCGGCATGCCTTCGATCTCGGTATAGCGCGCCGAGCCCGGCTCGCCGACGATGCGCGCCAGATGGTCGGTCAGTTCGGTCGGCGGCGGATATCCCGGCACCGCCTGCGCCACGTCGATCAGCGGCTTGTCGGCGGGAAACTGCCGGCCTTTGATCCAGCCATGGGCCTCGGCAATGGGCGGCGCCGCGACGGCTGCGAGAAGCTTGTTGATATGATAGGTCATGGGCGCCTGATCTAGCCGGCCGGGGCCGGCCTTGTCACGCGAAAGCGAAGGGTTCGCAGGGAATTCAATGTCATGATCGCCACGGCCGCCAAGGGCTTCGCCAAACGGGTCCCGGAATATGAAGCCGGCCGCCCGGAATATCCCGATGCCCTGCTCGACGACCTGCCTCTGGCGGAAAGTCGGGTGGTGGTGGATCTGGGTGCGGGAACCGGCAAGTTCACCAAGGTCCTGGCCGCACGGATCGCGGAATCGAAGGGCGCCCATACCCCCCGCCTGTTCGCGGTCGAGCCGGTGCGCGAGATGGCCGACCGTCTGGCGGCGCGCGGGCTGCCGGTCGAGCTGCGCGCGGGATCGGCCGAGGCGATCCCCTTGCCGGACGGCGCGGCCGATCTGGTCACTTGCGCCCAATCCTTCCACTGGTTCGATTACGAACCGGCTTCGGCCGAAATCCATCGGGTCCTGGCGCCGGGCGGACATCTGGCCCTGATCTGGAACCTGCGCGACGAGCGCGTGCCCTGGGTTGCGACTCTCACCGCGCTGTTCGACCGTCATGCCGGCAGCACGCGGCGCTATGCCTCGGGCGCCTGGCGGCGGATCCTCGAGGATGCGCGTTTCCGCCTGGTGCGCGTGACCCGCCACGATTTCAGCTATCGCATGGGCCGCGGCGGGCTCTATGACCGCGTCTTCTCCACCAGCTTCATCGCCGCCATGCCGGCGGCCGAACAGGCCGCGGTGCGCGGCGAGGTCGACCGGCTCATGGCCGATCATCCGGAGATCCTGGCGTCCGGGATGGTGGAGTTTCCCTATGTCTGCGAGCTGCATCTGCTGCAGCGCGTTGGTTAATACCCGATTAAACCGCCCGACAGGGCCGGCATTCACTGCAAGTTGATTGGCAGGTGAACGGCATTGGCTCCTACTAAGGGAGAGATGGAGGGGCCCGGACGATGATTCTAAGCAGGCCGATCCTCGGCACGGTGCTGGCGATGTTGTTGGTGACGACGTCGGCCGCAGGCACCGCGGACAAGATCCAGCCTCTGACGACCGACAATCCGGTCGTGGTCGAGCTCTACACCTCGCAAGGCTGCAGCTCCTGTCCTCCCGCCGATTCCTTTCTGGGCGATCTCGCCAAGCGCCGCGATGTTCTGGCGCTGGCGCTCCATGTCGACTATTGGGATTACATCGGCTGGAAAGACCAGTTCGCCAGCCCGAGCGCCACGCAGCGCCAGCGCGCCTATGTGCACGAGATGCGCGAGCGCATGGTCTATACGCCGCAGATGATCATCGACGGCGTCGCGGAATCCGTGGGCTCCGATCGCGGCAAGGTCGAGAGCCTGATCACCGAGGCGCGGGCCCGCGCCAAGCTGCCGATCGCCTTCTGGCGCGACGAGGCCGGCAAGGACTGGGTCGAGATCGGCGAAGGCCCCAGGCCCGAAGGCGGCGAGGCCACCGTCTATATCGCGCTCTATGACGGCAAGCATGAGACGCCGGTGCAGCGCGGCGAGAATGCCGGCTCGACGCTCACCGAGTTCAACATCGTCCGCGAATGGCGCCCGATCGGCAAATGGGACGGACAGAAGGTCCGCTATCCGATCACGATCGACGACCAGGACGAGGATTACGAAGCCTGCGCCGTCATCGTGCAGCAGGGCCAGGTCGGCCCCATCCTCGGCGCCTCGGCGATGAAGATGGAATTGCACTGAGGGGCGGAGTGTTCGCGCTCGCTCTTCATCCCTTCCCCCTTGTGGGGTTAGGAAGGGGGGTGCCACGCACTCGATTCATCGCGTAGCGTCACCCCTCCCCCTACCCTCTCCCGCAAGGGAAGGGGGTGAGTACGTCCTTCAATTCTCCAACGCCCGCCGCATCATCTCGCTCTGCCGCCTTGCGAAGGCGACCGGGTCTTCCAGCGTCTCGCCCTGCAGGATCCGCGCCTGGTCGAGGATAAGCCAGGCGGCCTCGCCGATCTCCTCGGCGTTGCCCTTGGCCTTGAGGCGCTTCGTCAGCGCCGCCACGAGCTGGCATTGCGGGTTGATCTCGAGCACGCGCTTGGCGCCGGTGTCGAGGCGCTTATGCTGGCGCAGCAGGCGCTCGAGATTGATGTCGAGATCGCCGTCCTCCGCCACCAGGCAGGCGGTGCTCTCGGTCAGGCGCTGCGAGGAGCGCACATCCTTGACCGCGTCCTTGAGGGTGAGCTTGAAGAGCGCGATCAGGCCGTCGATGCCTTCGGGCGCCGGCGGGGCCGGCTTCTTGTCGGCGGCCGCGTTCACGATCTTCTCGAGCTCGGCGCCGCCGCGCGTGACCGAGCGCAGCGGCTTCTCCTTGTAGGCGCCCACGGCCGGCACCCAGAACTCGTCGATCGGATCGGTCAGCAGCAGCACCTCCACATCGCGCGCGCGGAAGCCTTCGAGATGCGGGCTGCGGCTCGCGGCCTCGAGCGTCTCGCCGGTGATGTAATAGATCGCCTCCTGGCCCGGCTTCATGCGGGCCAGATAATCCGCCAGCGAGACGAGCTTGTCCGAGGCGGTGGAGCGGAAGCGCGCGAGCGACAGGAGCGCGTCGCCCTGGTCGTTCTGCTCGTAGAGCCCTTCCTTCAGCACCGCGCCGAACTGGTTCCAGAAATCCGCGTAAGCGTCCGGCTCGTCCTTGGCGCGCTTTTCGAGCTCGCCCAGCACGCGCTTGGTGATGCCGGCCCGCATCTTCGCCAGCACCGGATTGTGCTGCAGCATCTCGCGGCTGATATTGAGCGGCAAGTCCGAGGAATCGACCACGCCGCGCAGGAAGCGAAGATAAGGCGGCACCAGCTCGTCGCAGGAATCGGTGATGAAGACGCGCTTCACATAGAGCTTGAGCCGGTTCTTGCGATCGGGATCGAACAGATCGAACGGCCGCGTCGAGGGCACGAACAGCAGGCCCGCATATTCGAGCACACCCTCGACCTTGAAATGCAGCGTCATCCAGGGCTTGTCGAAGGCATGCGCGCTGTGGCGATAGAACTCGGCATAGCCCTGCTCGGTGATCTCCGACTTGGGCTTCATCCACAGCGCCGAGGCTTCGTTGAGGCGCTCTTCCTTGCCGCCACTCCCTTTGCCATCCTCAGCGAGGAAGATCGGCAGCGGGATATGGTCGGAATATTTGGTGACGATCTTCTTCAGCCGGTCGCGCTCGAGGAACTCCCTGGCGTCGGCCTTGAGATGCAGGATCACATCGCTGCCGCGCTTGTCGCGTTCGGTCGCGACCACCTCGAACTCGCCCCGCCCGTCGGAGCTCCAGCGCCAAGCCTCGGTCTCGCCGGCCTTGCGGCTCACCACCTCGACCTGGTCGGCGACCATGAAGGCGGCATAGAAGCCGACGCCGAACTGGCCGATCAGCGCCAGGTCCTTGGCGGCGTCGCCGGTCGCCTGCTTCAGGAAGGCGGCGGTGCCCGAGCGCGCGATCGTGCCCAGATTCTCGACCAGGTCCTCGCGGTTCATGCCGATCCCGTTGTCGGCGATGGTGAGGGTGCCGGCCTGGGCATCGGCGCGGATGACCACCTTGAGCTCGGGATCGCCCGCGATCAGGTCGGCATGGGTCAGCGACAGATAGCGCAGCTTGTCGCAGGCATCGGCCGCGTTCGAGATCAGCTCACGCAGGAAGACGGCGCGCTCGCTATAGAGCGAATGGGCGACGATATCGAGGAGCCGCCCGACTTCGGCCTGGAATCCGTGGCGGCTTTCGGAGCTGGATTTGGTTTCTTGATGGGTCATGGTCATTCCTAGGCTATTCCCGGGCGATTCCCCAAGCGATCCCTGATTATTCCGCCGGTACCCCTCGTTGGGGCGCGCGGGCGGGCTGGCTTTGACGGCGGGAGATATGTGATATCCCTAGGAAGCCATCAAGGGGCTGATCTGCGTCCTTTGCGCCCCGGTCGGCCGGGGGCTCCCCCGCAGGCCGGCCTCCCTTCCGCAGACCCGACCCGAAGATCCCTGGATTCTCCGACCGATGCCGGCATCATCACCGCCCGATCATGGCCCCGACGGAAGCCGGCCTTCCGGTTCCTGGGCACCCGAATCGGCCGCGGGCGGCAGCTTGATCGACCAGGTCGAACGGCTCGAGCGCGAGCTTGCCGATCTCAAAGGCCAGGAACGCGCCGCCCTCAACGAGGCGCTGCGCCTGCGCGAGCAGCTGCGCCGGTTGAGCAGCGCCCGGCTGGTGCGCCTCGAGCAGCGCCTGCAGCGGCTGATGCGCAGCCTCTGGCGCCGGCTGCGCCGCGACGGTCTCTTTTCCCGGCGGCTGGCGGAGGAGCGCCAGCTGGTCGAGGCGTCGGGCCTGTTCGACACCGGCTACTATCTGCGTGCCTATCCCGACGTGGCGGCGGCCGAGACCGATCCGATCTCGCATTACTTGCGCTTCGGGGCCCAGGAAGGGCGCAATCCCAGCGCGGCCTTCTCGACCCTCTCCTATGGCGTCGCCTATCCGGATGTCGCCAGCAGCGGCATGAACCCGCTGGTCCATTACATCCTGATCGGCAAGGCCGAAGGGCGCTCGGCGCTCAAACCGGTCAACCCGCCGCGCGGGGGCGGCGATGGCGCCACCGTGCCGGCCTCGGTCGAGCCCGCGGCGAGCGACCGGCCGCCCTTCGCCGTTCCGCTGTCGACGCGCGACCAGCCCCGCACCGCCGTCGTCCTGCATCTCTTCTATCTCGATCTCTGGCCCGAGATCGGCCGGCGCCTGCGCGCCCTCGACGAGCCCTTCGACCTGATCGTCTCGGTGCCGGCCGAGCGGCGCGACGAAGCCGCGGCGGCGATCCAGGCCGACATCCCCACCGCGCAGATCCTGGGCGTCGAGAATCGCGGACGCGACATCGGTCCGTTCCTGGAGCTCCTGGGGTCGGGCCGTTTCGATCGCTACGACTATCTCTGCAAGATCCACGGCAAGAAGAGCCCGCATCGCGACGACGGCAATGAATGGCGGCGCGATCTTCTGGACGATCTGCTGGGCAGTGCAGAGGCCACGCGGCACCTGGTCGCCTGGCTCGATGCCCATCCGGAGGTGGGTCTGGTCGGGCCCTCGGGCCTGCGCATCGCCGGCGAGGGTCACCGCTGGGGCAGCAACGAAGCGACGCTGCGAACACTGGCGAAACGCGCCGGTATCGCCGACGCCGAGATCCGCGTCGATTTCTTCGCCGGCTCGATGTTCTGGTGCCGGACCGCCGCGCTGGCGCCGCTGAAGGCGCTGGAGCTCGGACTCGCGGATTTCGAGCCGGAGCAGAATCAGATCGACGGGACGCTTGCCCATGCGATCGAACGGCTGTTCTCGCTGGCGGCGGGTCACGCCGGCTTTGCAACGAGCGAAACCCAGGCGGTTCGCGCCTCGCCGCTGCCGGCCTCGCCGCTGCACAGCCTATTGACCACGGAGAGCGGTCACACCGTCAAGACCATCGCGTTCTATCTGCCGCAGTTCCATCCGATCGCCGAGAACGATCAATGGTGGGGACGCGGCTTCACCGAATGGAACAATGTCGCGCGCGCGCGGCCGATGTATGAGGGCCATCTGCAGCCGAGGCTGCCGGCGGATTTCGGCTTCTACGATCTGCGCATGCCGGCGGTGCGGGATGCCCAGGCCCGGCTCGCCTCGGCCTACGGCATTCATGGCTTCTGCTATCACTATTACTGGTTCCGGCGCCGGCGCTTGCTGGAGACGCCGATCATGGAGATGCTGCGCAGCGGCCGTCCGGATTTCCCGTTCTGCATCTGCTGGGCGAACGAGAACTGGACGCGCCGCTGGGACGGGCTCGATCACGAGATCCTGGTCGAGCAGGATTACGGCCCCGGTTTCGCGCAGGCCTTCATCGACGAGATGATCCCCTTCCTGCGCGACCCCCGTTACATCCGCTATCAGGGCCGGCCGGTGCTGCTGATCTATCGGGCCAAGACCATTCCCGGGCTTCAGGGGGCGATCGCCCTCTGGCGCGAGGCCTGCCGGCGCGCCGGGATCGGCGAGATCCATCTCTGCGCGGTCAAGTTCTGGGACGTGACCGAGGACCGGCTCGAGGGCTTCGATGCGCTGGTCGAGTTTCCGCCCCATCGCACCAACGTCGTCGAACGCAAGGTGGAGGGGCTCAGCCCCGCCTTCCGCGGCAACATCTATGACTATGGCGCGGTGATCGACCATGCGCTGTCCTATGATCCCGCCGATCCGGAGTTCATCGCGCGGCGCGGCCTGCTGCATCGCGGCCTGATGATGGGGTGGGACAACAGCGCGCGGCGCGGTCCCGGCGCCAATATCTTCGAGGGCGCGACGCCGGCGCTCTACGGCTTCTGGCTTTCGGGCGTGCTGGCCCAGGAACAGCGGCGGACCACGCCGGAATCGCTGGTCTTCATCAATGCCTGGAACGAATGGGCCGAGGGCACGGTGCTCGAGCCCGACTTCCGGCATGGGCGCGGCTATCTCGAGGCCACGCGCGAGGCCCTGGACGAGGCGGGCCGGCTGCATTGGGGCAGGGCCGCCGACAGCGGCGGTTGAACAGCCACCTGTTCACCTGTATTTTTTGTAATAATTCGCCGCGCCTGTCGCCTGCACCGATCCAGGGGGATTCCCGCATGGCTGCCGTCGGGCTTCGCATCGCATTGGCGATGATGGGATTTTTGTTGCTTGCCCCGTTCGCCGCCGGGGCCGACGACGCGGTCCTGACCGCGGAGCAGCGTCAGGCCGAGATCGACAAGCTCAACTGGATCTTGGCCGCGGGCCATTACGAGTTGACCCAGTCGCACAGCCATATCGACCTGCCCGAGGGATATTACCTGCTGCTCGGCAAGGACGCGGCCCGCTACGACGCGCTCTCGAGCGGCGTCGATGCCTCCAATACCGAGGCCATCGTCTTCAACAACACCGACCATAGCACTGTCTATTTCGTCTTCTTCGATAAGGGCTTCGTTACGGACGACGACTGGGCGGAGGTCGATGCCGACGGCTTCCTGAAGCAGATGCAGGACCTGGAGCTCAAGCGCAACAGCGACCGGGTCCGCCAGGGCGTCGACTATCTGCTCATCGACGGCTGGAAGGAAACGCCGCGCTTCGACAGCGCCACCCACACGGCCTATTGGGCGATCACGCTCAACAACGCCATGAAGAGCTGGATCAATGCGAATGCGGTCCGGCTGGCGCGCAACGGCTATCACTATGTGATCTGGGTGGGCGACGAATCCTCCTTCAGCGGCTCCAGCAACAGCCTCGCCACCGTGATGGGCCTGCATGACTACGATGACGGCTATCGCTATGCCGACCATGCCGATGGGGACAAGCTCGCCGGCGTCGGCATCGGCGCGCTGACCGCGTCGATCCTGGGGGTGAAGTTCGGCGGGGGATTCCTGGCGGGGGCGCTGGGCGAGATCCTGTTCTATGGCAGGAAGATCCTGATCGTGGTCGCCGTGATCGTGGCTGGGTTCGTGGCCTGGAAGGCCCGCGCGCGGCGCAAGGCGGCGGCGGCGCTGCCGCCCGCGGCACCTCCGCCGCCCCCGGCCCGCTAAACCGGCGTAAAAAAGCGCGGAAAACCGCCAGCGAGCCGGTGCGTCCGGCGCCGCTTGCGAATCGCGGGCCGACACCCGATTCTCATGGCATGAGCGAATTCGCGGCCTCGCGCGTCACGGCGGTCCTCGGTCCCACCAACACCGGCAAGACCTACCTCGCGGTCGAGCGCATGCTGGGCCATCGCACCGGCATGATCGGCTTTCCGTTGCGCCTGCTGGCGCGCGAGAATTACGACCGCATCCGCAAGATCAAGGGCGACCATGCCGTGGCGCTGGTCACCGGCGAGGAAAAGATCGTCCCGCCGCGCGCCGCCTATTTCATCTGCACCGTCGAATCGATGCCGCTCGACCGGCCGACCGACTTCCTGGCGATCGACGAGATCCAGCTCGCCGGCGATCCCGAGCGCGGCCATGTCTTCACCGACCGCCTGCTCGCGGCGCGCGGCATCGAGGAGACGATGCTGCTGGGCTCCGACACCATCCGTCCCCTGATCCGAAAACTCGTGCCCGAGGCCGAATATATCTCGCGGCCGCGCTTCTCGATCCTCTCCTATGCGGGCCCGAAGAAGCTGACGCGCCTGCCGCCGCGCAGCGCCGTGGTCGCCTTCTCGATCGCCGAGGTCTATGCGATCGCCGAACTGGTGCGCCGCCAGCGTGGCGGCACCGCGGTCGTGATGGGCGCGCTCAGCCCGCGCACGCGCAACGCCCAGGTCGAGCTGTTCCAGTCGGGCGCCGTCGATTTCCTGGTGGCGACCGACGCGATCGGCATGGGCCTCAACATGGATCTCGACCATGTCGCCTTCGCGCGGCTGGTGAAGTTCGACGGGCGGGGCCCACGGCGCCTGACCGCGGCCGAGATCGCGCAGATCGCGGGCCGCGCGGGCCGGCATATGAGCGACGGCACCTTTGGCACCACGGCGGAAGCCGGTGTGATCGAGCCCGAGATCGTCGAGGCGGTTGAGAATCACCGCTTCGATCCGCTGAAGGCACTGCAATGGCGCAACGCGTCGCTCGATTTCCGCAGCCTCGGATTCCTGCTGAAGAGCCTGGAGGCGCCGCCGCCCGAACCCTGCCTGCTGCGCACGCGCGATGCCGACGATCACCAGTCGCTGCTGGCGCTCTCGCGCGAGCCGGAGATCGAGGGCCTCGCGCGCTCGAGCGCCCGCATCCGGCTGTTGTGGGAAGTCTGCCAGATCCCCGATTTCCGCAAGATCCTCTCGGATGCGCATACGCGCCTCCTGGGCCAGATCTATCACCACCTCACCGGCGCCACCGAGAAGCTGCCGCCCGACTGGGTCGCCGAGCAGATCCAGCGCATCGACCGCGTCGACGGCGATATCGATCTGCTGACCCAGCGCATCGCCCATATCCGCACCTGGACCTATATCGCGCATCGCGCCGACTGGCTGGCCGATCCCGCCCATTGGCAGGAGCGCACGCGCGCGATCGAGGACCGGCTCTCCGACGCGCTGCATCAATCGCTCACCAGCCGCTTCGTCGATCACCGCCACGCGACGCTGGTGCGCCGCATGAAGGAAGGTGGCGAGCTGATGAGCGCGCTCACCCGCAGCGGCGAGGTGGTGGTCGAAGGCCATGTGGTGGGGAAGCTCGAAGGCTTCGAATTCCACGCCGATGGCGGGCTCAAAGGCGACGAGGCCCGCCACCTCAACACCGCCGCGCGCCGTGCCCTGCTGCGCGAGATCCCGGGCCGGGTGAAAAATTTCGAGGCGGCGGAGGATGGCGAGTTCCGCCTCACCGACGATGCCCGCATCCTCTGGCAGGATCGCGCCATCGCGCGGCTGGCGGCGGGCGACCGCGCGCTCAAGCCGCGGGTCGAGGTCTTTCCCAGCGACTATCTCGACGGACCGCAGCGCGAGCGCGTCCGCCGCCGCCTCGTGGCCTGGACGGAGCGTCTGATCCGTGCCCGGCTGGGTCCTCTGGTGGCGCTGGCCGAAGCCGATCTCAAAGGGTCCGCACGCGGCATCGCCTTTCAGCTGAGCGAAGCCCTGGGGCTGTTGCCGCGCCGGAAGGCCGAGACCGAAATCGCGGCCTTGACCGCGCTCGATCGCCAGACCTTGTCGAAGCTCGGCATCGAGTTCGGCCATCAGAGCCTCTGCTATCGCGGCATCGGCAATGGCAAGAGCGCGCGCCTCGCGGCCCAGCTCTGGGCCGTCCGTCACGAGCGGCCCATGCCGCCCTTGCCGGCCGGCCGGCCCTTGAGCTTCGTGCCCGGTGCCGATCAGCCGGAAGGCTTCTGTCTGGCCTTCGGCTATTGCACGGTGGCGGGCCTGGCGGTGCGCTCCGATGCGCTCGATCGCTTCGCGCGCCTCGCCCACCAGCTCGGGCGGCAGGGCGCCTTCCTCGTGACCGAGCCGCTGCGATCGCTGGTGGCCTGCGACGACGCCAGGCTGCCGGCCCTGCTGCGCGCGCTGGGTTATCGCCAGAGCGGCCAGGGCGCCGACGTGACGTTCCAGCTGAAGGGCCGTCCCCCGGGGTCGGGGCGACCGCGCCAAACTGGACGGCCGGCCACGACAGCTCCCGCCGACGGCATGCCGCCCCCTGCCAATGAGGATGTGCCCGCGCAGGACGCAGCACCGCCCGGGACAGCCGCGCCGACGAAGAAGCCCGCGCGGCGCCGGCGCAAGCGGGAGACGAGCCCGGCCGATCCGCATTCGCCCTTCGCCGCGCTCGGGTCGCTGCGCCGCCGCCTCCGCGCAGGGCGCTGAGGCCGCGGGCGATGCAGGACATGCCCGATCGCGACGGTGGAGCCGGGGTTCCCATCGCCGCGGCGCTGCGTCTCGACAAATGGCTGTGGCATGCGCGCTTCTGCAAGAGCCGCAGCCTGGCCACCAAGCTTTGCGTCGGGGGCCAGATCCGTCTGGCGCAGGCGGCCCCCGCCAACGGCGCGGCTGCCGCTCCCGAGGTCAGGTCCGGCACGCCCAGCCTGGTCGCCAAAGCCAGCCAGACGGTGCGGCCCGGCGACGTGCTCACCTTTCCGCTCGGCGGCCAGGTCCGCGTGATCCGCATCCTGGCGCTCGGCGCTCGCCGGGGGCCGGCGCCCGAGGCGCGGACGCTCTACCAGGATCTGACGCCGCCGCAGCCGCGGCTGCGCCAGGAAGCGGGTCCTGGCGTCCGCGCCGCCGGCAGCGGACGGCCCACCAAGCGCGAGCGGCGCGCGCTCGATCGGCTCCAGGACGACGACCCCTGATTGTCCCCTCGGGATCGCGGCAATTGACCGCAAAATCCTCAAGCTGCCCAGGGTTGCGCGCGCTCCGAGGGCCGTGCTAGGCAAGCCTGTGATCAGTCGTATCAAGGCATTGCTGGCGGGCCTGGACCCGAAGCAACCGGACCACCATGACGATCTTGTCGTTGCGGTGACGATGTTGCTGGCCGAAGCGGCGCGCATGGATCAGCGCGTTGACCCGGCCGAACGGCAGGTGATCGAGTTGCGGCTGGCGCAGCGTTTCGGTTTGACCGCCGAGGCCGCCGCCGCGCATCTCGACCGCGCGCTCGCGTCGGCGGAGACGGGAAACCGCTTCTTCGCCTTCACCCAGCAGGTCAAGAACGGGATGACGCCCGAGGAACGGGTGAAGCTGGTCGAGATGCTGTGGGAAGTGGTCTATGCCGATGGCCGTCTCGATCCCTATGAGGACAACCTGATGCGGCGTGTTGCCGGCCTGCTCGACCTGTCCGACACGGAGAACGGCGCCGCACGCAAGCGCGTGCTGGCACGCGCGCCGGCGGCGAAGGCCGAGACGCAGGGTTCGGGCCCGGTCGGGTCCGGCCGCGGCGTTCTCGCCACCGATCATTGAACGCAACTGGAGTCGCCTGAGATGACCTACGTCGTCACCGAAGCCTGCATCCGATGCAAATACATGGATTGCGTCGAGGTGTGCCCGGTGGACTGTTTCTATGCCGGCGAGAACATGCTCGTGATCCATCCGGACGAGTGCATCGATTGCGGCGTCTGCGAGCCCGAATGCCCGGCCGATGCCATCCTGCCCGACACCGAGCAGGGGCTCGAAAAATGGGTCGAGCTCAACCGGCAATATGCGGAACAATGGCCGAACATCACCCGCAAGGGTGAGGCGCCGGCCGACGCCGATCAGTTCAAAGGCGTCGAGGGCAAGTTCGACAAATTTTTCAGCCCGAATCCCGATAAGGTATAAGGGATTGATTCCTCTGAAGATTGTGGAGTGTCCGGTAGATCGTCCCGGGCAGTTCCTGGTTTGTGCTCGGGGCTGCCACAGCCCTTGAGTTGAATCAAGGACCAATTTCCGTTATATTTCCGAAAGATGGCGGTCGGCCTCCAGATCCGGTGAGAGGCCCAGACCCCCCAGGCGGGTGTTTCGCGGCACCCGGCCCCGTATCAATGATTGGGTGGTCGGAGCGCAGCGCCGCAATGCTGCGGCGGGCGCGTGCGCTTGCCGGCGGCCGAGAGAGGAACAGGAAAGACGATGTCCACGCGTACCAAGTCGAAGGCGACCCCTGTGAAGGCTTCGGCGGGCAAGACGGCAGCGAAGAGCGCCTCTGCCAAGGCCAAACCCGTGCAGGCGAAGAAGAAACCCGTCGCGGCGAAACCCGCGCCCGTGAAAGCAGCAACACCAGTGAAGCCCAAGACCAAGGACGTGTCGAAAGCCGCGGCCAAGCCTGCGGCAAAGCCCGCGCATCCGGCTCATGCGCCGGCGAAACCGGCCCATGCGCCCGCCAAGTCTGCGTCGACGAAGCCTGCAGCGCCCGCGGCACCGGCTGCCGCGGTGAAATCCACGGCCGCCGCAAAGCCGACGGCGCCGGCCGCCGCCGCGAAGCCGGCAGCACCCGCGGCGCCCGCGAAATCGGCCGCGCCCTCGAAATCGGCCCCGCCCGCGGCTCCCGCGAAGCCGATGATGGGCAAGCCCGTGCTGGTGAAGCCGATTCCGCCCCGGCCGATGAAGACGCTGGAAGAGGTCACCTTCCGCGCCGGCGATCATGTGGTCTATCCGACCCACGGCGTCGGCAAGGTGCTCGGCATCGACAGCCAGGAAATCTCCGGCCACAGCCTCCAGGTCATCACGGTTCATTTCGAAAAGGACAGGATGACCCTGCGCGTGCCGGTGTCGAAGGCGCGCAATTCGGGCCTGCGCCGTCTCTCCAGCCGCAAGGTGATGGACACGGCGCTGCAGACCTTGAAGGGCCGCTCGCGCGTCAAGCGGACCATGTGGAGCCGCCGCGCGCAGGAATATGAGGCGAAGATCAACTCGGGCGATCCGGTCTCGATCGCCGAGGTGGTGCGCGACCTGCATCGCAACGCCGACCAGCCCGATCAGTCCTACAGCGAGCGCCAGATCTATCAGGCGGCGCTCGACCGGCTGGTGCGCGAGCTCGCGGCCGTGGAGGATATCGACGAACAGTCGGCAACCCAGCGCCTCGAGCAGCTGCTGAAGGCTGCTTGAGCCTCCGCTGAAGCCTGCCTACACTCGCCCGCGTTCGCTGCCAAGGCGAACGCGGGCGTCGTCATTTTTATGCCCGATTTGCGTCCGACCGTTCGCCATCGTCAACCGGTGCGACGGGGCGAGGGAGAAGCCGGGCCTTGAAAGCCGCCGAAAAATTCGCCGTTCTGAAGGCCGGCCGACGGGTCTGGGCGGTTGCGTCGATTCATGGCGAAGCGGCGCGCCTGCGCCAGATCCATGAGGGCCTGACCGAGCGCTTCATGCCGGGCGACCGGCTCGCCTATCTCGGCAATTATCTGGGGCGCGGCACCCAGATCCGCGAGACGCTCGACGAGCTCCTGCGCTTTCGCCGGATCCTGATCGCCGCGCCACGCATGTTCGCCTCCGATGTCGCCTATTTGCGCGGCGGGCAGGAGGAGATGTGGCAGAAGCTGCTGCAGCTCCAGTTCGCCCCCAACCCGCGCGAAGTGTTGGGCTGGATGCTGCAGAACGGCGTCGAGGCGACCCTGATGGCCTATGGCGGGGATCCGCAGCAGGCGGCGGCCGCGGCCCGCGACGGTGCCGTCAGCATCACGCGCTGGACCAATCAGATGCGCAACGCGATGCAGGCGAGTCCCGGCCATTACGCGCTGATGAGCGCCTTGCGGCGCGCGGCCTATACCGCCGACGGGACGCTGCTGTTCGTCTCGGCCGGGATCGATCCCGAACGTCCGCTGCCGGCCCAGGCCGACGCGCTCTGGTGGGGCTCGTCCGCCTTCGTCCGGATGGAGCAGCCCTATGGCGGCTTTCGCCGCGTGGTGCGCGGCTATGACCGCGGCCATGGCGGGCTGAAGATCGACCGCTTCACCGCGACGGTCGATGGCGGCGCCGGTTTCGGCGGGCCGCTCCTCGCCGGATGTTTCGATCATTCCGGCGAGCTGGTGGATATGATCGAGGCGTAACCTCGCAATTTCGTGGTCGCGTCCGTCCTCGAAAGAAGGGGCGGCGCCTGGGAGAGACCTCGATGACCCAAAGCTCGCAGACTCCAATCTCAGCAGGCCCAATCTTAGCGGGCCAAGCCTTTCCGCATCTCTTCTCCCCGCTGAAAGTCGGCAGCAAGACGCTCAAGCATCGGCTCAATTTCGGCGCCCATACCGCCAATATGAGCGAGGGCGGCCTGCCGATGGACCGGCATCTGGGCTATTACAGCGAACGCGCACGCGGCGGGGCGGCGATGATCGTGGTCGAGCCGGTGCCGCCGCATCGCACCGGCGTGCTGACGCGCGGCAATTTCCGCCACAGCGACGATGCGGTCATCCCACATTTCCGGCGCATAACCGACGCCTGCCACGCGTTCGGCACGGTGATGATCCAGCAGATCTATCACGTCGGCGCCCATGGCGACTGGGACAACTCGTTCGAGGCCAACTGGTCGCCCTCGGGGCTGCCGTCGATGCATGATTCCGACGGCAGCCACGCCGTCGGCGAGTCCCAGATCGAGGAGCTGGTCGAGGGCTTCGGCCAGGCCGCGCGGCGCGCCAAGGAAGCGGGCTTCGACGGCTGCGAGCTGATGGCGGCCTATAACGCGCTGATCGAGCAGTTCTGGTCGCCCTTCAGCAACCGGCGCGAGGATCGCTTCGGCGGCAGCTTCGAGAAGCGCATGGCCTTCTCGGCGGCCGTGCTCGACCGCATCCGCAAATATGCCGGTCCCGATTTCGTCATCGGCATGGCGATCAGCGTCGATCCCTCGCGCCCCGACGTGCTCTCGGTCGCCGACCAGCAGGAGATCGCGGCCTGGCACGATGCGCGCGGGCTCTATGACTATGTCACGGTCGGCACCGGCAGCTATTTCGACCATACCCGGATCATTCCGGCCTTCCTCTATGAGGACAAGCTGGGGCCGCCCTTCGCCGAGGCGATCCGCCAGGCGGTCAGGACGGTCAAGGTCCAGGCCGAGAGCCATATCCGCACGCCCGAGAACGCCGATTATGTGATCGCCTCCGGCCAGGCGGACATGGTCTCGATCGTGCGCGGCCAGATCGCCGACCCGCATCTCGCCAACAAGGCGCATGAGGGCCGGGCCGCGGATATCCGCGGCTGCATCTCCTGCAATCAGATGTGCTGGGGCCGGCGCTCGCGCGACTATTGGATCTCCTGCCTGATCAATCCCTCCGCCGGCCGCGAGTTCCAGTGGGGCGGCGACCGCTTCACGCCCGCGGCCAAGCCGCGGCAGATCCTGGTGGTGGGCGGCGGGCCCGCGGGCCTCGAGGCCGCGCGCGCCTCGGCCGAGCGCGGCCATCGCGTGACGCTGGTCGAGGCCTCGGACAAGCTCGGCGGACAGTTCCGTCTCGCGGGGCTGCAGCCGCGCCGCGCGCAGATCCTCGATCTCATCGGCTGGTATGAGGGCCAGCTCGAGAAGCTGCAGGTCGAGGTCCGGCTCAACAGTCCCGTCGACGAAGACGAGATCAAGGGCTTCGGCGCCTATGCGGTGGTGCTGGCCACGGGGTCGCAGCCGGCGCGCAACGGCTATCAGCGCGCCCTGCCGACGGTCGAGCGCCTGCCCGGAATCGACCGGCCCAATGTGTTCGCGGTCGAGGATGTGATGAGCCGCGCGGCGAGGCTGGGATCGCGCGTGCTGCTGCTCGACGACAGCGGCAATTGGCGCGGGGCCGGCACGGCCTGGGCGATGGCGGAGCAGGGCCACCAGGTCACGATGCTGACGCCGGATTCGATGGTGGGCCGCGAGATCCTGCGCACCGGCAGCGAATTTCCGATGCGCAAGCGCCTCCGCGGGCTCGGGGTCGAGTTCATCACCGACGCCGCGGTCGGCGAGTGGCATGGCGACGGCGCCACCATCCTCGATCTGCTCGCCGGCGGCTCGAGGCGCGTGGCGTTCGACACGCTGGTGCTGGCGACGGCCAATGTCTCG